>CAJBTJ010000312.1 GCA_903958565.1 uncultured beta proteobacterium
CACGAGATCTAAGACTCGTTATGGCGATTTCTAAAGCCAACACCAATCTAGAACGTGCGGGTGATGAGGCGGAGAAGGTTGCTAAGCGTACGCGCCGGATTATTCGTAAAGGTGTTGAAAACAACATCAACGTCGCGGAAATCATCATCTCTGGGCAAATGGCTCTGAAGCAACTGCGCCAGAGCTTAGACGCCTTTGCCAGACAAGACGCTGCCGCTGCCGCTGTGATTGTGTTGGATGATAAACAGATTGATGAAGAGTTTCGCGCCTTTGTGCGTAAGCTGACCTCTTATCTGGCTGAGGACCCGCAGACCATCGCCACAGGGTTGGATATCCTCACGATTGCCAAGTCGATCGAGCGAATCGGCGACCATGCCAAGAATATTGCGGAATTCATTATTTATGTTGTGGGTGGTGATGATCTGAGACACAGCCCCAAGAAAGAGTTAATACAGCGCGCGACAGAATAAGGATCGGTTTATGAGTCAACGTATTCTGATTGTTGAAGACGAGCCTTCGATCTCTGAGCTGATTGCGATCAATTTGCTTCATGGTGATTATGTCGTCGATCGCGCTTTTCAGGCCGATGAGGCCACACAGCTTATGCGCCAGACCATGCCCGACCTCATCATTCTGGATTGGATGCTGCCGGGCAAGTCGGGTGTTCAGTTTGCGAAAGAGCTGCGTGGCAACGAAGCGACAGCCATGATTCCAATTTTGATGCTCACTGCAAAGAGCGAAGAGGCCGACAAAGTGTTGGGGCTGGATTCGGGCGCGGATGACTACATGACCAAGCCTTTTTCTACTAAGGAACTGATGGCGCGTGTCAAGGCGCTGTTACGTCGTCATAGCCGCGCACCCTCGCAAGATGAGTTGATGGTGCTCGGCGCGATGCGGCTTGATCCCGTGACGCATCGTGTCACAGCCGAATGGCCAAACGCAACGCGTCGCGAAATCGTAGTCGGACCGACCGAATTTCGTCTATTGCAGTTTCTGATGAGCGCACCCGAGCGCGTGCATTCCCGGACCCAATTGCTTGATCAGGTTTGGGGCAACGAAGTCTTTATCGAAGAGCGGACCGTCGATGTGCATATTCGCAGACTCAGAGTCGCGTTGGCCGTTGCGAAATGCGATGCCTACATTGAAACTGTTCGAGGAGTCGGTTATCGTGCAACGAGAACACCGAGTCCAACCGCGGACGGTGATCGATCTTAGCCAGAGTCGCTCGGAGCGTTGTGTGTAATGTCAGCAGCTACAGGGCGTTTTATTCTTATTCTCGGCGCCTCCCTCGCGTTTGCGTTCTTGGGCGGGCATTTGCTGGGGGAGTGGGGCGCATACCTGCTAGGTAGCATCCCGCTGATTTTCCCCTTGGCATACTCCTATTACAACCTGCAGCGCTTGCGGGACAATCCTGCGACGACGGATGAGCAGTCGCTCCCTGCCTTAGGTCTCTGGGGTGAGGTGTTTACGCAGCGACATCGCGTGCTCAAAGAGATGCGGAATCGTATCCAGGCCATCGAACAACAACACGATCGTTTTATACAAGGCTTTCAGGCGTCACCCAACGGCGTCATCATGCTAGATGCGCAGAATCAAGTGGAGTGGTGTAACTCCAGCGCTGAAAGATTTTTTGGTCTGAATTTTGAAAAAGATGCGAAGCAGAGCATCACACATCTCGTTCGTCATCCAGAGTTTGTGGGGTACTTGAGCGAGGCAGAATTTGATAACCCTGTTGTGATTGAACGGATGGGGGTGGCGGCTAACTTGACTGTGGTCGTGCAGGTATTCCCTTTTGCAGAGGATCAGTCCTTGCTTTTGGCACAAGACATTACAGATTTGCAGCGCACAGAGGCGATGCGTCGAGATTTCGTCGCCAATGTGTCGCATGAGATTCGTACCCCGCTAACGGTGTTGATCGGTTTTCTAGAGACTATGCAATCGATCGAACTGGCACCGGATCAGCAACATCGATATCTGGATTTGATGATGACGCAATCGCGGCGGATGAAAAATCTTGTCGAAGATTTATTGACGCTTGCAAAGCTTGAAGCAAACTCCAAAGTGGCGGCGTGTACTCCGTTTAATGTGGTGGCGGAAATGGGAGCCTTGCGCTCGGACGCCGAGGCGCTATCGAAGGGGCGGCATCAGATTGAATTTGCGGTTGACACCACTCATATGTTGATGGGTGAACAGCGTGAACTGCAATCCGCATTTGGCAATCTTATTTCGAATGCAATTCGGTATACACCCGAGGCGGGGGCGATCTCCGTTAAGTGGTCGGTTGGCAACGATGGATACGGTGAATTTTCGGTTACCGATACGGGACCAGGGATTGACTCAGCACATCTGGCACGACTGACGGAGCGCTTTTATCGCGTCGATGGGAGCCGTTCACGTGACACGGGTGGCACGGGTCTTGGTCTGGCAATCGTCAAGCATATTGCCACGAGACATCACGCGCAGTTACAAATTACGAGTACTTTGGGAAAGGGCAGTAGGTTCACCTTACGCTTTTCACCAGAGCGCTTAGACGTTGTTCCCACGCAGGTGCGTGTATCGTCCGTCTGAGGGCGGACATCTCTAGCCTGCTTGAGCAGAACTATCCTAGTCTTTGACCTGTGCTGAGCAGCCGCGAATCAAAAAAACTGAAGCCCCGTAGTTGGTGGACTCGTTTAGCGCCCGCCAACAAGCAAAGGTCAAGGCACGATTCCAATGCAATCACGCCAATATAGGCGCCACCAAAGCTCAGGATGCTTGTGATGGTTGGGACACTAAAGCCTTGGCCGTAGATAGTCCAAAAAATCACCCAGGCCACAACCCCGCCTTGGAAGGTCGCCGACAACTTGAGTACTTGCTGGGAGGAAAGGTCCACATAAGCCGTGCGGGGTGAAATGACGCGACGTGCGACATAACTCAGAGCGAATAACGGGAGCAGTAGGCTGGTGAGGTTCATCCCGAACTGGGGTAAGTCGGTCGGCGCAAAAAGCAGACCTTGCATGAGCAGTCCAAGCGTCAAGCCGATTGCTGTCGGTCCCGCGCCAAACAGTAAAAACAAGCTGCTCCCCATAATCAGATGCACTTCTGATATGCCAACAGGGTGATGCCACAGCACTTCGAAGAAACAAAACACAAGAAAGGTCGCGATCACGCTTCGCTGAACCAAGGCTGCCGTGCCCGAGGACTTGCGCGTCTCAAGACAGGCCTTGACCGTCAAGCCGCACGCGATCGCGGATGTGGCAACGCTAAGTAGTATCTTTGCGCCGTCGACTACGCCGGGTTCAATATGCATGGAGATCAGCCTCAGTTCAATGTGGTTAGGGGAGAATACAGCGAAAATATCGCGAATACAGTGGAGGGTCAACCCTGATTTGTGGTCAATGGCGCTTTGCGCACCTCCCTGAGAAGTGATTCTGGTTTAATCTTTAGGATAAATCCCAATTAGGTATCCTGCTGAGTACGTCTCTCACGATCCTGTCGACCTTCTTTTGAGAATCACCGCAGTGACCAAAGGCTTTACATTCGTTCGGCGTCTGCACACTGGCAAATGGCTGTTGCGGGCATTTGTGTTCTTGATTTACGCAATCATGCTGTGTCCCTTGATCTTTGTGATCTGGCTAAGCTTTTTCAAGGATTCAATTCTCTATTTCCCACCTTCTGGGTACACCTTGGCCTGGTACAAGAACGCTTGGGATAACCAGTCTTTTGTAAACGGGTTCGTGTTCAGCCTCCAGTTGGCGATTGTTTCGGCACTGGTTGGTGTTTCACTGGGTGTTTTGGCGGCTCTCGGGTTGATTCGATATCGCTTCAGGGGCGCTAAATATGCAAATACCCTCTTGTTGTCGCCCTTGTTGATGCCTGGAATTGTTGCTGGAATCGCGATTTATTTGTTTTATTTAAGGACGGAAAACTTTTTAGATCGCGATATCGTAGGCACTCTGGGTGGGCTGGTACTCGCGCATATTTGCCTGACTATTCCCTGGACCGTACGGCTTGTTTCCGCAAGCATGCACGGATTGGATCCTTCCATTGAAGAGGCGGCCCGCAATTTGGGTGCGAATGGGCGAGTTGCTTTCTGGCGTATCACTTTACCCATGCTACGTCCGGCAATCGTGGCCGCAGCGTTGTTCAGCTTTATCGTTTCGTTCGAAAATCTCGAGGTCTCGATTTCGCTTGTCGGACCTGGGAGCACCACTCTACCTATTGCGATCATGCAATACCTTGAATTCAACCTCGATCCGACGATCGCAGCGGTATCGTCGGTTCAAATCCTTTTGCTCGGTATCATCATGTTGGTGACTGACCGTTTCGTCAAACTCAGTCAGGTGGTCTGATTTTATATGGCTAATGTTTCTCTCATTCATCTAAAAAAACAATTCGGACAATCTGTCGCAGTGTCGGATTTTTCTCTTGAAATCGCTGACGGCGAACTGGTGTCATTCTTGGGGCCGAGCGGCTGCGGAAAGACGACAACGCTGCGCATGATTGCTGGGTTTATTGATCCAACCGCAGGCCGAATTTTGATTGGTGGCGCGGATGTGACTGCCTTGCCAGTTCATCAACGCAATACGGGGATGGTGTTTCAGCGCTACGCGTTATTCCCCCACATGACCGTCGCACAAAACGTATCGTTTGGGCTTGAGATGCGAAAGTTGCCTGCTCATGAGCGCGATCGCCGCATTGATCTGGCGCTTGATATGGTCCGTATGACCGAGTACAAAGATCGGTATCCGCGGCAGCTCTCAGGGGGGCAGCAGCAACGGGTGGCGATTGCTCGCGCCTTGGCGATTGAGCCGAAAGTTTTCCTGCTTGATGAGCCTTTATCGAACTTGGATGCGAAGCTTCGCCTCGAAGTGCGTGAAGAAATCCGCACGTTGCAGCAACGCTTAGGATTAACCACCATCTTTGTGACGCATGATCAGGAAGAAGCACTTGCGATATCTGATCGTATGGCCATCATGCACGACGGAAAGGTGCAACAGGTCGGTCGCCCGGACGCGCTGTACGAAAGACCCGAGAATTTTTTTGTTGCCGAGTTTCTTGGGAAAATGAACTTCTTCGCTGGTGCGTATGCAGGGCCGGGGCAGTTCAAGACTGTGGACGGTTTGCTGCTTAAGGTGGACGGGGTCACTGAGAACACTAAACAAATTGGAGTTCGCCCAGAGCGAGTCGAGTTATCGCACGCGAATGTATACGAGAATAATATTCCCGTGACGGTGCAGTCGTCCGCCTATTTGGGCTCTTTTCTAGACGTGATCTTGGTGGGGCCGGGCCAACGGCGCTTGTCTTGTCAGGTTCCCAATACGGCAACCGGCTCGCCCGCAGATACCTTTGCGACAGGCTCGACGTTCACGATGAATTTCAAGGCGTCAGCTTGTGTCGTGTTTGACGAGGAGGGTGGCGCGTGAGCGTGTCATCCCAAGCAGATAATCGCGCAGCGCGACTTGGCGCCTGTTTGGCTTTCCCATCGTCTTTGGTGGTGTTGTGCATCATTATGGTGCCGATTGTCTTGATGTTTCGCTATAGCTTCAATTTCCATGATCCCGTGCATATCATGCGCGAGGGATTCACCCTAGAGAATTACGTTAAATTTTTTAGCGATTCCTATTACCGTGGTGTATTCATTGACACAGTTAAAGTCGCGTCAATCTGCACGTTGTTAGCGCTTCTCTTGGGCTTTCCTGTCGCGTATTTTTTGGCGAAAACCCAGAGTAAATATAAAAGTTTGTTAATCATTTTGCTTGTGTTTCCGCTCATGGTGGGCAACGTTGTGCGGGCTGCGGGGTGGATGGTTGTGCTTGGGAACGCGGGCGCGGTGAATGCGCTGTTGATTTGGTTGGGAGCGATCGCCGAGCCTATTAAGTTGTTGTATACGCCCCTTGCCGTGGTGATCGGTACGACAGCCGTGGTGCTCCCCTACATGATTTTGACGCTCCAGAGCGTGCTCGAGGGGATTGATTTCGCTGTTGAAGAGGCCGCTCAAAATCTCGGCGCGAATATGTTCACGACATTTTTGCGCATCGTGTTGCCGATCGCGGCACCCGGGGTTGCGGCGGGGACGATGTTGGTGTTTATCTTGTGTATGAACGCATACGCGACGCCCGTTTTACTCGGTGGTAGCGGCATCACGATGATGGCACCTTCGCTTTACGGTCAAATCGCTAAGGCGTCTAATTGGACGTTTGGTTCAAGTATGGCACTCATTTTAGTCGTGGCAACGATGTTGATTGCACTGAGCGCGAACTGGCTCATTCATCGGCGTTATGTCAGAACGATGGCGTCCTAGATCTGTATTCAACGAATTTTTGAGGTGTCTATGCAAGAAGCTGTCCTCTTTAAAAATGGAAATTTGCTCGATCCCTTACAAGATGCCCTGTTAGGGCCGCACGACATATTGATTGAGTATGGCTTGATCAAAGAAGTGTCGGACAAGTCCTTAACCAGCAAATCTGCCAGAGTGATCGATGTCGCGGGCAAGACCGTGATGCCTGGTCTGATTGATTTGCACGTACATGTGACCGCGACGCAACTTAATTTGAGCACGCAGGGCGCGTTGCCTGATGCGCTGGTGATGATGCGTTCAGTGCCGATTATTCAGGGTATGTTGCAGCGCGGCTTCACGACGGTCCGCGACGCTGCGGGTGC
>CAJBTJ010000313.1 GCA_903958565.1 uncultured beta proteobacterium
ACGCGTCCAAGCACCTACACAATCGGAACACCCGATTCAAGATATCTCACGATGCCCGATGGTGTGCGACTGGCAATCGATGTTTATCTTCCTGAGAGCCCAACGCTCAAGCCCGGCACGCGCTTCCCAACGGTTGCCGTGCTGACACCTTATTACAGACGCTTTAAAGTCACTGGCCCCGGTGCTGAGCCCTCACCCAACATTGCAATCTATCGGGATTTCTTTATCCCTCGCGGTTATGCAGTGATCACGGTCGATGTGCGTGGCACCGGGGCTAGCTTTGGAACACGTGATTGCTTTCGGTCTCCGCGAGAGCGCGAAGACTATCGCGAAATTGCCAATTGGATTGTCGCCCAGCCATGGTCGAACGGTGCGATCGGCTCCACAGGGATTTCGTACCTGGGTGCTGCCGCATGCTTTTTAGCCAGTACGGGTCATCCAGCAGTCAAAGCAATTGCGCCGTTATTTTCTGTGCATGACACGTACGCTGATCATGTCTTTCCAGGTGGCATTAAATGTACAACCGTCACTGAAAATTATGATGACTTGGTTTCGGCCTTAGACCTCGATAGACGCGACCTCTTGCAGCCCTACCCTTACTTCAATGACAAGCGCTATGCAGGTCCTCAGCCGGTGGATGAGGATAAGGATGGTGCACTGTTGGCGCAAGCACTCGTACAGCATCAAGGCAGCTTTCGGATGCGTGACTTAGCACCTGAGTTTGCGTTTCGAGAAGAAGCTGCAACGCACGATCCCAATATGCATAGCGGCTCGTTCAGCCCGTATTGGTATTTGGGCCAAGTGCCTGGGCAAGTCAACATACTTTCGGTATCGGGCTGGTATGACGGCAGTGCATTTGCCAATGGTTCTATCGCTCGCTTCTTGAGCAACCCCGGTGCAGATAACCGCTTACTGCTTGGCCCGTGGGATCACGGCGCGCGCACGAATGGCTCGCCATGGCGCGGTGGCGGCTCCAAGCCTGAGTTTCAGATCTTGGCTGAGGTCTTACGCTTTTTTGATGAGCACTTAGCAGGGATGAATACCGGGATCAAAAACGAATTGCCCGTGCACTTTCACACCCTGCACGAAGAAAAATGGCAAGCCGCCGCGACCTGGCCACCGCACGCCAAGAGCACACGGCTATTTTTTGCAGACAAGGGCCAACTTTTGCCGCAAGCGCCAAGCGCGGCATCCACCGCGCCCTATCAAGTGAGTTTTTCCACAAACACCGGACAGCACAGTCGCTTTGAACGCCTTGGGGCATTGCCCGTTGAAGACTACTACGACGATTGGAACGCACACGAAAAACGCTTACTTTGTTTCTCGACCGAGCCCACCAACAATGCGCTTGAACTCTCTGGCCATTTAACGGTGCAATTGCGTATGTCTTGCTCAGAGCATGATGCAAGTGTGTTTGTCTATATTTCTGAAGTCGATCAAGCCGGTCGCTCTTGGTATATCACTGAAGGTAGCTTGCGCCTACTGCACCGTGCCGAGGCCAAACCGCCTGCAAGTTACAACGCCAACTGGGTATACCGAAGCTTTCACCGCGAACACGCAAAGCATATGCAGCCCGGTGTGTTTGCTGACGTGAGATTCTCTTTGCTACCGATTTCTTGGACCTTACAGCCGGGTAGCCGTCTGCGTGTGTCAATCGCTGGCACGGATGCAGAACACTTTGCTCAAGTGCCACATGGTCGCCCGCCCTTGCTCAACTTCGCGCTAGGCGGAGAAAGCGGATGCTTTATTGATGTGCCGTATAGAAGCGAGTGACATCCGAGATCTTTGACTAAGCGCACTCACGCGCGCCGCTGATACGGCTGTCTTAACTTTATTTATTTTTTGCCAACAGCGCCAGCAAATCAGCCCGTACTGTTTCAATGTGTTTGACTAGCAAATCACAGGCTGGCTTAATTTTTTTCAATTTAGCCGCTTCAATTAAATTTGCATGCTCTTTTTCGGCGCGTTTCCGAGCGGCATTTGAAGAAAGCTGGACTCGTGTGTAACGATCACTTTTTTGAAGCAAGGCTGCGACCACTGCAGCGGTTTGCGGCAACTCGGCGCGACCATACAGCGTTGTATGCAATTCCGTGTTGAGCTTTCCCCACTGGGTTAAGTCTGCATCTCTGATTGCGATACCAAACTTTTTCTGAATCTCATCTAAGGCGGCAAAATCCGATTCAGTCAATTTCTGTATGGAATCCTCAAAGAGCCGAGCCTCCAAAAGTTTACGCAAGTCAAACACATCATTAATCTCCGCACGCGACAGGCTTGTGACCACAGCACCTTTGTGCGGAATCATTTGAATCAAACCCTCCGCCTCGAGCTGAATCAACGCCTCTCGCACCGGAATCCTACTGGCTCCAAAAGCTGTGGCGAGCGCGTCTTGGCGCAGCTGTGCACCGGCCTCGTGAATGCCGCTCAGAATATCTTGCCTGAGCTTATCCGCGATGGCGTTGGCGACGGTTTTGTGTTTCATGATTCTAGAAGTATTAGATGTAACCCTGATTTTATGGGATATTTCTTGACTTGCATATTTTATACAATATACAATTTATAGCATTAAGTTTTACTTATGCACACAGGTCAAGTCATGCAACACATCACGACAGAACAAGCGCGTGCATTACCGACCCCACCGATTGCTGTACGCGCCGTGCTGGCAACTTCGAGGACAACCCTCACTGTCGAGAGATGGTTGATCACGGGGCTGATGTTCTTATTGACCTTCCTCATTCTGCTGAATGTTGTGACCCGCTACAGCGGGGCATCGCTTTATTGGGTCGATGAGTCCGCCGTCTATTCCGTCGTCTGGCTAACCTTTATTGGCGGCTCTGCCATGACGCGGTTACGTATGGATTTCGCAGTTGAAATGCTGACGGAAAAACTGCCAGCGTCCTATAAAAAAATCGCAAAAATTACCGCCGGTCTAGGTATCGCTATTTTTTCAATCGCGCTGGCATGGATGTGCCTGCTCTGGTTTGATCCGATTGGCTTTGCCCAAGCAGGTTTCGAGCCAAAGGCCTTTGCGGCTAAGTCTTTTAACTTTCTCTATACAGAACGAACGCAAACACTGAATTGGCCAAGCTGGGCCGTCTACCTGATCATTCCAATATTTTCGATAACGATGGTGATCCATAGCGTAGCGAATCTGCTAGAGGACATGGGTTTCGCACAAGTATCGAAGTTCAAAGAGTTTGGTCTAAACAGTGCAGAGAGTGTTAACTAATCATGATGACTCTCTCTGCCTTCTTAATCATGATGCTAGTCGGGATCCCAATTGGCATTTGCTTGTGCTTAGGGGCCTTGGCCTACATCATTGACTCCGGCAACCCTCTATTGTTTTCAAACTATCCACTACAGCTATTCGGCGGCGTGGATAGTTATGGCTTGATCGCTATTCCTCTGTTTATTCTGATTGGCGAAATCATGAATGGCGGCGGCATTACCCAGCGGATCGTCAATCTCGCAATGGCTTGTGTCGGTGCGTTAAAGGGCGGACTTGCCTACGTCAACATTTTGGCCAACATGATGGTTTCCTCAATCTTAGGGTCGGCAACAGCGCAGGTTGCCATCATGTCGCAAATCATGGTCCCAGAGATGGAAAAAAAGGGATATGACAAAACCTTTGCCGCCGGACTCACCGCTTATGGCGGCATGCTCGGGCCCATCATCCCACCTTCCGTTATGTTTGTGGTGTACAGCACGCTCGCACAAGTTGCTGTCAGCGACATGCTCATCGCAGGAATTATCCCTGGGCTCATCCTAACGCTCATGTTCTTTTTCATCATCATGGTGATGGGGTTTTTCTATAACTATCCTCGCGGTGAAAAACAATCGCTTAAAGAGCGCTTCAGCATCTTCCTTGACGCGTCCCCCACTCTATTAATTCCCATTGTGATTGTTGGCTCGATTCTTTCTGGCCTAGCGAACCCCACTGAATCGGCCGCAGTCGGCTCCATCGTAGCCGCCTTAGTAGGACGCTATTGGACGCGTGAATTCGATCTTTCACAGTTACCAAAAATGATGTTGCGCGCTGGGATCTACTCAGCGATTGTTTTGTTTTTGGTGGCCGCCGCCGCAGTGTTCTCGTGGGTGTTGATCTACGGAAAAATCCCACTGATGATCGCAGAGAGCATTAAGAATGTAGCGACCAGTCCGATCGCATTTCTATTGATCGTTAGCGTGGCGCTATTACTGATCGGAACAGTCATTGATGGAATTCCCGGACTCATCATGGTTGTCCCAATCTTGTTACCGATCGCGACGGGCGTCTACGGGATCGATCCGAGACACTTTGGTGTGGTGGTCGTCATCAACTTAGTTCTTGGACTACTGACTCCGCCTGTCGGCTTGTGCTTTTTCGTTGCGTCCGCGGTGACAGGTGCAAAGCCTGGCCCTATGTTTATTGTCACGATTCCATTTTTTATCGTTTCATGTTTATTGCTCGTTTTACTTTGTTTTTATCCAGAAATTTCAACCGCGTTATTGAAGTAATTCACATTGTGTAAAGGAGATTGAAAATGAATATCACACGTCGTCAAGTCATCATTGGTGGATCAGCCTTAATGATGGGTACACCTGGCATGCTGCTTGCTCAAACTAAGCAATTACGTCTTGGAATTTTGACACCGAACGGTCACCCTTGGAACGTCGCTGCTGAAAAAGTAGCCGCGAGCCTGAAAGAACAAACGAACGGGCGTCTGAACTTAACCGTCTTCGCCTCGGGTCAGCTTGGCAACGAAGGCGCCATGCTTCAGCAAATGCAGTCAGGTGCTCTGGATATGGGCTGGATCATGGCGGCCGAACTCGGCTCACGTGTGCCGACTATTGCTGCAATTACCGCACCCTACATTGTTGACTCAACCGACAAAATCGCAAAACTCGTGCGGCATCCTGTTGCGATGAAACTGTTGGATGTACTGCCTGCTGAAACCGGAACGATCGGTCTCGCGTGGGGTATTACGGGTATGCGTGCTATTTTCGCAGCTAAAGATATCAATAAGATTGCAGACATCAAAGGCATGAAACTGCGCATCAATCCAACGCCTGCCTACCGAGATTTTTATCAATTATTGGGCGCAGCGCCAACACCCGTTGCAACACCACAAGTGTTTGATGCGATGTCTAACGGACAAGTAGACGGACTTGAAGCGGACTTAGAGTTTTCGTGGAACCAACGCTTTGACAAAGTTTCAAAATCGATTCTTCAGATGAATGCGATTTTCATGCCTGTGGTCGCGTTGGTATCCGGTCGCTTCTGGCAAGGCACTCCAGCTGGAGATCGCGAGTTAATCACCAAAGCCGTACGTGCCGCCCTCGATGTCCAAGTCGACCAAATAGCTCTAAACGAACCCAAGCTTATTGAGCAATTTAAAGCGACCAAGATCCCCTTCCGCTATGCAAATGCTGCGGACGCGCAATCCGTGATTGCTGACTACGACAAGATTTGGCTTCCTAAAGCACCGATCTTGGCTGAGCTCAGAAAAGTCGGTAAGACACTGTAATTCACTCCTTTTGAGAAGCTTCTGTCATGACAAATAATGTTTTCCTAGGAGTCATTCCTGCGCTGATGACCCCCTGCACACCAACACGTCAACCCGATTTTGATGCGTTAGTGCGTAAGGGGAAAGAGCTCGTAGCGGCCGGCATGTCTGGGGTCGTGTATTGTGGCTCGATGGGCGACTGGCCTCTCTTAACCGATGAACAACGCATGCAAGGGGTCGAGAGCCTGACCAAAGCGGGCGTGCCCGTGGTGGTCGGGACCGGCGCGCAAAGCCCCAAGCGCGCGGCAGCACTTGCCGCGCATGCCGCGCGATCCGGCGCGAAGGGGCTGATGGTGATCCCTCGCGTATTGTCACGTGGAACGTCTTTGGCCGCGCAGCGGGCTCACTTCGAAGGAGTCCTTCAGGCGGCGGCTGGCCTTCCAGCCGTTATTTACAACAGTCCGTACTATGGGTTTGAAACACGTGCTGACTTGTTCTTTGAACTTCGCAAGAAATATTCAAATCTTGTGGGATTTAAAGAATTTGGCGGCGCTGCTTCATTGCGCTATGCGGCTGAGCACATCATTGGGCAGGATCCAGGTGTCTCTTTACTAGTCGGTGTCGATACCCAGGTTGTGCATGGTTATATCAACTGTGGTGCCGTCGGGGCTATTACTGGTATTGGCAACATCTTGCCTAAAGAAGTGTTGCACTTGGTAGAGCTGTGCAAGAAAGCGGCCAAGGGGGACGCAGTTGCGCGAGCCCGTGCGACCGAGCTTGATCATGCACTAGGCGTACTGTCTTCTTTTGATGAGGGTGTTGATTTGGTTTTGTACTACAAGTACCTGATGGTTCTTGAGGGTAATCCTGAGTACACACTACATTTCAACGAGACGGACGCCTTGTCACCGAGCCAGCGCCATTATGCGGAAACACAATTGCGCTTATTCAAAACTTGGTATCAGGCCTGGACGAAGTAGATCCTAGCAATAAAGACCTCAAGCCGATGGCTTGGGGTCTTTAATTAATCCTACGCAAGCTTAAGCTTTAACTAAAAGCGCGGCGCAAGAGTTTGCTGTTTCAGAAGTGAGTTTGATTGCGCCGGGCATTTTTCCCCAGCCGCCCTTCTCGATAAAGGCAGAACGCGCCCATTCATCCGTCTTTTTAAGTGCCACTAAATTCGCCGCAAAGTTTGCATCTTGCTTAAACATTTCAGCGCAAACAGGTGACAACGCGGCCACAGTAGCCTTGTTGGCTTGGGCTTGTCCAAGCGTAGCCGAACCACCCGCCGTGTTCCACCCCGCAAAGCCAAACCCGATCATCGCGATCAGTGCTGCACCACCAACGGCGCCCCATAGGGTCGGTTCGGTGTCTTTAGGAAGTTTCATAGAAGGCCTTTGAGTGTCAAACGGAAAACCGTCCGTGAACGGTGAGACCCACTCTACGCCATAAGAGAACTTAAAACAGTTTTATTATTGTTTTAGTTGATCTTCGAGGGAATACCCTCCTGTTGAGACAGCGTCATCCTGATTTCTGCGTTGATCTGAAGCTCCATATCAACGCGCGGTTTGTCGTCTCGATTACCGAACATACTCGAACGTCGCAGGCTATCGCTGATTTCTGCCGGAGCGGATTCGTAGACTACTTTATTGAGCAACATCTCTCGCTCAAACTCCTCACCACCGATGATGCAACTTCTAGCGATCAGTTTGATGTTGTAGGGTGCGACCTCTTCTTGAAAGCGATCGAAATCACTAATCAACCAGTGCCCGTAAAGATAAAACTTGGTCGACTCATCTCGCTCAACGTTGACATTCAACAGGTAGATCCCTATCGCCGCCGCACACAGCGCGCCCCCAACTACCGCCCTAGCCCACGCGTTCTTCATCGACTTCCCTTAACCGATTAATGACTTTCTTAATTTGGGCGCCATACCACTCAAAATTCGCCTTTAGCTGGGCGTTCCCTTGGGCGATCGTCAATTCCTGAGTCAACAACGCGACATATAAAGCATCCATTCGCTCGTAATGCTCGATCAGGACTTGGCGTAACTCATATTCCCTAAACGCTTGCAGCCTAAGCGTGCGGCACGCCTTATTTTTTTCAATGAACTGCTCTAACCCAGCGCGTTGCGCATCGCGTAGCGTGTTGTTTGATACTAGTAACTCTGTGCGTTCAGGTGCGACCGTCTCTGAATAGATGACTTGCGCAAAAATAAACTGCCCGACAGCGCTGCAATCTACATCTTTGCTGCAACGGGCGGATTGCTCAAACGTCACTCGCTCCGCAGGCTGGCTAGGCGCTGTCGCTTCCGGCTTATTCAGCACTTGTTGGCAAGCAGTTAGCATCACCAACAAGCCA
>CAJBTJ010000314.1 GCA_903958565.1 uncultured beta proteobacterium
CCCCGGCAAAAGCAGCTTCGGTGGCTTTTGCGTTACGCAGATAACCTTTCATCCCCATGTTGCCGCGCAGAACGATCTCACCGATGGTTGTGCCGTCACGTGGCACAGGTTGCAAAGTTTCTGGGTCAAGCACATCGGCCCCAGCTTGCAGGTGATAACGCACGCCTTGTCTGGCATTAAATACGGCCCTGTCCGCGACGGGCAACCCATCCCAGTCTTCTTGTGGCGCACACACGGTGCAGGGGCCATAGACCTCGGTCAGGCCGTATACATGGGTCAGCGTGATGCCCAAGGATTCCATGCTTTCAATCAAAGTCGCCGATGGTGCGGCACCCGCCACCATGGCTTGTACGCGCCGGCCGTTCAGTTTGCTCATGCCGTCTTTCTTCAAGGCGTCGGGTGCATTGACCAGCATGGTGTGCACGATCGGCGCACCACAAAAATGAGTCACGTTGTAATCGCGAATCGCACCAAACACACCTTCGGGGGTCACCTTACGTAAACAAACATTGACACCACTACGTGCTGCGATCGCCCAAGGATAGGTCCAGCCGTTGCAATGAAACATCGGCAGCGTCCACAAATAGACGACGTGCGAAGGCAAGTCCCATTCCAGAATATTACTGATTGCGGATAGCTGGGCGCCGCGATGCGAATACACGACGCCTTTGGGTTCGCCGGTGGTGCCAGAGGTGTAGTTCAACGCAATGGCATCCCATTCGTCGCCTGTGAAATGAATCGGCTCTTGCGCGGCACGCGTGGCCTGAGCGGCGAGTAGGGACTCATATTCATGGGTGCCAATGCGATCGCCCGGGCCTTGATATTGAGCATCATCAATATCAATCACGACGGGTTTGACCTGGGCGTTAGCGATTGCCTCGTGCATCACCTTTGCAAACTCACGATCGACGAGAACGACCTTCGCTTGCGCATGGTTCAACATATAGGTCAGGCTCGCTGCGTCCAACCGTGTATTCAAGGCATTGAGCACCGCGCCCAGAGCGGGCACTCCAAAGTGACTTTCGATCATTTCTGGCGTGTTCGCCAACATCGCCGTGACGGTGTCGCCTTTCTTCACGCCCAAGGCGCGTAATGCGTGAGCGAGCTGCATACTCCGTTGATAGGTCTGCAACCAAGTGCGGCGAAGCGGGCCATGAATCACGGCAAGCCGGTCGGGGAATACTTCCGCGGCACGCACGATAAAGTCAACAGGGGTCAACGCCGTATAGTTGGCGGACGTTTTAGCTAAGTCTTGTTCGTAAATATTCATTGCGGTTGATGGTCTCTATCCTGATAAACACGGCAAGCGATATTGTGTTCTTTGCACAAGCGCTCTTCAAAAGTACGGATCTCGGGGGTGATTCCCACACCACGAAAGCCACCGCGCAACGCGCGCGTTGAAACATCCTTATAGGCAATCGACCACAGATCGGGCAACGCCTGACCTTGTGGCAAAGACAGCCACAGGCGCAAGAGATGACGCTTACGCTCGGGCTCGGGGAAGTCTTCGTATTCTGTACGGGCGTGCAATACGACGTGGTTATTCAGAAACTGAAAATCCCCTTGCTGTAGATCCATGTGATAGCAGATCTCTTCACTGGCGAGAAGCGCATCAAACATGTCGAGTGCTTCGGTTTGCAAGGCGCTTAAGCGCGGCACATCCTCAAAGGTAATTTGCGCGCCGGTGATGTGATTGCGAATATGACGACACGCAAAGCGACCGTCTTTGAAACCGACAATGGATGCTTGGTAGTAGGGTGACTCTTCCGGTGCGTGCTCACCCTGGCGACTAAAGTAAAAGGGCTCGGTCAAGACTTTCGCTAAGTCAGGGCGGCGACGCTCAAGCTCTTGATACGCGCTGAGCGAGCTCGAGATCAAACTCTTGCCACCGCTTTGCGCAGTATGCAAACACATCAGTCCGACGACATCACTGCCGTCCGCATGAAAATCGAGCTTTGAATTGGTGTTGTAACCACGACCTGTGCCGCCGCGGTAGGTGCCCCCGGTGTTGAGCACATCCGACACGTACTGGCTTTGTTTACCCTGCGGACGCGGCACGCCCGCGCGCAAGCCCATGCACCAGAATAAGGTGCGCATATCGGCCTTGCTCCAGCGTGCCACGGGAAAGCCCCGCAACACACAGATGCCCAGCCCTGTCTGCGTCGCATCCATCGTACGCTTAAGCAACTGTTCGGTCAGCGCTGTCACCGGAAAATCCGCCGCGGACAATTCAAACTCTTTTTTATTCAGCGCCAGTACGTGGCGCAACCCCGCCTCGAGATCATGGATCTCTTGCTCGCTCAGTCGAACAACCCAGGACTGATCTTGCTCGAGGTCCGCGCGCTTCCAGCCGCGCGGTGAGGTTTGCAACTGTGACATCTCTTTGACTCCTTGCTACAAAAGCTTAATCGCCCTGCAAATTGATACGCTTGGCGAGATCTTGCAAGAACGCCGCTTCACGCTTGATCCGATCGTGAAATTCGGCAACCGGCTGCGCAACAGGCCAGGCCGCTTGGTCGGCGAGTGCGGCTTTCATATCGGGCGAATGAGCCACCGTGTTCACCGCTTTTTGCATCGCTTCCAACAGCGCCATCGGTGTCTTGCCTTGTGCATACATGGCATAGCTTTGCGTAATATCAAAATCTTTGATGCCCGCTTCTTGCATCGTCGGTACGTCTGGCACGGCGGCCGAGCGCTGTGCACTGGTGACGGCGAGCGGAGTCAGGCGCCCTGCACTCATCAAGTTACGTGCAGTCAGAATACTCGTGATACCTACCGTGGTCACGCCGGCCACCACATCTGTCATGAGCGGTGCACCACCTTTGTAGGACACGCTCACCATGTCCAGCTTCTCTGCATTAGCGTACATCGCGCCAACGAGCTTGGTCATGTTCTCGGAGCTGCCGTAGGAGTAGGTCTTGGGCTTCTCGCGCATGGCCTTGGTGAACTCGACCATGGTCTTAGCCGGAAAAGTCGACGAGGTCACAAAGATCAATGGGGAGTCCGCCACAACCGTAACGCCTGCGAGATCCTTGAACGTGTCGTAAGGCATGCTCTTGGTGACGAGAGGATTGATGAGGTGTGTGGAGACGACCATCACAAAGGTGTGGCCATCGGGCTCTGACTTAGCCACGATGTCGGTCCCGATGATGCCGTTCGCACCAGGCTTGTTTTCAATGATGATGGTTTGCTTGAGCAGCGGGCCTAAGCCTTGCGCCAGCTTACGCGAAATAATGTCAGTGCCACCGCCTGCCGAATACGGAACAATGATACGGATAGGCTTGGTCGGCCAGTTAGCGGTTTGGGCCTGCGCGATCGGCGATGCGGCTGCAAGCACACCGGCTGCAGCGACGACGCCTAATGAGGCGAGCAACTGACGACGAAGGGGCTGAGGGGCGATAGTTTTCAAGTCTTGTCTCCTGGGACGATTGTTATTTATCTATTTTTCTTTATTTTGCGCTGATTTTAAGTTCGGCGGTGAGTGCGGTGGTGCTATTCTTCGTGTTATAGGTATTTACCCGAATGACCCCACCCTCCACCTCAACGCTTCCCGACAAGACGCCAGCCTCAAGACGCGAACTGATGCTCGCTATGTCTGGCGTTGCGGCTTCGGCTGTGGTGGTCGCGTTTGACGCCACGATTGTCAGCACATCCCTGCCCCAAGTGGCCCAAGCGCTCGGGGATATAGAGCTCTATGCCTGGGTGGGTACCGGCTATTTCTTGGCCTCGGCCGTCACGATTCTGATCTTTGGGCGGCTCGGCGATTTGTACGGCCGCAAACCCTTGATGATGCTGTCGATGGCCATCGTGTTGATTGGCTCTGTCCTGTGCGGTCTTTCACAAAGCATGCCGCAACTCATCGCTTTTCGGGTGTTGCAGGGCTTAGGCGGCGGGATGATGATTGCCAGCACCTTTGCCGCGCCCGCAGACTTATTTCCGGACCCTGTGCGCCGCGTGCGCTGGATGCTCCTGACCTCCATTACCTTTGCCGTCGCAAGCGGCCTAGGGCCCGTTATTGGCGGGGCGGTGACTCAAGCCTTAGGCTGGCGCGCTGCCTTTTTTGTGACCCCACTCGCGGCGCTTTTAGGAGTGGCAACAACGTGGCGTTACTTTCCTTGGATAAAGCCCGTACGCAACGCTGTGCCACGAATCGACTGGCTGGGTTCCTTGCTGCTCGCGTTAGTCGTCGGCGCCCCGCTCGCTGGCCTAGAATTGTTAACGGGCCGAGGTCATGATGGCAACGTACGGTTATGGGGCCTTGCCTTGTTGGGCATCGCCGTACTGGCCGGCTTTCTCTTAATTCCGACGGAACGTCGGGCACAAACACCGATTTTTCCGCTGCGCGTTTTGCAGGCGCGCGGCGCGCATTTGCTCAACTTGGCCAGCGCCATGTCGGGCGCTGTGATGTTCATCCTTATTTTTTATATCCCGCTGTTACTGCAAGACGTTTTTGGATTTAGCCCTTCGCATGCCGGATTATTAATGGCACCGCTCGTGGCTGGGATCTCGGTCGGCAGCATCATGAATGGTCGGCTATATCCGTTGCAAAGCGAACCCACACGACTCATGGTGTTGGGCAGCGCACTGCTGGGCATAGGCTGTGCTTTTACCCTTACGTTTTCAGTGAGCAGCCCAGGTTGGTGGGTATTACTCACCACGTCTCTGTGCGGTATTGGCCTTGGATTTTTGTTACCTAACTACACTCTTTTTATGCAAGTGCTTGCCCCACAACAGGACGTAGGCGTTGCCTCAGCACTGGTCCAAACCACCCGCGCCTTGGGTAGTGCGTTTGGCACTGCCCTGGTGGGCGTCTTGATTGCCCGGTTCTCCATAAATCTCGGTGTAACGATTGGACTGGTGTGTTGTGTCACCCTGTGCGCGTTGATCGGGCTTGTATGCGCAAAGATTCGAATTCGCCCTCCTATACAATCACATCAATGATGCCCTTGAATATTATTTCTTCGCTTGTCGCACTCTTAATCACCACCCTACCCGTTGCACTGCTGAGCGAGCTCAGCCACGCGAGCGCTATCTTCTTCGGATTGGTGATACTGTGCATCGCGGGTGTTTTTGTACTTCCGCAAGGGGTTGTGACTGCACGACAAACTCTAAAGAATTATCGTAGCTTAGCGCTAGCGTTATTTTTTTCGGTCGCAGTCGCTATTATTGCAAGTCTCTATGCAGGACGCGTTTTAGAGTCTGAGTTCGAACGTACCTTGCGCATCTTTGTTGGGTCGCTTGCAATTCTTGCTGCCTGCCTGACACTCAACCCACAAGTCTTGCGTCAAGCCTCCTGGGGGTTTGTCCTCGCCACGTGGCTCGCCGCATACTATGCGATCACATTAAGCGACGCCTCCTTCGGAAGACCAGACAACCTTCCAAACTACAACGCGACGTCGTACTCAGGCCTCGCTCTGTTAATGACCACCTTATCCACGCTGTCACTCGGTTGGTCACTTACACGCTTTCGACGCACTGAGATTGCGCTAAAACTACTCACCATTGTCCCTGGTGTAATTGCGTTGTTATTGCTCCAAACACGAGGTAGCTGGATCGCACTGCCTTTTTTTATTCTGATTGGCCTCGTATTATTTCAGCGCCGAAACAACTGGCGCAAAATATTCCTGTTCAGCCTACTCGGGGTCGTGATGGCCGCAGCGATTTTCGCCTCACGCCCCGTGATGCGCGAGCGCTTTGAGTTAGCCATTAGTGAAGTTTCGCAATGTTTCGAGCATCCAAAGACTGACTCGTCGGTATGTATTCGTCTGCAGCTGTGGCGCGTCTCATGGCTCATGTTCAAGTCAAACCCTATTTTGGGCAATAGTGCCAATGACGTCTTTCAAACCAAGCTAACCGAGTATGCGGCGCGTGGGC
>CAJBTJ010000315.1 GCA_903958565.1 uncultured beta proteobacterium
AAGGCTCGAAGAAATCATGGCTACTCCCCCCCTTTATCGGGTGAGTCCGGCGGCAAAGAGGGTCAGGTTTTGGGGAAACGCTGACCTGCTTGGGCTTTACCTCGTAACCTTGAGGTTTAAAGCTTCATGTTGTTAGGCAGAAAAGTTGCGAGTTCCGGTACGAGATACAAAAACATGACTGCAGCAACCATCAGCAGAAAAAGCGGGAATGAAACACGCGCGATATAGGGAAGCTCTCGACCCGTCATACCGGAAAGAACAAACAGGTTGAATCCTACTGGCGGTGTGACCTGTGCCATCTCTACAACAAACACGATAAAAATACCAAACCAGATCAAATCAATCCCAGCAGCCGTCACGGTGGGCAGTAACACCCCCATCGTCAAGACAACCATCGAAATGCCGTCTAAGAAGCAACCAAGAATGATGAAAAAAACCATCAGCACTAAGATCACTCCAAACTGCGATAAACCTAAGCTTCCTATCCATTCTGCCAAGGCACGCGGCAAGCCGATATAACCCATCGAAAGTGTCAGGAACTGCGCGCCAGCCAGTATCAAGGCAATCATGCAATACAAGCGGGTGGCCCCAAACAGTGAACCCTTAAAGGTCTCCCAAGAGAGCGACCCTTGCACAACTGAGATAATAAGCGAGCCCAACACACCGATGGCCGCCGCCTCAGTCGCCGTGGCAACGCCGCTGTAGATCGAGCCGAGCACCGCAGTGATGAGTATCAATACCGGAATCAGGTGCCGGGATTGATACAGCTTCTGCCTGAAAGACATTTCTGGATCGGCGACAGGCACTTTGTCTGGGTTACGTACAGCCCAAAACACGATGTATCCCGAGAACAGTAATGCTAAAAATATTCCAGGCAAGACACCGGCAATAAACAGCTTGGCGATTGATACCTCTGCCGCAACACCATACACGATCATGATGATCGACGGAGGGATCAACAAACCGAGCGTGCCTGCACCCGCGAGCGTACCCATCACCATATCGTCGGGATAGCCGCGACGCTTAAGTTCTGGCAGCGTCATCTTGCCGATCGTGGCGCACGTCGCTGCTGATGAGCCAGAAACCGCTGCAAAGATGGCACAACCGATGACGTTCGTGTGCAGCAAGCGTCCAGGCAATTTATTGAGCCAAGGGGCCAAGCCTTTGAACAAGTCTTGGGAGAGCCGCGTACGGAAAAGAATTTCCCCCATCCATAAAAACAAGGGCAAGGCGGTTAACGTCCAGCTAGAGGACGCTCCCCAGATTGTGATGGCCATCGCATCACCAGCAGGCCGGCTTGAGAACAGCTCCATCCCAAGCCATGCTGTTCCAGCAAGCGTGAGTCCAACCCATACTCCACCGGCCAAAAAACCGAACAGCGAAACAATCAACAACGTCACAATCAAAATATCATTCATGGCGTTGTTGCTCCTGCGTGTCCGTACCGGACTCATCGCCACGTATGCGGCTAATCAGTAAATCAATAAAAGCGATCAAGAGCAAAATATTTCCGGCGGCCATCCCTAATTGAGGAATCCAGAGCGGCGTCGCATCGTTGCTCGTTGAAATATCATTAAACACCCAGGAGTCCACCACAAGCTTCGTGCTGAAAAAAGCGAGTGAAACAGCGATGGCTACGCCAACCGCTATCGCAGCGATATCTAAGCGACGCTTACCGGCAGGAGCTAAGGCATTCAGAACCAGCGTCACGCGAATATGTTCGCCGTGGCGCAGGGTGGATGCCAACGCTAAGAAGCCAGCCGACGCCATGAAATATCCTGCGTACGCATCGAGACCCGACACATGAAACGCAAGTTGCCGGCTCAAGATGCTTGTGAGTACGCTGATGAGTACCCCCACCATACAAACCGCCGCCAAGACTTCGGCGGCGGAGTACAACCAATTTAGGAACTTACGCATCATTTATTTTTTCAATGCATCCACAATGGCTTGGCCATCTTTGCCGGCCTTTTTGATGTAGTCAGCAAGCATTTTTTGACCAATCTCGTTCAAGCCCTTTGTTAACTCAGCCGAAGGCTGAATGACCTGGCCACCGTTCTTAGTCCATGCAGCCAAATACTCATTGGTCTTTGCTTCAGAGATCTTCCAACCACGCTCTTCTGCTTTGGCAGCTTCAGCCAACAGCGCTTTGCGAGTCGCTTCGTCCAAGGCATCGAACGCCTTCTTGTTCATAATGACTGCGTTCTTGGGAATCCAAGCTTGGTTGTCATAAAACTTCTTGATGTATTCATAGGTCTTGGTGTCAACACCCGTCGCACTCGATGAAATCATCGAATCCATCACGCCTGTTGCCATGGCCTGCGAGACCTCAGCAGCTTGAATCGTGACGGGCTGTGCACCCACGAGTTCGCCGATTTTTGCAGTCGCAGGGCTGTACGAGCGCCACTTCAGGCCCTTCATGTCCGCAACACTCTTCAAATCACGGTTAGAGAAAATACCCTGTGGTGGCCAAGGCACCGCAAACAAGAGCATCATCCCTTGGGAAGCGAGCTTCTTTTCGAGATAAGGCTTTTGAATGGCTGCGAGCTTTTTTGCACCCGCGTAGCTGTTGATTAAAAACGGCACGCCGTCTAGCTCATAAATAGAATCTTCGTTCGCAAAGTTCACGAGCAGAATTTCACCCAGTTGTGCCTGATTGCCTTGAACCGCGCGCTTGATTTCAGGTGCTTTGAACAACGAAGCGTTGGGGTGAACCGTGATATTGAGTTTGCCGCCTGTCGCTTTCGCTACATCTTTGGAAAACTCGACCAAGTTTTCAGTAAGAAAAATCGATGGCGAATAAGCCGTAGGCAAATCCCACTTCGTTTGACTGTGGGCCGCGAAGCCAACTGTTGCGAGCAAACTCGCTAGCAATACCGATAAGGTTTTACGCATGAGGAGATCCTTGAGCGAGAAAATGGGCGCCTAGCAAGCTAGGCTATCTGTAAAAAGTCTTTTGACTTGGTTCGTGAGTTTATGCGCACACGTGACGCATCACAACCAGCCACCGCAGAACCAAGGGTAAACACTAAGCCAGCCCTTTTTTTGACTGCAATACGTCTGAGTCTGTAGTATCCACTCTTAATCTTTGAAGTAAACCATAAAAGGGAATTGGGGATATGTCTAAAACTAGGAGACACCTATGCGTATGATCAAAACAATATTGGCAAGTGCTGTTGCGTTGGTTGCACTGAACTCCCCCGCTCAAGCTGAATATCCGGACAAGCCAATCAAAATTCTGGTCGGCTACGCACCAGGCGGCGCTGCCGACAAACTTATCCGTCCCATATCAGACCGTCTGACAAAGATTCTGAAGCAGCCCGTCATCATTGACTACAAGCCGGGCGCTGGCGCCTCACTCGCGGCCGATCTGACCGCCAAAGCACCTGCCGATGGATACACGCTGCACATCACGGACTCGGGTCCAATGACGATTTTGCCGCACATGCGCAAACTCGGCTATGACCCGCTCACAAGCTTCACGCCAATTTCTATGGTGGGCGGTGGTGGTGTTGTGGTTGTGGTGCTTCCCACATCAAAAGCAACTGATATCAAGAGTCTTGTCGAACTCGCAAAAAAAGACCCTAAGAACTGGAGCTATGGCACCTCGGGCGTGGGCGGAGTCGGTCACCTCGCCGGGGAACAATTCAAGGCTGCTGCAAAGCTAGATATCTCTCATATCCCTTACAAAGGTGGTAACCCAGCACTCGCGGAGCTGCTTGGCGGCCACGTCCCCGTTCTTTTTTCATCGCTAGGCGCTGCTGCGACGCAGATTCAGTCCGGCAAATTGCGGGCATTAGCAGACACGTCTAGCAAGCGTAGTTCAATGTTCCCAGACGTACCCACGATGGCAGAATCGGGCTTCCCAGGGTTTGACGCCACAATCTGGTTCGGCCTTGTCGGACCAGCGGGCCTACCTAAAGAAGTCATGGCCAAGCTCGTGCCTGCGCTTGCAGACATCATGAAGGACCCAGAAGTGATTGCTGCGATCAAGCGCGAAGGTTACGAGCCTATGCCCTATACACCACAACAGACTGCAGAGCGCATCAAGTCCGACTTTGCGCTGTGGGGCAAGACCGTCACAGCTTCCAACATTAAAGCGGACTGAACATGGCATTACCCTCAACACTGCTGACAAATCTTCCCGAGCAGATTCCGCTTGATCAGGAACGTCCTTTTCAAACGACCAGAATCCGCAGTCCTGTCGCGGGCCCTAAACTCATTGTCACTGCTGCGGTTCATGGCAATGAGACGTGCGGGACCTTTGCGATCGAGAGATTGGTCAAGCAGTTTGAGTTGGGCGAGCTCAAGCTTCTTAAAGGATTTGTAACCTTTGTTCCGGTCACAAATCCTAAAGCCTATCGACTCAAACGGCGTGCTGGCGACCGAAACCTGAATCGTCGCCTGATGCCAACCGATACGCCGGTGCAATACGAAGACCATATTGCGAACTGGCTCTGTCCGCTGCTGACCGAGCATGATGGCTTGCTCGACCTGCACTCCTTTCAGAGTGGAGACACCGCCTTCGCCTTGTTTGGACCCGCGAATAATAATGGCTCGCTTGAACCTTTTGCCCAGGCACAACTTGAAGAGGCGTTAATTCAACGACTTGGATGTCAGCGTTTTGTCTATGGTTGGCTCAGTACCTATGCCAAAGGAATTGATCGACGCGCAGCCGAAGTCAAAGCGGGCCGCTTCAACGCGAAAGATGTCGATATCGATACGCGTTATGGCATCGGCACCACGGAGTACATGCGCTCCGTGGGCGGCTGGTCACTCACCTTGGAGTGTAGCCAACACGATGATGTGGGTGGACGAGAGGTTGCATACCAAGCGATTGTGAACACTCTGACCCACTTAGGCATGCTCGCGGGAACACCACCAACTGCCGCAAAAGAGTTTGAAGTGCTCGGGCTTTACGACGTATTTGATCGCTTTGACTTGAACGATCAGTTTGCCAAGTCGTGGAAAAGTTTTGATCCGATCAAACAAGGCGAATGCATTGGCACACGCGCCGATGGTACACGCCTCATTGCAGAGCGCGACTGCTTTATTGTGTTTCCGAATATGAAATCGCAGCCCGGCCAGGAATGGTTTTACCTCGCACACGCAGGCGGCCGACTCGGACGTTGAGCACTAATAAACACTCACATTTTTTGCGATAAAGTATACGGCTGTCACTAACGCCGATGCCCCGCCAAGGAGCTTCCATGTCATGCCATGAAGCTCCTTATGCAACTCTTTATACAAGTCGGCCTTAAGGGCATTTAAATCTGATTTGGTGGCAAAGGTGTCTAGCCGAGTTTCAATCCGAGCTAAGCGGTCACGCGTGTCAATTTCGAATTTTTCAAAACGAGCAAGTCTTTCCTGCATGGGAACTTCCACTTTTTCTTAAAGAAAAATTATCCATCGGTGATGACTGCTAAGCAAACTAATTTTTGCAACAGTGTGTAACCAACCATTGCGTCAAGACTGTCGTCGCCAAAAGAAAGTCGTCGATCGACATTTCCTCATCGGGGTGATGACTCCCGTTTGGATTGCGAATAAACAAGAATCCAAAAGGAATACCCGCAGCATAAAAGGCAGCAGAGTCGTGTGAGGCGGGACTCGGCAAGTCGGGGGCTTTTAGTCCTAGCTCCAATGCACAAGCACGCAACTGCGCGGTAATAGTTGGATCGGCTGGTGCCACGCCTGCAGAGGCTTGAGGGCCGAGATCGATTTTGACACGACGCCTTGTCGATACCTCTTCTACGAGTGCCAAAAACTTTGTTTTCAGTTCGGCTAAGTCTGCAGTGTCGTACGCGCGCACATCAAGGCTTAAACCAAATTCCCCAGGCACGATTGTCAATCCGTGACGTGCGCTGTTGGTCTGAAACTCACCAATGGTGCAGGCCATCAAACGCCCCGCCCGCTCCCATTCCGCCCAAATCTGATCAAGGCCTAGCGCAATATCTGCCCCAGCAAGTGAAGCATCGTGGCGATAGCGACGTCCGAGCCCAACATGACCATACTCACCAGTAATCTTAATTTTGGGGTAACGGAAGTTTCCTGGCACACCCGAACCAATCGCAATGGCATGCCCTTCTATGGCCAGACTGGGCGCTTGTTCAATGTGCACCTCCATAAAGGCTCTCACGTTCTGTGGCGTGAGGTAGGCCTGCCCCCGAGCAACCGCATCAGGATCGCCGCCCGCCTCAAGCAAATGCTCGGCAAGGGTTCGGCCTGTATCGATGCGCTTGGCCTGCAACGCGCTCTCCTGCAAGGATCCCAGGGCGCCTCGGCTACCGATATAGGAAACTTGAAACCAAATGCTTTCTTCGGCACGCACGCCCATCACAACAATATCGCACTGTGGTTGCAACCCAGCCTCTTGAAGCGCTTCGATCGCAATCAAGCCAGCCACGACCCCCGCCGCGCCGTCGTAATTTCCACCGGCGGCGACCGAGTCTAAATGAGAGCCAATGACGAGGGCAGGCGCCGAGCGATCTAATCCAGGCAGCACCATGTAGGTATTACGCATGTGGTCGTGTCGAATTTCAAGACCAAGTGATGCGGCATACTTTGCCACGAGATCGTGCGCAAATTGCTCACCCTTGCCGTACGTATCCCGCGTCACGCCTCCACGCTTAGTGTCGACGCTGCCCTCACGTAACTGATCAAACAGCCATTGCGCTTCGGGATATAGGCTCATGACTTGAGAAGCAACCTTGTGTTCAGCGGGCATACAAAGGAATCCTATGGCTATATCGTTGTGACCAACAGAACGACGGGGAGTCATTATTGAATGGTATTAGTGTTTAATGATACAGAATACTTTTTTATTGCGACACGTCCTTTTGAACATCATTGCATTAGTCATCATCGGGTTAGGCGCTTCGATTGCCCCGCTGGACTTCTCTGTAAACGTCGCGTTCCCGGCGATCTCAGAGGCCTTCTCACTTCCCACTAAAAGTATTCTCTGGATTCCGTTCTCCTACGTGCTGACCTATGGCGTACTGGTCATCGGATTTGGTGCGTTGGGGGATAGACTGGGCCATCTGAGGGTTTTCCGAGCTGGCCTCATCTTGGCGATTATTGCGCTCTCTCTTTGCGCCCTTGCCCCCAGCTATCCGTGGCTCATCGCTGCACGGGTATTGCAGGGTATCGCCATGGCGTTGACGCTGTCTTGTGCGCCGGCGATCGTGACCTTTCTGTATGACGAAACACAGCGTACCCGAGCGTTGTCGCTCTACGGCAGCATGACAGCAATTGCGAGTGTGGCTGCGCCGCTTATAGGCGGCGTGATGATTGCCTGGATGGATTGGCCGGGTGTCTATTGGTTCAGAGTCCCGATCGCGATCATTGCGCTGGCCCTACTGCCATTATTAAATCAACAACTCACAGCCAACCTGCGACACCGCAGCGTGGCCGCTGTACAAACGAAACCCTCAACGCTAAGACTCCTGTTTCATACCTGTCACCAAGATCAGCGCTTCTTATGGATAAATATCGTTAGCGCTGTCTTACAGCTATCGACCTTCTCCGTCCCCTTGTTAGTCCCGTATTATCTTTCCACGATCGCGGCTTGGCCCTCGCAACAGATAGGGATCGTTTTAGGTAGTTGGGCCATCGGCACACTGCTCGGCTCGATGCTGACCGGCCTTGTTTCCAAGCGCTGGCGATCAAATGCCATCGCGTGCGCAGCGGCTTGGCTATGTACGTGCGGATTGCTCTGCGTCATGCTTTGGTCCGAGACGCCTAACTGGAGCCTAATTTTCTTTTCAATGCTTCTTCACGGTTTAGGTCTGGGGATGTTTCAGGTGGCCTACGCAGACTGGATTGTTGCGAGCCTTCCTCGTCAAGCGCGTGGCGTGGCAGGCGGCATCACCGTTTTTACCCGCACGGTGGGTGTCGTGTCGGGCGCAATGTTTTGGCTCTGGGTGCTACAACTCGCCGAGCCTTCGTCTACCCCCGAGGCTCTGCTTCCAAAGCAAATATTCATGAGCGGCTTTCAAAACGTTTTTTTATGCGCCGCTGGGCTGATCGCGATTTGCCTTGTCTTGACGGCTCTGTTCACCAAATTATGGCGAGATCTTCCACAAGAGCATCGCAACAACTGAGCCAGCATCCTTAATCGGATGCTGGCTCAGAACTCGGCAAATTATGCGCCCGCCTTAAAGGACTTATTCCAATACTCAAGAACCTGAACTTTTTCAGACACCAAAGACTTCGAATCGTAAGGTAGGACACGCTTAAGCTCGCTATCGCTAAAACTGACACGCGCTTTAAGATCAGCAGGCAAGTCTGCATTACGAACCGTTGGTGCATAGCCCATTGCACGCGCGAACTCGACCTGGCCTTTCGGATCCATCATTGCGTTCAGAAATTTCCACGCACCTGGCTTGTTACGAGCATTCTTAGGTACCGCACCTTCAAACGTTACCGCCACTGCACCTTCTTTCGGCACGACAAAACCTAAGGGCAAACCTGCATCTTGCCATTGCAATGCACGCGCCTTCCACATGCAAGTCATCCAGATCTCGCCTGATTTCAGTGCAGCAGCGACCGCTTCATTGGAAGGAAATACTTTTGGGTCATTCTTTTTTATTTTTGCCAGCATCTCCATGCCCGCTTTAAATGTCGACATATTGCCGCCATTTGCTAAGCCGACAAAGAGCGTATTCGCGACATGCAAGATATCTGAAAAGCCGACGCGACCACGGTACTTGGGATCGGTCGCCGCAGCGAATGAATCAGGAGGCGTGGGGATTTTTTCCTTGTTATAGACCAGCACCATCGCGCTAAAAATGTGCGGAATAGAGTAAGGCGTGCGGAATTGTTCAAAGGTATTGGCAACGTTCGGCATGTTGGCCGCGCTAACAGGTTCAAACGGATCCACGAGTGACAAGTCATACATGTCAACGTCTTGAAGCAAGGCCACATCCATCGAGCCACGACGCGACTTCGTTTCAGCGCGAATTTTGGTTGCCCGAGCAACGGCATTACCCGTATCAAAAACAACGGGTGCACCCGCCAAAGGATTCACAATTTTCTGCAGCAAGTTTTGGTAGTCTCCGCCCCAAGTCCCCACCACCACATTTGAATCTTGCGCGAAGGCCTCACGACCAAAAATTGGTAAGGCAGAAGCTAACAGCAGTCCAGAGGACGATTTTAAAAACGTACGTCGCTTAAAGGTCGTTGCTTGCATAAAAACTCCTTGGTGAAGACAAAGAAAATTGACTGCGATAATTTCATTCCGATGCTGCGATCCCAGTCATTGGGTACAGCTTAACCGCTGACTGCTCAAAATGCATGGAAATTTCTTCGGCACTCAGATCGCGTGTAATAACAATAATCACATCCGGACGACTTTTGAAGGTCGACATCCTACGGGGCATACCGTAGGTCGTCCCCACTCCTTGAATAAGAATCGGCTCCTCACAGTCAATAACCTTCACCAACGCTTTGACACGCAGTAGTTTTTCACCGGCCAGGCCCGCTAGGTCATCTAGCCAGCAGGATAAATTTTCCCAAGAAATATCGGCTTGTGCTTCGCCGCGCAGCACGTGTACGCGCTGGTGCTCTAACCCCACACTCGCAAAGCCAAGATGCGCGGCAGCCAGTTCAGTAATCGACGGTACGCCCTCTCCAGCCAATGCAAATGCCGTATCAACCACCGCAGAACGTTCGCGTCCATGAACGATTTCTGCCAAAGGGTTGATCGCTTGAGCCTCTTGTACACGCACATGAAGCGTCGCGTCATCCACAAGATCGGCTTTTGTCAGCACGATTTTCTGCGCAGCTGCGAGTTGAGCGGCTGCCTCTTCAAACTGCTCTGCGCGTAGGCCACCCAATTGCGCATCGAGCGTAGAAACCACGGAGACGCGCAAGCCACGCTTCGATAGTTCGGGATCGGCCAAGGACGCGAGGATCGGGCCTGGTCGCGACAGTCCGCTTGTTTCCAAAATCACGCGAGCAAGCGCTGGCGCTCCTTCTGGGCGTGGTGCATCCAACAAGTCAGCGACCGTGGTGACTAGGCTGCTACGTAACGAACAGCACACGCATCCGTTAGCGAGCATCCGCAAATCCAAGGCATCTTGTGCTTCGGCGACCAAGACACCATCAATACCGACGTCTCCCGCCTCGTTCACAATCACTGCAGTATCACGCAACTGCGTTTGGCGCAAAAAATCGGACAGTAGTGTCGTCTTGCCACTGCCTAGAAAACCACACAGAACAATGAGCTCAACGGGTTGGTGGTCTGTCATCTTCGTTACCCACCCAGCTCTGGTTCACAATATCGCGTACTTCAGCCAATAATTTTTCTGTGTCGTACACCACGCCAGCGCGGATCGTCAACCGTAAGGAACGTTTCCACTCGGCTTTTGAAGTCTCGTCATTGAGCCGAATTGCACCCGTGCCATACATGAGTTTGAAATCCTCGAGTGGATTGAAATCATGCACAAGCAAATCAGCACGCTTACCCACATCGATCGAACCTGTGTCGTCCTCGAGCCCCAACAACTCAGCACCCAACGAGGTTGCTGCGCGCAAGACCTCTAGCGGATGAAAGCCAGCCTCCTGCAGTAACTCCAACTCGCGTATCAGCCCGAAACCGTAGATCTGATAAATAAAACCAGAATCGCTTCCCGCACAGACACGGCCACCGAGATTCTTGTACTCATTGACGAACTGCATCCACAATTGATAGTTCTGCTTCCACTCTACTTCATTGGTTGTGCTCCAGCGATACCAATACGCACCATGCCCGCCCCGCTGAGGCTGAAAATATTTCCAGATCGTTTTGATGGTGTAGTCACCATGCCAGTCCGCTCTGCGCGCACGCATTAAGTCGCGATTCGCATCGTAGATATTGAAGGTCGGCACAAACGTATGACCCGCCTCAAGAAACTGGTCAAGTACATCATTCCATTTTCTACTGCCAGGCTGCGCGGCCTGCATAAACATCTGTCCAGACACCGAAAAACGGAAATACTCATCCCCATAGTTGTAATCAGTCGGGAAATTCTGAACCGTGCGATTTTCAAATAAGGCTTCTGGGATGCCGTAATAATGCTCAGAACTCGTCAGACCCCATTTCGCTGATTTCAGCGCATTGACGCGCGTCACCGCCATTTGTGCGTGATGGCATCCGCTACGCAATCCTTGTTTGCCTGCTTCGTCAAGCGCAGCCTGCATAATCGTCGGGGGCGCACCGAAGAATTTAATACCATCGGCGCCACGTTCTTTAAGGCGCTTGACCCAGTCACGTGCTTGTTCGGGTGTGAAGATCGTCTTGATACGCTCATTCACCGCAGGAAAGTAAGCATGCAAGATCATACGGGGCGCTGCGATTTGATTTGCTTCTGCCGCATCGCGCTGCTGCATCATGTAATTCAAACCATTCATCGAGCCCATCTCGCGCACCGTTGTGACACCGTGCGCCAGCCAAAGCTTGTAGACATAGTCTGCTGTGGGTACCTCACCGCTCATCGCATGCCATGGCGTACCAACGTGCGCATGACAATCGATCAGTCCTGGCGTGACAAACTTGCCATGGCAGTCGATCTCATGGTCCCCGGGGGCAGGACGATTAGCGGGATTAATAGCCTTGAGTGGCGTACCGACGTTTTTTAGTTCAGTAATGCGCCCGTTCTCAACGACGAGATCGACGGGTCCGGACGGCGGCGCACCCGTGCCATCGATGACCGTCGCGCCTCTCAAAACAAGTCTCTTAAACGGACCGACACCGCTCGTACGAATGGTGGCTGGTACGGCTGGATGCATGCCCTTCGAAGCAGAGCGTTTTAAAAGTAGATGGCTCTTTTTCTCTCTGCACACACCATTTTTAGATGTTCTTCAAGGTTCTTTCTTTGTAAGTATATTTCCCAGCCAGGCGCCACAAGGCCTTAGCGGACT
>CAJBTJ010000316.1 GCA_903958565.1 uncultured beta proteobacterium
ATCATTGACTGGATCATACGGAACTTGCTGAAGCAGCGGACTAATTGAAATCGGACCGGCTGAACCAGCCAAGAGTGTATAGCCATCAGGGGCAGCCTTCGCCACGTAGTCCGTGCCGATCACGCCACCTGCGCCAGCTTTGTTGTCCGGCACGACGCTTTGACCAAGCACTTGGGATAGGCCTTGTGCGAGCGCACGGCCAACCAGGTCTGTTGCTTGTCCTGGGGGCCATGGAATCACTATTTTGATCGGCTTATTCGGGTACTTGGCCTGAGCAAAGCCGACTGAAGGTAATGACAGTCCGCCAGCTAAAGCGAAACCAGTCGCACCTAAGATAGAACGACGGGTAGTGTTTGGCGAGACATCCGCCGCGTTAGTTGAGCCGTTAGTTGGTAATTTTTTGTTAGTCATAAGGTCTCCGATTTTCTTTAGATACTGAAATCAATGATGCAGCGACGATCAAAATCAACTTGACTGGACCGTAAGCGCCACAATCGATGCGCCATGATATTCGAGAACACATACGAATCGGGAGACGCGATGAAATATTTTGCCCTCGCATTAGGGTTCACCCTAAATGCTGTCTGTCTAAATAACCTTGGGTAAAGAGTCGACTCGCCTGAGCTAACGTGAGGTTGATGCGCTGTCGGACACTTGAGTAACGATAATCCCAGCAATCAACAGCCCAATGCCGATCAGTCGGGTCATACTGACCGGTCGCACCATGGCGCCAAGTAAACCAAAGTGGTCAATCACGACTGAAATGATAATCTGGGCTGATACAGCACAAACAATAAAATTCGCTAGGCCAATCCGTGGTGCGAGTAGGGTCGCGCTAATGACATAAAAACCAACAATGAATCCGCCGAGATACTCGATCGGTTTCGCATTGGCGAGGTCCGTAGCATGCGGCAGAGATTTTGTTAGTACAAGCGCGACGGTCAAACAGAATAAAAAACCAACTCCAAACAGAATGACAGAGGCGTGCAGCGCCTCTCCCATGGACTTGCCGAGCCGTCCATTCAGGATTGCCATCACGGGGATGAAGGCGCCAGCCAGTGCGGCCCAGATTAATAAACGTACAGGAGTCATAGGGTCAAGCCTTTGGTGCGTCTCGTCTATTGTTTAAAAGTTCGATGATCGCCAGTCTTACTGTCGTGACGTAACTGGTAAAAGACCTTCCTGTGCAAAGATACCGGCAGCGCGCGCAGAAGTCAGAAGCTTGACGAACGCATCGACCCCAGCGTCACCAGTCGTTTTGTACCAAAGTACATATTGACTAACGAGTTCAAACTCTTTGGGAAAAGGACCAACGAGAGTTGTTCGATCTGCCTGGACAACTTCACTCATTTGAGTGATCCCGATGTCTACGGTTTTGCTTTGAATCAGTCGCATGGTTTCGATGCCATCGCGAGCCACTACAGCCTTTGCCATGACCTCTTGTTCAATGCCTAACTCCCGGATCACTTTGACAAAGTGAAGGCCAACAGTTGCACCTCGAGCAGGGTCAGAAAAAGCAATTTTTTTTGCACTCAGGAGGGCTGCTTTTAAATCAGCACCATTGCGTACAACCGGTTTGACAGCTTGTGAGGAGGCGATGCCTGCTGCAGTATCCACCAGATGAATTGCTTGGCCATTGGTGAGTAAATTCGAAGCGATTGCCTTGTCGATGCGAGGCTTAGTCGTAATTAGGAAGCTTGCATTAGGATCGGCAAGAAACTTTTTTTCTGCGGCACCGGCTGTATCAAAATCATTCACAATCGAGTGACCAGACTCAGTTTGATATGTTTGACTCAGAGCAATCAAAGGTATCTTGATGCCAGCCGCGGCATACAGGCGGTACTCAGCCGCTATGGTGGGCTTGATACAGCACAAAAAGAAAGCGACCACGGTAATAAAGCGTCTGATGTTTCTCATGTTAGCGCATTCCTTTGTAAAGCCGTGGCGACAGATGTCTTTCGTTATGAGGAGCAACCAAATAAGATTTTGTGTACATGAAGGCGAAATGTATCACGCGATGTGCGGAGTATCTAGCGCCAAATCTCGCTGATTTCAATCAGGTTTTGGTCGGGGTCACGCACATAAATGGAGTTGATTTTTGAAGTTGCACCGGTACGCATGCCGGGCCCTTCAATAATCGGCCAGTTGACCGTCCTTAGACGCTCAATGACATCCTTGAGCGGACGGTCTGCAATAAAGCAAAGATCGAGCGATCCTGGTGTGGGTAGCTCGGCCTTTGGCTCGAACTCCTTGCCTTTGATATGCAGGTTAATTTTTTGATTGCCGAACTTGAAGGCCTTGCGCTCGACAGGTGGAGTCCCGCCAACAAATGATTCAAGCCGCATGCCGAGTACTCGTGTATAGAAGTCTATGCAGGCTGCTTCATGCGCAGTGGTTAAAACGAGGTGGTCTAGATGATCAATCATGGTGTTGGCGTAAAAATTTTGCGCTCAAGCATTTTAACTAACGCATGTATCGCTTGATTCGCTGGGGTTGGAATATTGTGCTCGATCCCTTTACGAACAATCAGTCCATTCAGATAATCGATCTCACTTTGCTTGCCACGCATTAAGTCTTGAGCAGTCGAAGATTTTTGACGAGGCATTGTAATGGGAATCTGCGCGTTAACCTTGATGGCTTCTTCAGCTGAAATGTTGACGCCCTCACTTTTTGCGATCAGCAGAAACTCCCCAGTTAACGCATCAATGAGTTTTTTAATTTCTGCTGTCTCAACCATCTGACCATAATCGATCGCACCGATGGCCGATATCCCGTTATAGGCGCAGTTCACCAGAAACTTTGCCCATAAGTCTCGCTTGACGTCTGGCGAGACGTTGCAGGGAACGTTAGATGTGCTGAAAAGAGTGGCGATCGCATTGAGCGTACTTGTCCAGTCCCCCTGAGCGCCGGCAGCGCCGATGGCCAACTCACCACGACCAACATGCTCGACATGGCCGTCGCCCGCCATGCGCGTGGCGACATAGACGACAGAGGGAAAAGTCGGATTTGAAATCGTCGCACGAATGCGTTCGTAGTTATCGACCCCATTTTGGAGGCTCAGAATCACGGCATCTTTTTTAATATGAGGGGCGATTAATCTGATGGCATCTTCAGTATCGCTGGACTTCACGCAACATAAAATCAGGTCAGCCCCACTGATCTCTGATACATCTGTTGTTGCATTCAGGCGCACATGTTCTTTGAAGCTCAGGCAGTCCAAATACAGACCATTCTTATTAATGGCAGCGACATGGTTTGCTCGCGCAATGAGTGTGACCGCATTGCCGGCGCGAGCGAGCATTCCCCCAAAGTAGCAACCAACGGCGCCTGCGCCTAAAACAGCGATCTTTGGGTTGTCGCGAAGCATGGTTAGTGTCCTTTGTGACTCGTCGGCATATGAGGTTATTTTAGCTCGGCCACGTTTTCACTAGGTTTTCTTAGGGCGAGACCACCACAGATATTAGTTGTACATTAGAGCGTAACTAACTTCTGTATACAAATGTATGGCTAACCTTAGTATACAAACCTTCTTTCTCTTTTATAGCGCGCTAAGCTTCTTGGCGGCGATCGTCATTGCCGCGTTATTTTGGAAAAAAAATGATCACTCCGCAAACTTATGGATCGCTAGCTGTGCGCTCACGGCCATAGCGACGGCTGTCACGATCAATCGGGGCAGCATCCCTTCAATCATAAGTTTTAGCCTGATGGTCTCGTTCGAGGCACTGTCACTATTTTTTCTAAGCGAGTCATTGAAGCGGCTGTCGGTTTCTGTCAAAGCTGTTAGTTACAGCAAACTGACTTGGCTTGTTCCATCTGGACTTTTTTTGTCACGGCAATCGATAGCTATAGATCGGGCGGGGTGATCACACCTTTCATGACAGCGGCAGCCGCTTTTACTTTTGGCTTCGCTAATTTGTATTGTTTCTATTTCACGCAAAAAATTGGCAAGCAGTTTTCCAATCGACTATTTTTGAATTTCATCGGACTCGCCGCCCTTGTCGTGAGCCTCATGTCTATGGTTCGCGGCTTGAATGTCTTGAGTGGCTACAGTGCACTCGCTTTTGATCTAAAGCCCTACAACGTAGTGATATGGTTTTTAACTGCCTTATTGTGCTCTATTCGTAACTTGGCTTATATCGTTCTAAGGTTGCATTTAGGCTTTGCGGAGCACAACCAGTTAAATAATATGAACGTAAGCTTGTCGAATATTCTCGACGAGAGAAACAGGCTTATCTTTTCACTTGAGACTCTGAATCGCACCGCCTCTATTAACGCCTTAGCGTCAACGATTGCACACGAGATCAATCAGCCGTTGGGGGCAATGCGCATCAATGCAGAGCTTGCGAGAAAAAAAATCCTTTCGAACAAGATAGACACAGCACTTCTAGAAAAGATCAATAATGAAATCATTGAAGACATTGACCGCGCTTCAATGATCGTGAGGTCTTTGCTTAATCTGGCGAGAAAAAAGAACAATCAGCCGGCGGCGGTAGAGCTTGTTGCTTGGACAAGAGAGGTCGTGGATGTCTCTCGTACAAGGCTGCGTGATGAGGATGTCACGGTTGAGATCAACTCGCCAGCTAGTTGCTATGCGCGAGTAACCCCGACCGAATGGCAACAGGTGCTTATCAATCTATTAAATAACGCGATTGACTCCTTGCAAGTTTCGATTAAGACGCCGAAGCAGATTGTTATCACTTTACGCCAGGAAGCTGATTTTATTGAAATGGCTATTCAGGATAATGGAGTAGGTATACCAGTCGGACAAGAGGAAAAAATATTTGAACTGCTTGTTTCGAATAAGGAATCTGGTAGTGGGATTGGTTTGTGGCTGACGAAAGATATTATCAAGCGTTACCAAGGCGAAATTTTCGCTAAGAATATAGGTGACTCAGGCGCATGTTTCACAGTCCGTCTACCTGCTCTCGGTAATACGTCGATAACAGCTTAAACGCAGTGAGCGGCGCACCGTCGTGATGCGCGTCACCCGTTTTATTGTTTTGTATAAGGATTGGTTTTTTTATAGCGGCGCCAAACCAAGCGTCTCACGAAACCGGTTTTTGATATAGACACCATCGCGCGAGGGTAGAGCGCGTGGCAAATCATCCGCCTTAATGAATACCTGTGCGAAGTTGATGCCGTTGCGCTTGTGCACGCCATCAACCACTTTTGCGAGATCGCTTGCGTCGTGGACTTCATAGGCGCTTTCGATACCGCAAGCCCGTGCCACGGCTGCGAGACTAGTGCCAAGACTGGTGTGACTATGTTGCATGCCGGTCTCGCCGAAGTGGCCATTGTCCAGCACGACAACCGTCAAGTTTTTAGGTTTTTGCGCATTCATCGTGGCGATGCCGCCAATCCCCATCAGTTGTTCGCCATCGCCCGTCACAACGATGACGGACTTCTCGGGTTGCGCGAGCGCGAGGCCTAGACCAACGAGGGCAGCACCACCCATTGCACCCCATAAGTAAAAGTTTTTGTCGCGATCGCCAGCCGCGAAGACGTCATACGTAGGTGATCCAAGCCCAGTGACTACCAGTGCATCTGGACATTTCGCGAGTAAATCCTTCACAAAGGCGCGTCGATCGATTGTTGCTGTTGCTGTGTTTCGTACGGTCATATTCATTCCTTAGTTACGAAGCCACTTTTTGCGGCCGATCAAACTTTGAGACAGCAGCACGGCGACTTGCTCGCCACCTTCGAAGGCGGCATCAAGCGCGGCGCTCACAATGTCTGCGACCTCATCGGCGCGCTCGGCCCGCAGCACCGTAATCCCCATCAGTTCCATCGAGCCTTGTGTGGCTTTGCTCATGGGCACCTGCCAGGGGTTGAACTCTGCGTATTCCCCCCGCATGGTGACTAAGCTCAGAAAGGGGAAGCGGCAGCTTTGGAGTAAAGACATCATGTTGATGCAGTTGCCTACGCCGCTACTTTGCATAAGTAATGCAGCGCGTTCTCCGCCGAGCCAGGCGCCAGAGGCAATCGCCACGCCTTCTTCTTCGGTCGTGAGAACGATGCCACGCATACTGGGTTCTGCATGCACACGTCGGATAACGTGGGCGTGGCCCGCGTCGGGGACGTAAGCAACTTGGCGAATGTTGCCTTGTTTGAGGACATTGAAAATGTCCTCTTGCCAAGGGGATTGAGGTTGTTCTTCGCTCATGGTGTCGACTTTGGTTGAAGTAGGAAAGGTTAAATTGAACGACTAGCTTAAATCATAGGGCGGTTTTAAGTCTGCCGCAAAAAAGGGTCCTAGCGTTCGGGAAAAATGCTAGGTCGGTTTGCG
>CAJBTJ010000317.1 GCA_903958565.1 uncultured beta proteobacterium
ATACCTTTTGAAAGAGATGTTTTGTTCTTGGAGTTTGCGGTCAATATACTCACCAATGGGCATATTGCGATTGGTGAATATAAATTCTTGATTCACTAAATCTTCAAACTTGATGGATCTGTTGTGTCTAAGGGCATTATTCTTATGACACAAAAATACAAAATCACTTTTAGAAATCGCTTGGCATTCAAGTCGTTGGGAAATAATCGGCCAAACCGAAAAACCGAACTCAAAAGTCCCTGACTCAATATCTGACTCAAGGTCTTTGAGCATCGATGACTCAAACGAAATAATCACGTCTCGGTTGTAGGAGGCGATTACTTTTGGCAAAAATGAACTACAAAGCGCTGGGGCTGCACAAAACTTCAGCCTGTCAATGTGCTGGATCTGCAGGGACTTTATGGCGGAATCTAGCCGATTTTTTTCTCGAAGATGTCATCGCAATAACGATTTAGAACAACAGCATTTTGTGTAGGTACAAGGTGAGAAGCTTTGCGATCGAATAATTTTAGTGCGATCGTACGCTCGAGCTGCGAGATGACACGACTAACAACAGGTTGGCTTACGCACAAATAAGTTGATGCCCTATTGATAGAACCATACAACATGACCGCTCTGAAGTATTCAAGTTGTTTCAGACTAGCCATGGTTGTTGGGCGGCAAGTAAATCAATGTTTAAGGTTAAATGATGGTTTGTAACTCGCATATTGGTATTTAGCAGACCACGCTCGATTACAAATTACCATTCCTGTCGTTTTCCACCTACCCAAGTCTGCAACACCTTGATATCGCCGATTTGCTCAGCGGAGGTTGCTCTTGGGTTTTTTTCCAAGACAACAAAGTCAGCAAGCTTACCCACTTCCAGACTTCCAATTTTGTCGTCTGACATCATTTGATAAGCGGCATCGATCGTCACGGCGCGGATCGCATCATCCACTGAAATTCGCTCATTGGGCCCCAAAACTTTTCGTTGTAATGGGCTTTGCCACACCCGTGTCACACCCTGGGTAATATATTTCAACGGCCCGTAAGGCGACACGGGTGAGTCGCTATGGTATGCAAAACGCACGCCCTCTTTCTTGAGAGACGCCGATGGATCAATGCACTCGGCACGCGGTGCCCCCAGAATCTGGTCGTTAAACGCCTGACCCCAATAGTGCACGTGTCCAATCGTGAACCCTGGCACCACGCTCAGCTGCTTTGTTCTGACTAACTGTTCAGGCGTGGTGACAGTGAAGTGCTCGATTCGCAAACGACGCTTCTCGGGCTGTGAATTACCATCCAACAGCTTGGCGTAGTTATTTAATGTTTGCTCAACCGCTCGGCTCCCGTTGGCATGAACAGAGATCTGCCAGCCTTGGTCGAAATACGGCTTCATATTTGCTAATAGTTGTTCGTCTTTGTAATTAAGATCCCCTCTGAATGTTGTTCCCGCAGGGTACGCATACGGCTCATTGAGCGCCGCGGTCAGCCCTTGCGTCGATCCGTCTGAAATAAATTTCACACCGACATAACGAAATAAGTCATCGCCCTCGTTGGGTTTGACTCCTTGAAACCCCTTGGGGATCGCACTGCCATAGAGATAGGCGCGAACCCGGACCGGCAAACCGCCATTTGCTAGTAGATATTTGTAGAGACCTATCTCGTTTTCAAGTCCGAGGTTGGCACCTACAGTGATCTCAGCTGAAGTCGTCACACCCTTTGTCGCGAGCCGCTTTGTTGTGTTGCGCATTGCTTGAATAAGCTCTTGCTGTGTTGGAACAGGCATCTTCGCTTGAAAAGGAACATAAGACGGCGGCTCGATCAATTTTCCAGTCAAGTTACCTTTCTCGTCCTTCACGTAGATCCCACCGCCCGGGGGGTTAGGCGTCTGATTATTGACCCCAGCAAGTTCGAACGCTTTGCTGTTCACATATCCAATATGGCCGGATTGATTGATGATAAAGATCGGCACATCCTTTGATACCTTATCAAGTACCTCGACGGTCAATTCCGCCATAAATGGTGAAGTTCTTGATGGATCCACGCCAAAGCCCGCTAACCAGCCACCGGGTGGGACAGTCTTTAGCGCTGCGCGTAATTTTTCACTTAGCGTCTCGATGGTGTCGTAGGGCAAAGAGAAGTTGGAAAGGTCAAGCCAAAGCCCTTCCACCATTGCAGTCAACACGAT
>CAJBTJ010000318.1 GCA_903958565.1 uncultured beta proteobacterium
ATGACTTTCTTAATTTGGGCGCCATACAACTCAAAATTCGTCTTTAGCTGGGCGTTCCCTTGGGCGATCGTCAATTTCTGAGTCAACAGCGCGACATATAAAGCATCCATTCGCTCGTAATGCTCGATCAGGACTTGGCGTAACTCATATTCCCTAAACGCTTGCAGCCTAAGCGTGCGGCACGCTTTATTTTTTTCAATGAACTGCTCTAACCCAGCGCGTTGCGCATCGCTTAGCGTGTTGTTTGATACTAGTAACTCGGTGCGTTCAGGTGCGACCGTCTCTGAATAGATGACTTGCGCAAAAACAAACTGCCCGACAGCGCTGCGATCTACATCTTTGCTGCAACGGGCGGCTTGCTCAAACGTCGCTCGCTCCGCAGGCTGGCTTGGCGCTGTCGCTTCCGGCTTATTCAGCACTTGTTGGCAAGCAGTTAGCATCACCAACAAGCCAAGACCTAGTCCGTGAATGAGGCAACGATTCAGTATTTTCATGAGGCGCATCTAGCAGACGCACCGCTCAAGCGCTTGGCGACATGCACCATCGCTAACGTATCCTGATAACAGTACTTTGATAAATCCTCATAAATCTGCGCACGCCGATTGGCGGGCGTATCAATATCAATCATTTCAATATACGCCACTTGCGCCAAGCCACCATTGCCTATTTTTAACGAGGCGTAATCTAACGCTGACACCGTCGGTAAGACAGCTTTGATCGACCAAGATCCCAGCATCGATGGGTGGTAATAGTTTTTTTGTGCCAAGGGCAATAAATCCACAATACGTTCAACTAGCGCCAAGAGCGAAGGCGCCAAATCCGTCAAACACTCGGCAAGCTCTTCGATACGTGTACGCTCAAAGCCTGCGTTATAGACCAAAATCGGACCCTGCTCCCCGAGCGTCTGAAGCAAAGACTCTGCAAACGCACGCCTCGGGTCACTCGCATCGGGATGTAGGTATTGCGTATGCAGAAGCTCTGCACCTGCAGTGGTCTCTTGGTGACAGGACCACTGAAAAGGTATCTGCTGATACGGACGGCTCTTCAGCCAGCGCGGCACAGCGGGCGCGACCGTTTCAAAATCCAAGTAATAGCGTGGGTAGCCTAGTTGGGCCAGTGCCTCTTTTGCCCTTGGATTGAGGTAGGTCTCGCCCGTCAAGGAAGCCTTACGCACGATCTCATGATTTTCTTTTTCTAAATAATTATCTGGAATGTCTCGCACATCCACAATACCTTGTTGAGCAAACTCTGCTCGCTGCTTGGCACTGATACGCGGCAAGATCGATACTGGGTATTCAGTGGTCGTCTCTAAAGACTGACAGTATTCTGTATACGCACACTCAAACGGGCTACGGCATTGCGGTCCCACCGTGGCGTGCGGAAGCTGGGTTTGCTCACTCGTTGCGTGGGCTGCCGCAACCCACGCTGGCACGTCGGCAAAACGCTCTTTAACCGAAGCCGTAATGTCTGTCTCAGTGATGAGGCCTTGATAGTTACCTACTTCGGTGTACTCAAACTTGTTATTGATATGACCGAGCGCCACGCTAGTGGGCTTCACACCTGCTTGCGTCATCACCCAGTATTGCACTGCGGCGTCTTCGTAGTGATAGTCCTTGACCTCGGTCGCGGATTTGACTTCAACAAGGCGGTAGCCAGTATTTTCCGGTAACAACAGATCAACCCGCACCAGGACCTCGTTTGCGACGAAGGCGGGTTCAAACACTGGAAGGCTTTGCTGACTTAAGGCTTGCTGGGTGCGCGTCAAGGCATCTTTCAGATTGAGCGTGTCAATCAACACGCCACCGGGATGCAACTGACGCGAGACATCCCCTACTCGATTGCCCTCGGCCATACGCGCAATGGTTGTGTCGTCAGGCTTGGCCAAGTCGCGACGATTTAAATCCAGCCACAACAAGCGTGGGCATTGACGGTGCTTGGTGATTTTTGATTTGCTTAACAAGGTACGGTACTTAATAAGTTTTCAGTAGCTTCTGCGTTGGGCTCAGGCGCTGCGACACACGTTTACCCGTCACGCGCGCTTGGCGCTTCGCGCGGCGTTTTTCTAATGCCAAAGCGAAGTCCCGACGCCAACCTGCAGTGTCGTGCTCTTTTACGGTGAAAGCAAGATACAACAGTCCGAGTGCCGGGTTGATCAAAGCTACTTGCTGGCAACAACCTAACCCTTGTCCGGCTGACAGCGACGAGGTGCTCTGCTGTACACCGAAGACCAACAGCCCCCCTCCCACGAACAATACGAACCAAAGAAGCGATCTCTTAAAAATCCTATTCATTTTGTCAAAGCACGCTTATCCCGACGCCGTACGCGGAAGTCTCTAATGCCCATGAAGACGGCAACCGGCCAAACGAGCATAATCAATACCGTCGCGAGCGCCGGTACAATTCGGTCGCTCAGCAGGCGATACCAAAAACTACGCCGCCTTTCATCTAGTGCCGCAATCAGGTCTCTACTAAAGGCCGTATCACGTGGTTTTTCGAGCCAGGCACCCATCGCCAAGACAGCTGCACACAGTACGCCAATCGCAAGGTATCCATACAGAAAAATTTCCCAAGATTGCATTCATTCTTCCTTTATTCAAGGGTTGTTTGGCTAGGTTCGGGGCACGACTGCAGTATCGCTGAGTGAGTGCCTCATAGGATGAGCCACCAAACTTCATTAATCGTCGAAGGTCAGATGACCAAGCTTTACCACGACGGCCCGAGCGATATCGGGTGGCAAATCCGGATGCTGTTTACTGGAGTTGGTTCCAACGTGCTTGCATGCACTTGCGTGATGTTGTGAAAGATACGTCGCGTCGAGC
>CAJBTJ010000319.1 GCA_903958565.1 uncultured beta proteobacterium
CGGTTAAATTATTCGTCGCGAGTTGAGTATTACTGAGTGTTCCACTGATAGACATCGGGCCTGTTAAGCCAGATGTGTAGGACGCATTTTCAAACTCGATATCCTGCGTAAGCTTGACTGCCACTCTGTTGTCAGCCACTGGGTTTGCAGCTCTGAAGACTTCATTATCCGTTGCGATTAAAAAGTCAAAGCTATAGACCTTTGACGCGCCAGAAGCAGGCGGAGTGTTATTAAAGCGTCCCTCATAGATGCCAGAGAGCCAGTTTTGCGCAACATAACTTTGGCCGGGCGCGAGGTCAATATTTCCACCATTGGGAAATACTGCAAATCCACCATCACCCGTAGGAGTGGGGTAGTCACCCAAACCACTAATTGCAACCTGATAGTAGAGATTATTGACGACAGTCGTGCCGATGTTCGTTAATTTGATTTGAGCGTTTCGATCTTTACCATCGAGCGCGTAATCAAAATACGTCTCGCCGACGTATTCGATCTTGATGTTATTCCAAATAACCGGTGCGGCAGCTGCGATTTTGGCCATCGTCAAGCAGAGGGCCGCTTGCGCAACCTCTGTCCGTCATTTTTAAAACTCCATAATATTGATCGTTTTTTTATTTTGCAAGAAAAATATGGATTCAAAAATTCTTAGGTTGATCAAAAGACGGGCCTATGCGCTGCTTCAAGTTGCAAGGTCTGGTTTGAGCGATACGCGCAAGATGCCGATCAAGGCTGCACCGATTGGAGAGTAACCGACACAATTTGTTTGGCAGTACACAAGTTCCTCAGTCCAACGACCCTTCACTTGCAAACGTAGTCCACAACTTCAAGGCTGTTTCGAAACGGGTTCGTTAAGTCGCTCGTGTACTCGCCACGTAATAATCTTTCTTTAGGTAGAAAGTTGTTACGAAAATATCGGCTAATCGTTGCGATCAGATCGCCTTTGGCTGTTAGTTTGACGCACCCTTCTTCGATCACGATGGTGCCTGAGCGTTCTTGCTCGGTTAGTCGTACATCGACTAACCGATGCTCTTTTACATATTCTTTAGCGTAGATATCTTCGAAAGCGCTTTGCTGTATTGCGCCACCACGCTGCTGTAACTTCTCTAAGGTGTAAAACGATAAAGAACGATCAAGCACAGTAGGTACTGAAATCGCAAGGGCATATCCAATCAACAGCCAGAGCGCGATCATTTGAGTCTTTTCAAATGTGCTAAAGATGCGGAAGGCGGCAGCTTTCCAGGTCATCAGCCCTACTAAGCACGAGGCGAGCACGCCATCGAATAAGGCGCCATAAAAGACTACGTCAACCTTAAAATATTTTATATGCACGACATACGTTGCACTTAATAAAGCAAGATATCCTAGCGTCGCCAGCAAAAATCGCAGCCATTTCATTTTGTGAGCGCCATACGTTAAGTTTCCTGTGGTTTTACGTGTGCAACTTGGCTGACGTAAAACTTATAGTCAACCGTATTCGTTGCTCCGCTGCGGACCACCCCGGTTAACATCAATGTCATTAAGGTTAGTGCTCCGGTTTGTAAAAAAACCAACAGCAAAATTCCCATTGCAACAGAAAACCACCCGGGCGTCGCAAAGCCGGCAAGCTTTAACGCAATAGCACTCACACCGCAAAAAATTGTTAACGCGGCAACCCCAGCGCAGACAATCCCCACCCGCACCAATACGTCTTCGGCAAATACCATTAACGCGCGAAACCCATGCAGCGCAAGGCCGACAAAATTCATTTTGCTCACGCCGGCATAGCGAGGGCCACGATCAATAGGCAAGGTGCACACCCGCAGCTTCGACGTGAGTACGCAGCCTGCCACGTGCGTCCATAATTCCTGCATCGCGACCAATCGCTTAAGCGCGCTCATACGAAGGGCCATAAAGTTTCCAAAACTTATGCTTCTTCCTGTCAGCAGTCGGAACAGCGCTTTATAAATTAAATAGAAGCCCTTAAATTTAAATGTCTCGACGCGGCTTTTTCGCTGCGCCACGACAACATCAATTTGCTGCCTTTGGAATGGCTCAACAAGCGTTCGTATTGAGGACGGGATATCTTCACCGTCTGAGTCCATCACTACGGTACATTCGATCTCAGGCAACTGATCGGCGACATAGCTCAGTCCAACCGCGATCGCACGCTGGTGTCCAACATTGCGTTTAAGCGTAATAACGGCACCGTCTAACTTGGCGTCGATCAGACCTTCGGTCGTGACAGGCTCGGCGATAGAGCCGTCATCAACAACGACGACGTAGGCATTTGCGCCGTACTCGGCATACAGTTCTTTAAATAGCCTTGCCGACGCCTCTCTATCCTCATAAATTGGCATGACCACCGCGAATCTTGCTTCCGTACTATTTTTTTTCATTTACAACTCTCTTGGTCTGCCGTCTTACAGAAAAACTAGGCCGCTAGCGCACGCCGAAAATATGCAACCGTTCGCGCAAGCCCTTCATCCAAAGCAATCATCGGCTGCCAATCTAGGCTCTGCCTTGCCTTGGTAATGTCTGGGCACCGCTGCTTGGGGTCGTCCTGGGGTAGCGGTTTGTACACAAGCTTGCTCTTGGAGCCCGTTAGGCGCAGCACCTTTTCGGCCAGCTCTATCATCGTGAATTCA
>CAJBTJ010000320.1 GCA_903958565.1 uncultured beta proteobacterium
CCAACTCAAACCGACCGCATCTCCCTCCGCCACCGCTGGCAGCTCGACGTTTGCCTGAGTGACTTGAATCAGCCCTAGATCAGTTTGAATTTGAAATAACCAGTGATGCCCCAAAAACAATCGCGCGGTAACATTCCCACGAAGGATAGGATCCGTTTGGACAAAACCGATTTTTTCGGGACGAATGATGTAATCGACATCGCCCTCACAGGCATCCGATAAGCAGGGTAGGATACGCCCCCCCACCGCGATACCTAGCGCCACGCGCGCGCCTTCGAAGACGTTTGCTTTTCCTAGAAAGGTTGACGAGAAGCGTCCATTGGGCTCCTCATACATCTCAACTGGCCGGGCTATTTGCTGAATGCGGCCTTTATTCATGAGCACCACACGGTCCGCAAGAGTCATCGCCTCGGCTTGGTCATGCGTCACCATGATTGTTGTGATGCCAACACGACGCTGCAACGCGCGCAACTCGATCTGCATCTCTTCGCGCAGCTTTGCGTCGAGCGCGCCCATGGGTTCATCTAGAAGCAGTACGGGTGGCTGTATGACCAAGGCACGCGCCATGGCAACCCGTTGCTTCTGACCACCTGATAGTTCGCTCGGATATCGTTGGGCAAAGGCACCAAGATGCACGAGATCCAGTGCCTCGGAGACCTGGCGCTCCAAGTCGGGACTTGGCACTTTACGCATCTGCAAACCGAAGGCCACATTATCGTGAACCGTCATATGCGGAAACAATGCATAGCTTTGAAACACGACACCCAACCCTCGCTTGTTAGGCTTGAGATCCGTGATGTCTTTCCCATCGAGAATGATGCTGCCAACCGTCGGCGGAGTGAAGCCAGCAACCATTTGCAAGGTCGTAGTTTTCCCACAACCAGAGGGGCCAAGCAAACAAAGAAACTCGCCCTGCTCAACGGACAAACTGCAATCCTCCACGGCCGTGAAATCGCCGTAACGTTTCACTAAACCCTTCAACTCAAGGAAAGCCATGGCAGGATCGTCCGTCTAATACTCGTTTTATTTCTCTACCACTCGGTTCCAGCGCTTGGTCCACTCAGCGCGTTGCGCATTGATAATATTGTAGTCAGCCGAGATCAACTTGTTCACTTTCTCTGGGCCAAAAACCACTTTCTCTGCAACCGCGGGATCAAGCTTGGTTGTCTTGTTGACAGGACCGAACCCAATCTCTTTTGCCATCAATGCCTGCACATCCGCCGATACGATATGTTGCAAGAACTGTTGACCCAGCTTTGGCTGCGGCCCACCTTCTACTACGCAGGCGGCTACCATCAGCGCAACCGCTCCTTCTTTAGGATAGACAAACTGAACAGGCGCACCTTGATCAACGACAGACTGCACGCGTCCGTTACCCCAAACAACTAGTGCAGCTTCGCCTGTTTGCATCATTTGTGCCATCTTGCCTGGTGACGGCTCCCACGCCACAACGTTTGGTGCAACTTTTTTCGCCATCACCTCGAAACCAGGTTCCATTTTGGCTTCTCCACCGCCGCTCAAGCGCGCCATCATGACGAGCGTCAATAATCCATAACCGTTTGTGATGGGTGGAATGACGACTTTGCCTTTGTATTTAGGATCGGTGAGGTCGTGCCAAGAGGTAGGTGGTGCCCAACCGTTTTTTGCAAAAATATCTTTGTTGTAAGCCAGGCCTGTCGCGATATAGGCAATACCAACGGACTTATCACCGATCATGCGTGCGTTTGGATAGAGCTCTTTAACCGTGCCCGCGTCTTCAACCTTGGAACACAGTCCCTGCCCCACTGCTTGATACATCGGACCATCATCGATGATGGCCAGCGACATTTCCTGCTTGGCTTTTTGCGCTTGAAGCTTTGCCAAGATATCGGTTGAGTTGCCGGCGATATACACCACCTTCGCACCCGTCTTTGCTTCGAAGGCAGGAATGATTTTTTCTTTAAATAGCTTTTCGGTCGAACCACCCGAACCACCCACGTATAAAGTCGTCTGTGCCGAAGCAACACCGGCTGACAGGGCTAACACCGCTGCGCTCAAGACTGATATAGGTTTACGCATATTGATCTCCACTGTTTAAAAGGCGATGTCGCAAGACGCCGCCAGACTGAGGGTGAACTGACAAAATCATCCTAGACCTCAATATTGAGAAATAAAATTCAAATTAATGGTGTTACATATGCTCAAATGTTATAGATCACATCATAATTGGTGCGGATCGCGGAGATAAAGCATGAAACCCATCATTAACCTGAGGCAGATCGAAGCATTCCGCGCAGTCATGCTGGCAGGCAGCGTCGTGGGAGCCGCCAAGTTCATGAACGTCACCCAACCGGGCGTAAGCCGCACGATTGGCTTATTGGAGCTGCATTTAGGCTATGCCCTGTTCGAGCGGCGAGGTCGTCGTCTGATACCGACGCATGAGGCCGAGTCGCTTTATCGCGAGATTGAGCCGATCTACAGCAATCTTGAGCGTGTCAGTCACGTCGCACAAGATATTCGCTTTCAGCGCGCGGGGGCACTGCGCATTGCAACGCTGCCGGCTCTCGCCCACTGGCTGGTTCCCAAAGCCATCACTCGTTTTCTCAAGACACGCCCAAACGTACGTGTCTTTGTTCAAAGCTTGCCCTCTCGGCAGATCGGGGAACTGGTCGCCACGCGACAATTTGACGTGGGTGTGGTTGAGTTCCCCCTGGTCAAGCCGGCTGTGCAGGTTGAGCCCTTCGCCCCTATACAAACCATGGCCGTTGTGCCCACAAGTCACCCGCTCGCCAGCCGCAAGGCTATTTCCCTAAAGGATCTCGCGGGCGAGCGCATGGTTATGCTGTCACAACACACCTATATCCGCTACCAAATTGATGAGGCGTTTGCAAGTATTGGCGTCGCGCCGGAGGTGGTGACCGAGACACCGAGCTCCTCGATTGCCTGCGCTCTCGTTGCTGCTGGCGCGGGGATTTCGTTAGTATCGCGATGGACGGTCGAAACCTTCACGGGTGTAGATTTGGTCGCGATTCCTGTGGAGGAAACCCTCACGTCACGCTATGCGATTATTTATCCTGATGGGCAAGCACCGATGATGCTCGCACATGCCTTTAGCGAAGAGTTGCGCGCGCTGATTGCTGAGACCGACAAGACGGCTCTGACCCAACCAAGGAATGGCGCCGTTTAGTGGGTAGAACGGTCGGACCCGAGCGTCTGCTATTCATGGTGCCCCGAGCCGGAATCGAACCGGCACGCCCTAAGGCCTGAGATTTTAAGTCTCATATGTCTACCGATTTCATCATCGGGGCAACAGACAGAGGCGCCATTGTAGCGAAAGCGCCAAAACTGTTCAGGCGAACCTTAGCAGGGGAAGCGAACAGGCAAAAATCGCATGATAGTGACAGCGGCTTTGTCTTGGCTGTACTGTGGGCGTTCCATCGCCCACTTGATGAACTCCGCAAGCACCTCATCCCGGGAGACTCCCTGAGGGGGCAGGCAAATCGTTGGTGCTTCCTTGGTATTGCGGCCCAACAGATAGCCCTGATAGACGCCTTCACCAAAGCCGTAGCAGAACGTTTGCGCCTCGGTATCGGTGCGGCTTTTGCACAATTCAATCATCGCTTCGGTTGTCACGCCAGAGGTGGGTATGTTCTGCGCCAGCGAGGCCGCAACAGGTGATGCTGCCATCAGGATCATTGCTAAATATTTTTTCATCTTATTGACTCCAATTAGGTGGAAGGTTGGCCTGCTGCAGACACTAGCGCCGGAAACCGCCGCCAAAATGTCCTCCGCCAAAACTGCCTCGGGAACCGCCACCAAAGCTACGATCCCCCCCACCGAAACTTCTATCACCGCCACCAAAGCTACGGTCACCACCACCGGCACTGCGATCGCCGCCGGCCGCGCGATCGCCAGACGCACTGTTTCGCTGGAAACTATTTTGCGCATTCTGGCGCGCCTGATCCATGCGCTGTTTATCTTCCGGAGTGGCGTTGTTCTTCCAGTTATTTACAGCATTTTGCTGACGCGCAGCGTTGTTACGATCCATGTCGCTTAAGTTATTCGCGCCATAGCGGTTGCTTAACGCCGCGCTATTGTAAGGAACCCCATCACGGTGAGCAGGATTATGTGCCCAGGTGTTTGCGTCGCCGACCAAGTTTGATCGTTGATTCACCGCCGAGTTAAACCGGTTGTTGAAATTATTGAAGTTGTTGTTGTTGATCGTGATCGACCCTGAACCCCAGTGAGGCGTCGACCACAACGCAGCGCCAACAGCCATGCCCACACCAAAGCTCATCAACCCCCATGCTGGGTTATACATCGGGTACGGCGGGTAAGCCGCCCAAGGCCAAACACCATAGATCATCATGGGGTTATAGGTGGGCACGTACACCACCTGGGGATTAGACGGCACGATAACAATATTTGACTGCGGATCATTCACCACCGTCACCTGCGAGTTCGAACTTAAGTTACCCGCTTTTTTTGCCTTAGCACGCAAGGCTTGTACCGCTTGCATCAAGTCTTTAGGCTGAGCAAGATAGGCATCCCCCAGCTTTTGTGTCCAGTCCAACTGGTTACCCATTAGGTTCAGTGCATCAGGGAACGTAATCAGGGATTTCACACTGTTATCCCAGGTCTCGGGCTTGAGCGCATCCTGTAGAGCAGTGCCGGACAGATGCTGGTGGCTACGCGACCAATTCGCTGCCTCGGCGACCTCAAGCGGATAAGTCGCCGCCATGAGCATTTGCGAGAGCAAAGAATCTGGATAGAGCGCGATCGTTGAAACAAGGGCCTCTAGCTGAGGTTGCGTCAAGTTGGCCGACTGTGGCGCTGCCTGGGCAAACGCTGGAGCGACAAGAGTCGTGCTGACGAGCAACGTTCCGGTCGCCAGAGAGAGGGCTAACGCCGCGGAGGCAGCTGAGCGTGCGATGTTGTGCATGGAGTTCCTTAGTTGCATTGATCTAGGCCAAGGCTTTGACGGCTTGGTATATTTTACCGAACACTGCGTCGGCGTGTGCTGAATTCAACCAACGAATGATGACAACCATATTGAGTTCTGGCTCAACCCACGTAAACGAGCTCCCCGCGCCCACGGCAAAATAGCTGGACGCCGGGACACTTGGAAACACTTTCTGATCGCCGTTGAGCCACACCAGGTAGCCATAAAACGGCGCGAGCGCGCAGGGCACCTGCATCCGTTTAATCCAGTCCTCGGACAGAACACGTTTGCCCCGAGCCATGCCGTTGTCCAACATCATCTGGCCCACGAGGGCTTGATCCTCAGCGCTGACCGTCATGCCGCCCCCCCAATGCGTGCCTCCGGGCACGGATTGCACGCGCTTACCCGCGATCTCAACCCAGGCGTTGTCGTAACCGACCCACTTCCAGTCTTCGCTTGCACCCACCGGGCGCATGATGGCCTCACGAAACACCTCAGGCAAAGGACGCTGGAATAGATGCAATAGTGCTAGGGACAATTGATTGATACGAACGTCGTTGTATTCCCAGTAGGTGCCTGCCTTCTGCAGCGGACGTGCGTCGCCCTTCACACCATCGGGCGCTTTCGCAAACGTGACGGCACGGTAGCGATCAACTTGGTCTGGCAAACCAAACAAGGTGCCTTCCCACTCACTCGTCTGTTGCAACATCTGTGCCCAGGTCACGAGCGCGTTATTGCCCATGTCAAAACCAATCCCTTTAATTTTTTTACCGATCGGCTCATGGACGTCGGTGATCAAGCCGCGGTCGACCGCAACACCCGCCAACAACGCCAGATAGGTCTTCGCGACGCTGAAGGTCACGTCCGCACGCTTAGGCTCGCCCCAGGACGTCAGGGTTTTCCCGCGCAATAAAATCGTTCCAGAGTTTGGGCCACGCGATTGCACAGGGCCATACAACTTGTTGTAGGGCGCTGGATCACCGTGGTGCACGCCCCAATTGTCGCTCGTGCAATCCCGATCCCAGGTGCTCTCATGAGCAATCGCAAACTGTACTGCCTGGTCAAGTGCTGGGTTCTGCATATAAAGCCTTGTGATGAAGATGATGATTTTGCGTAAGATCTCGCACGCGCAGGAAGCAAAGATAACCCAATCAGGGAAATTTGGCACAGCACTTGCTTAAGGTATACAGTTGCTTCAATAAGCAATTGACGGTTAAATGAATCTTTATTTGCAATAAATCCAGATCGAGGAACGCTATGACCACAGCAAGCACCGCCCGCAGAGTACTTTCGGCCAAAAAACCACTACGGGCAAGCCTCATGGCCTGTGCACTGGGATTGTGTATGGCACTGGCACAACCCGTTCTGGCTGGCAAGAAAACCGACACACTGGGCATGGCGTATGACCAAACACCGGAAAACATCGATCCCTACTTCAATAACGTTCGTATCGGCGTGATCATCGCCGCAAACGTTTGGGATACGCTGGTGTACCGCGATCCAAACACCAATGAATATAAAGGCCAGCTTGCTAAAAGCTGGAAGCAAATCGACGACAAGACCCTTGAATTTGAATTACGCCAAGGGATCAAATTCCACAACGGTGAAGAATTTGATGCGGACTCAGTGGTCTTTACACTCAACTATGTCTCGGACCCTGCCAATAAAGCAACGACTCAACAGAACGTTCGCTGGATTCAGCGTGTCGAAAAACTCGACAAATTTAAAGTCCGCATCATCAGCAAAGAGCCCTTCCCTGCGGCGATTGACTACCTTGCCACCACGCTCGCCATTCACCCAGCGAAATACTACAAAGAAGTTGGCCCAACCGGGATGAACCTAAAACCCGTTGGCTCAGGTCCTTACAAAATCATCGAACACATCCCAGGTAAATCAGTCACACTGGAACTGTATAAGGACTACTTCAAAGAGTCCCCTAAAACACAACCAACCATTGGTAAAGTTCGCATCCGCTTTATTCCTGACCGCCAAACACAGATGGCTGAAGTGATGTCGGGCGGCGAGGACTTTATCATGCACGTGCCAAAAGATCAGGCTGAAAAGCTCAAAGGCGTTCCGCATCTTCAAGTTGAAAGCGGTAACACCATGCGTATCGTCTTTTTGCAAATGAATACGCGTGATGGCACACCCGCACCAGAACTCAAAGATATCCGCGTACGCAAGGCCATCGCACACGCGATCGATCGTCAAGCCATCCTGAAAAATATCGTGGGTGGCGGCGAAATCCTCAACTCGATTTGCACACCCTCGCAAGTTGGTTGCACGAGCGAAGGCATCACGGCATACAACTACGATCCCGCACTGGCTAAAAAGCTACTCGCTGAGGCTGGCTTTCCCAACGGCTTTTCTGTAGACATTATGGCCTATCGCGAGCGCCAACAAACTGAGGCGATGATCAACTATCTGCAGGCTGTTGGCATCAAAGCCAAGCTCAGCTTCATGCAGTACGCGGCAATGCGCGACCTTGCCCGCTCAAACAAAACAGCCCTGACCCACCAGACATGGGGTTCAAACCTCGTCAACGACTTGTCCGCCTCGACCCCCGTTTATTTTGGTGGTGGTAATGATGACGTGAGCCGCGACCCGAAGGTCATTGAGCTACTCAACAAGGGTGATAACGCTGTTGAACTCAAAGACCGCCAGGCCTTTTATAAACAAGCGCTCACCATCATTTCAGATCAGGCTTACGCGCTGCCGCTCTGGTCCTTGCCTGTGTATTACGTCGCCAGTAAAGACGTGAAATTCAAGCCCTACCACGACGAACTCGTGCGTTTTTGGGAAATGAGTTGGAAATAACGCGTTCAGTTCCTACGCAACACAGGTAGCACCCCATGCTGGGATACATCTCTAAACGACTAGGACTCGCCGTCCTAGTCGCGATGACGGTTTCGATCATCGCGTACATGTTGCTCTATCTTTCCGGCGATCCCGCTTTGGCGATCGCAGGAGAAGGCGCACGCCAAGCCGATATTGACATGGTCCGTAAAACCTACGGGTTTGATCAGCCGATCATCGTTCAGTTTGGGAATTGGGTACTAAAAATCGTCAGTGGCGATCTGGGCACCTCGATCTATTTCAAAACAGATGTGGGTCCCTTGATTTTCAGCAAACTCGTAACAACCATGTTGCTTGCGTTGTATGCGCTTGCATTCGCCTTGCTGATCTCGGTTCCGTTAGGCGTTCTTGCCGCGATCTACAAAAACAGTTGGATCGATCGTTTGTGTCTTGCCGTGGCAGTCGTTGGCCAAGCAATGCCCAACTTCTTTTTTGCCTTGATTCTGATTATGCTGTTTTCGATTTCGTGGCGCATGCTGCCCGTCTCAGGGAGTGACACGTGGCAACACTTCGTGATGCCTGCCATCACGCTGGGCTATTACGCTGCGCCGGCTTTCATGCGTCTCATACGCGCAGGCATGATTGAAGTACTTGAGGCGGACTATATTCGTACCGCTCGCGCAAAAGGTTTACCGACTCGCACAGTCGTGTTTAAACATGCTTTACGTAACGCAATCGTGCCCGTAGTGGCCCTGGCCGCGGTGCAACTAGGCTTTCTACTGGGCGGTTCAATTGTGATCGAAACAATTTTTGCACTGGACGGTTTAGGCTACCTTGCCTACCAGAGCATCACACATAAAGATTTCCCCGTTACCCAAGTCATTGTGCTCTTGCTGTCGGTGATCTATATCCTGTTGACGCTCGCTTCTGATATCGCCAATGCCTGGCTCGACCCACGGATTCGGGTAGCCTGACATGCTGAATAATAAAGCGCTGGTATTTGGCTGTGGACTGCTGATTTTCATCGTCGCATGCGCCCTGCTCGCGCCTTGGATTTCGCCGCACGATCCTTATTTTCAAGACCTCACTAACAGAACAGTTCCTCCTTTCTGGTACGAGAAGGGCAGCTGGCTACACCCTCTCGGGACCGATCAGCTAGGCAGAGACTACTTATCGCGGCTTATTTACGGCGCGCGTATCTCTTTATTGATCGGCATCAGTGTTGCGATGATCTCGGGACTGATTGGCACGACCATGGGAATGCTGGCAGGCTACTTTGGTGGCAGGATCGATATGGCGGTCTCCTTCTTAGTGACCACTCGCCTATCGATGCCCGTCATTCTGGTCGCACTCGCCACCGTCGCCTTAGTGGGCAGCTCACTTTGGATCGTCATTATGGTGCTTGGCTTACTTAAGTGGGATCGCTTCGCAGTCGTCATGCGCAGCGCCACCCAACAAGTTCGTTCGATGGAGTATGTCTCGGCTGCACAATCTGCTGGCGCATCCACCTTACGTATTATGTTGACCGAAGTACTCCCCAATGTCATGCCACACTTAATCGTGATCGCCACACTCGAGGCAGCGAGCGCCATCTTGCTTGAAGCCGCGCTTTCTTTCCTTGGGCTCGGCGTACAGCCTCCCCTGCCTTCTTGGGGCTTGATGATCTCTGAAGCCAAGTCTTATATGTTCTTTTCTTTTTGGCTGATTGCGATTCCTGGCACTGCGCTTGCCGTATTGATTTTTTCGATCAACCTCGCAGGCGATGGATTACATCAAGCACTGACTCCGGGTGAGCGAGCATGACCATCGACTCAAACGAAATAGTCCTTGATGTCCAGGGCCTCACCGTCGATATCAAAACGCCCCGCGGTGTTTTGCATGTTGTGCGCGATATCTCTCTGCAAGTAAAGCGCGGCGAAACACTTTGTATCGTCGGAGAATCTGGCTGCGGCAAATCCATCACTTCACTATCGATGATGGGCCTTTTACCTAAAACAGCTACACGCAGCAGCCAAGTATTCAATTTTTTAGGTGAAGATATCGCCCGTGCCGACAAGCGCCGCATCAATGATTTGCGTGGTAACCGCATGGCGATGATTTTTCAGGAACCCATGACGGCGCTGAACCCGGCCTACACCATCGGGGATCAGCTCACCGAACACTATCGTCATCACAAGCATGCTTCGGCAGAGCAAGCCCGCGTCCGCGCCGTCGCTCTCCTTGAGAAAGTCGGTATCGCATCGGCTGCCGAACGCTTGGGGCAGTATCCTCATCAACTTTCGGGGGGTTTGCGTCAACGCGTCATGATCGCCATGGCACTGATGTGCGGACCTGAGCTATTAATCGCTGACGAGCCAAGTACCGCGCTCGACGTAACAATTCAGGCTCAAATTCTCCGCCTACTGGCCGATTTACAAGCCGAACTCGGTATTGCGATGGTGCTCATCACCCACGATCTGGGCGTGGTCGCCCGTATCGCGAACCGTGTTGCGGTGATGTATGCAGGACAAATCGTCGAAGAAGGCTTCACGAAAGATATTTTTGCCGCCCCGCAACATCCCTACACGCGGGGGCTGATCAGTTGTATTCCCATTCCTGGGCGCACCATTCCTGGTGGCAAGCTTGGGACGATCCCAGGCGTGGTGCCCTCGCTGATCGGTGAGATCAAAGGTTGTGCCTTCAAGGATCGTTGCGCGTCGGCCCAAGAGCGCTGCAGCGGTGACATCCCCTTGCGGCAGACCGCGCACGGACAGCAATGGCGTTGCATCCTTGAGCATCAAGAGGTCGCAGCATGAGTGCCTTGATTCAAACAACAGATCTGCAGCGTACGTTCACGGTGAGTGCAGGCCTATTTAAAGCAAAAAAAACCTTGCATGCCGTCAATGGCGTGGATCTTTGTGTTAACCGCTCGGACGTGCTGGGTGTTGTCGGTGAGTCGGGCTGCGGCAAGTCGACGCTTGCGCGTATGCTGCTTGGCCTCACACCACCTACACGCGGCAGTGTCCAAATTGATGGTCAGGATATTAGTAAGATTGATCGGCGCGAGCTGGCGCGACGCGTACAGCCAATTTTTCAGGATCCTTACTCCTCGTTGAACCCGCGGCGGTCGATCGCCTCGATCGTATCGTTCCCGCTAGATGTCCTGAATATCGGCACAGCTGTAGAACGCAAGAAAAAATCATTGGAGATGCTGGAGCGCGTTGGTCTGCCTGCACGTTACGCGAACAACACGCCTGGGCAACTGTCGGGCGGCCAACGACAACGCGTCGCGATTGCCCGTGCGCTCGTGATCAATCCTGAAATTGTGATCTGTGATGAACCCACCTCTGCACTGGATGTGTCGGTGCAGGCGCAGATACTGAACTTGCTGTTAGACCTGCGCAAAGAGTTCAACCTGACCTACGTATTCATCAGCCACAACCTGGCTGTCGTTGAACATATCGCCACGCAGGTCGCAGTCATGTACTTAGGACGCGTGGTTGAGTTGCGCCAAACGGTCGAATTATTTAAAGACCCGCGCCATCCCTATACACAGGCGCTGCTGGCTTCCGTGCTGACACCTGAACCTGGACTGGGCATTCCGGACACGGGCCTCGGGCTCTCGTTTCCCGACCCCCTACATCCACCCTCTGGCTGCGCATTTCACCCACGTTGCGCGCAGCGCACACCCGAGTGCTCCACCAAGCACCCTCTCCTCAGGCGCGACGCCCAAGGCGAGGTAGCCTGTCATCTTTACCCGTCAACGCGGTAATCAAACGCCCAGTAGTACTGCCAGGTCGTATAAGAAAACTGACGCGAAAACGAGGACACAAGGTCTGACAAACCCAACTCAGTGGGATAGTTTTTTAAGACTTTGTGTGTCGAACCATCGGCAAGCGGACGTGTTTGATAGGTATTGCCAGCAGCATCACGATCTGACAGTGGCGTGCTATTGCCTTGCACATACAGATTGTCCAAAAATATGACGCGGGCGCCTGGCTTGAGAAAGCGATTGAGATAGCTCAAATACCCAGGCAGTTTCTCTAGGGGTATGTGAGAAAACCAGAACCCCGCGAAGACCGCATCAAACTTCTGTTCACCAAGCGACATATCGTATGCATCGCCCACCATCCAGTCGACCGTCGCACAACCAGGCCGAGTTTTCGCAATCGATAAGGTCTCGTCAGACGCATCCAACGCCACCACACGCCTTGCAGCGGGCGCGATGAACTGTGTCCAATACCCCGTTCCGGCAGCAACCTCCAACACATCGCACTGTGCAAACTTCGAAGGCAACCATTGCTCAATGGCGCGGAGGTCTAGCTGGCGCTCGGGCTTGGTGTAGATCTTGTCGTACTCTTTCGCCCGAGCCGCATAATAGTCTTTCATCTCTGAAGACATTTACCTACCCACTATTTCATTGCGCCGACGAAGGGTACGAGCTCTTCGCGAATCACTTCGAGTGACTTCGTGAATTCAGCACCAGACATATAGGCCAATACCGCCGCGTCATTTTTTACCGTTGCCACAAAAGCCGGATCTGCAATCGTATCCTTGATGGCCTGCTGAAAGCGGTTCGCAATGTCGTCGGGCAGCGCTTTCGGTCCCGCAATGGCACGCTCGGAGGTCACGCGGACTTTAAGACCTGATTCGTCGATCGTGGGCACGTTGGGGATCGCGGACACGCGTGTCGGGTTCATCACTGCGACAGGGGTAATTGTTTTCATATCGCCATAACCAGCAAGATACTCACCCACGCTTGCAATAGCGAAATCCACGTGTCCTCCAATGAGGGCGCTCTTGAACTCCCCTGCTCCTTTGAAGGCGATGTCCGTGCCCTTCACGTTCGCAGCCGATTCAATCTTAAGCAAAGCCTGATGTCCGCTGGTGCCGCGACCGCTTGTAGCAAACGACAACGAACCCGGATCTTTCTTTAGGGCCTCAAGAATGGCTGGGATTGTTCGGAATTTTGCATCCGAGCGCACCATCAACACAGCAGGATCATCGACTACACGCGCAATAATTCTGACGTCGTCCGTTTTGTAAGAGGCCTGCTTATACATGGGTATAAACACAAATCCGGGTACGTTAATAAACCCAACGGTGTAACCATCAGGCTTTGCACGTGCTAAATAAGCAGTCGAGATTTCACCGCCGGCACCGGGCTTGTTCACCACGACAATGCGCGTCTTGCCGCCGAGTTTTTTCTCTAGAAAAGGGACGAGCGCACGCGCCATCAAATCAGTCCCACCTCCAGGTGCAAAACCTACAACCAATTCAATCGTTTGGTCATCGGGCCATGCAGCCATACTAGGCGCACACACGACGCTAAGCGCTAACGCAGCGGACCAGACTTTAAGCTTACGAACAAACATTGTTTTTCCTTTGAACAGTATTGTCTTTATTTTTTTATATGGTTACGTTGCTCTACTATACGATCATCATACTGGCAATGGCAACGCAGTCTTATAGCGTACCTGCTTCAATGCAAAACTGGAGCGAATTTTTTCAATTCCGGGGATCGGGGTCAGTTGTTCAAGAATGAATTTCTCGAGTGCAGCAATATCGGCAACGGCGACGCGAATTAAATAGTCGCTATCGCCCGTCATCAGATAACACTCCATCACCTCATCATGTTCACAAATGCGCTGTTCAAAATGCCCAAGCGCCTCTTTGCTTTGGCTCTTCAGGCTGATATTGATAAATACATTAAGCCCCAAGCCCAAGGCCTTAGCGTTTGTGAGCGCCACATAGCGGTCAATCACGCCGGCTGCTTCGAGGGCCCGTACGCGCGCCAGGCAGGGCGATGGGCTCAAATGGATCCGCCGGGCGAGCTCGATATTAGAGAGTGACCCATCGTTTTGCAGTTCTGACAAAATCTTTAAATCGATAGAATCTAAGCTAATCATTCTTATTTATCGACCACTATTAGCATTTAATGCTGCAATTATAGCTTTTTGTTACAAAATTAGGCATCTCATGCCGCACAGAAGTATTTAGAATGTTTTATTCATTCACTTCAACACACCACTGCGCATGAACGCTTCCATCGACCCACGCATGAGCTCCTGGCTTAAGCCATCACCGGATGCGGATAGCGCCGAAACCCGAGAGTGGCAAGAGGCCTTTCTTGCCGTGCTCGAACAAGCCGGACCAGAGCGAGCGAAGTATTTACTTGATGAGCTTGTGCGCACCGCCCACACGATGAGACTCGGTTGGCATCCCGACCTCAATAGCCCTTATGTCAACACGATCTCGGTTGATCAGCAGCCAGCTTTCCCGGGGGATCTGGCCATCGAGGAGCGCCTTGCCTCCATCATGCGCTGGAACGCTCTGGCGATGGTTGTGCGTGCCAATCAAGCATACGGCGAACTTGGTGGGCATATCGCCAGTTACGCAAGTGCTGCTGATCTATTTGAGACAGGCTTCAATCATTTTTTTGAAGCACGGCGTGGTACCGAGCCAGGGCAACACCGTGGCGATTTAGTTTTCTTTCAACCACACAGCGCACCTGGTGTCTATGCGCGTGCCTTTCTAGAAGACCGGCTCAGCGAACAAGACTTAACGCACTATCGCCAAGAAATTCAAGCCATCCAGCATGGTGCCCAAGGACTCTCTAGCTACCCTCACCCGTGGCTCATGCCAGACTTCTGGCAGTTTCCGACGGGCTCAATGGGGATCGGGCCTATTAGCTCGATTTACCACGCACGCTTTATGCGTTATCTGACGCACCGCAACCTTCTCGACTGCTCGAGCCGTAAAGTGTGGGGGGTGTTTGGCGACGGCGAAATGGACGAGCCAGAATCCATGAGCGCGCTTACGCTTGCCGCGCGAGAAGGGTTGGATAACCTCGTGTGGGTCGTGAACTGCAATCTGCAGCGTCTCGATGGCCCCGTCCGCGGTAACGGCCGCATCATTGATGAACTAGAAAAACTCTTCATCGGTGCTGGTTGGAACGTCATTAAGCTCATATGGGGAAGCGACTGGGACGGACTCTTCGCGCGCGATGTCACGGGCGCGCTTACGCGCGCCTTTGCCGACACCGTCGACGGTCAAATGCAAACCTTCGCAGCGAAGGATGGCCGCTTCAATCGCGACAACTTCTTTGGGCAGAACGAAGAACTCGCGCGCCTCGCGCAAGGTATGACCGATGACCAGATCGATCGACTCAAACGTGGCGGACACGATTTAGTCAAGATCCACGCAGCCTACGCCTCAGCGGCTAACCATAAAGACCAGCCAACTGTCATTCTGGCGCACACCAAAAAAGGCTATGGCATGGGTAGTGCTGGCCAAGGGAAAATGACGACCCACAGCCAAAAGAAATTCGATGACGCCGACTTGATCGAGTTTCGTAATCGCTTTCACTTGCCCTTAACGGACGCACAAGCCACCTCGCTCAGCTTTTACAAGCCTGCGCCAGACAGCCCCGAGATGAAATATCTACAGACGCAACGCGAACGTCTCGGCGGCTATTTACCCAAGCGTGAAACCGTTTGTGAAAAAGTCAATGTTCCCGCCATCGAACAACACAGTGGCTTCGCACTCAAAGCAGACGGCAAAGAGATGAGCACCACCATGGCGTTCGTGCGAATGCTGGGCAACTTGCTCAAGGACGCAGAACTCGGTCCCCGTATTGTGCCAATCGTCGCAGACGAAGCGCGCACCTTTGGCATGGCTAACCTGTTCAAGCAGGTTGGTATTTACTCGAGCGTCGGTCAGCGCTATGCGCCTGAAGACATCGGCTCCGTGCTGAGCTATCGCGAAGCCTTGGATGGCCAGATTCTTGAAGAAGGGATCTCTGAAGCAGGCGCCATCGCAAGCTGGACGGCTGCCGCCACCAGTTATAGCGTGCACGGCTTAGCGATGCTGCCCTTTTATATTTACTACTCCATGTTTGGATTTCAGCGGGTCGGCGACCAGATCTGGGCTGCTGCCGATCAACGGCCACGCGGCTTTTTGTTGGGC
>CAJBTJ010000321.1 GCA_903958565.1 uncultured beta proteobacterium
CACACGAAGAGTAAGCATATCGCCTACGTCAAGCTTAAGACGATCTGCGGCCGCGCGCGACAGCACGACGTCCGTGTCAAGCGCTGGTGCAACGAGTTGGCCCAGCAGAGGGTCTCCGGCGCCGGTAGGACTGAGCTCGACATTCTCAAGAAAACGACGGCTATCCACATACAAGTCAGCCTGGGTATTTAGAGAGCGTGTCAACGGCATGACAAACCCTACCCCCGGTTGACCACGCAATTGTGCAAACCACGCCTCATCTAGGCGTGCACTCGCAGACATTTGGATTTCTTTGTTTCGCGGATCGGATAACAACTCAGTACGTAGTTGGCTCACGATGCCAAACTTCAATCCAAACAACAACAGTAAGGGGCCCACAACCGCCAATATTGATGCGATGACACAGAGCGAAATCTTCTTGTCGTGATACAGATCACGCAGTGCTAGCGCGCATAAAACGAAAAAACTTGGGCGAGTACGCATCAACCGGGATAGCGAGCTAGGCATGAAACACCACCCTTCCCGCGCCTGTTGGTACACCGGTTAAGCGTCGTAAGTGAAAACGCTCAACGAGATCCCACTCGTGTGTAACGACGAGCGTAGCAATGCGCAGTTCTGCGGCAACCTCGATGATCAAGCTAAATAGCTCTTCTGCCAACACGGGATCAAGTGCAGCCGTCGGCTCGTCTGCCAGCAAAATCGTCGGCCGCCGTGCAAGCGCTCTCACAAAAGAAACGCGCTGTCGTTCACCTATTGAAAGCTCACGTGGCATGCGGCGAAGCAATCGATCAAGACCTAAGCGCTGTACGAGCGAAGGGATGATGGGATCGATGATTGCCGTGCGCGACATGTTGACTGGTAGGCAAATGTTTTGCCAAACATTCAAAAAAGGTAGCAACCCACCCGTTTGGGGAACAAAACCTAGACCATGTTGTCGGACACGCGCCCAAAGTTTTTCCCGGGCTGATTGGCTCAACGACATGGATTCTTTGATGTCGATGTCATCAATGAAGAACTTTTCAGCCTGTCGCGCTTGTAATAGCAACCCTATCGTTTCGAGCAGCGTGCTCTTTCCGCACCCGCTCGGCCCCACCACGGCAAGGATCTCTCCCGACCCAAGGACTAACTCAGGTATTTCAATCTGGAATGCCTGGCCAGCGCGCCCGCGTTCGATTGCCAGATTCGTGATCGATAAGGCGGGCATCGACACTTAGGGCAGCGCCTCGAGCGGGACAGGATAAACAAACTCACTTGGGTCGCTGCCTTTTGCCAAGGAAACCCATGAGTCCGGGTCCGCATTGAAGGCTTGATACTGCTTGAGCTTCGTATTCAAACGCATCATAAACTGCGTCTGCGCCGCGACCGACATGCTTTTCCAAAGCTCCTCGTCCAGCCCAAGCACGTCGCTCTTGTACGGCAGTCCCTCAAGGTATTCGTCTAGAAGTCCCATTTGGCCAAGTTTTTGGGCATTTGGTCCGCTCAGATTATTAGGATCACGTCCCATGGTCGCCGCGATCGAACGCAACTGTGCAAACATATCTGCAGGCGATACCAGTGATGCATTCGCGGCATCAACAATCTTTCGAACAATGCTGCTCAAGTCACTTAGTTGGGCTTTCGTTAACAGCACCCGCACCTCGGTCGTCGGCACGTTCTGCTTGAGG
>CAJBTJ010000322.1 GCA_903958565.1 uncultured beta proteobacterium
ACTGCATGTGCGAGACCACTTTTATGACCCTTCGGGAGATCAACCTGCGAAGGATCGCCCGTGATGACTGCTTTGCTGCCAAAGCCAATGCGAGTGAGGAACATTTTCATCTGTTCCGGCGTCGTATTTTGCGCTTCGTCCAGGATCACAAAGGCGTGATTCAGTGTGCGCCCTCGCATATAGGCAAGCGGCGCGATCTCAATAGTTTGTTTCTCGAAAAGACGCTGTACCCGTTCGAAACCCATCAAATCGTACAGGGCGTCGTAGAGCGGCCGCAGATAAGGGTCGACTTTTTGCGCAAGATCTCCGGGCAAAAAGCCCAGCCGCTCACCCGCCTCAACAGCTGGGCGCGTCAGGATCAGGCGCTGTACGGTGTCACGTTCCATGGCATCAATGGCACAGGCGACAGCCAACCAGGTTTTACCGGTGCCCGCAGGTCCAACACCAAAGGTGATGTCGTGCTTCAGAATATTGTTGAGGTAATCGCGCTGACGCGGTGTCCGAGGGCGTAGATCGCTGCGGCGCGTGCGTAGTGCGATCGTGCCGCTCTCGTCATCGAGCGGAGGAAAATCTTTGGGGTCGAACTGCTGCACCGCTGGATGGGCTAAGCGACCGACGCCAATCTCAACCAAAGCGAGTTGTATATCGTCAATAGTGAGCGCGCGCTGACCAGCACGCTCATGCAAGGATAACAACATCGTGCCAGCTGCTTCGGCGTAGGGGCCGCGTAAAGAAACCGTATCGGCCTGACGAGAAAGATCTAGATCCAGACCGTCTGCGATTTGGCGCAGGTTTTCGTCTAGCGGGCCGCATAGGTTCGAGAGCTGTTGATTACTGCCTTCGAGTTTAATTTTTACGGGAAGTACGCGCCCACGCGTCGGAGTTTTAACGGGAGAGCGGCTCATGAGTGTGTTGAATCCTGGGTGGTATTCTCATCCACGTTTGCAACACGTCCACGAAAGGTGTTGGTCATCGCGTCTGTGATCACCACATCGATCATTTGTCCGATCAGGCGCGGGTGACCTGCGAAGTTAACAATTCGATTGTTTTCTGTTCGGCCACTCAGTTCGTTTGCATCTCGTGTAGAGGTGCCTTCCACCAAAATTCTTTGTGTGGAGCCGACCATGCTCTGGGCGATGGCATGCGCTTGTTGGTTGATGCGCGCTTGCAGTTTTTGTAGGCGCTGTAATTTCAGGGTTTGCGGCGTATCGTCGGTCAGGTCCGCGGCAGGCGTGCCGGGTCGACGCGAATAGACAAACGAGAACGACGTGTCAAAGCCGATCTCGTCGATCAGCTTCATCGTCTTTTCAAAATCCTCTTCGGTTTCACCCGGAAAGCCAACGATAAAGTCGGAAGACAGCGTGAGGCCAGGGCGTGCGGCGCGCAGTTTGCGCACAACAGACTTGAACTCAATCGCGGTGTAGCCACGTTTCATGGCAGCAAGCACATGATCACTGCCTGCTTGCACAGGGAGGTGCAAGAATGACACCAGCTTGGGCAGGCGCGTATAGACGTCGATCATCCGTGCCGTCATTTCTTTCGGATGTGAGGTGGTATAGCGAATGCGTTCAATACCGGGGATTTCGTGGACGTATTCAAGCAGCGTTGCGAAGTCTGCAATCTCCACATTACCGTTTTCGTCTTCCGCCATTTTGCCGCGATAGGCGTTCACGTTTTGACCGAGCAAGGTGACTTCTTTAACCCCTTGATCCGCCAAGTCTGCGACTTCAATCAGCACGTCTTCGAAGGGCCGCGACATTTCCTCGCCACGCGTGTAAGGCACGACACAAAAGCTGCAATATTTGCTGCAGCCTTCCATGATGGACACAAAGGCGGTTGCACCTTGAACGCGCGCCGGAGGCATGGCGTCAAATTTCTCAATTTCGGGGAAGCTGATGTCCACTTGAGAGCGACCTTCGGATTTTCGGCGCGCGATGAGTTCCGGCAGTCGGTGCAATGTTTGCGGACCGAACACCACGTCCACATAGGGTGCGCGATCAACGATGGCCGAGCCTTCCTGACTGGCAACGCAACCGCCCACGCCAATCACGAGGTCTGGGTTTAAGGCTTTGAGGTGTTTGACGCGACCGAGATCAGAAAACACTTTTTCTTGCGCTTTTTCACGCACAGAGCAGGTGTTAAATAAGATGATATCGGCATCTTCAGGCGTGTTTGTCACCACAACGCCGCGCTCTTGACCCAACACATCGAGCATTTTGTCGGAGTCATATTCATTCATCTGGCACCCGAAGGTGCGAATGAATACTCTTTTTGGATTTGCGGGTTTGTCACCCGGTACAGCGTTGTCTTTGTTTTGCATGATATTGCCGGAGCGGGTGTTGATCCCGTGGGCAGAAAAATTACTCTTGATAAACCTCTTCGACTTCGTCGGCTTTTTTGATCGGCTTGATCATGTCTTCGCGCTTGATACCGAGCCACATCGCGATCGCAGCCGCCACAAACACAGAAGAATAAATACCAAACCAAATGCCGATGGTGAGAGCGAGGGCAAAGTAGTGCAGGGTCGGGCCACCAAAAAGTAGCATCGCAAGCACCATCATTTGGGTCGAGCCGTGCGTGATGATGGTACGAGAAATCGTTTGGGTAATGGCGCCGTCAATAACCTCGCGAACGGTTGCGCCACGGTCTCGACGGAAGTTTTCACGAATCCGGTCCATGATCACGACGGATTCGTTGACGGAATATCCCAAGACCGCCAAGACGCCCGCGAGCACAGACAGCGAGAATTCCCACTGAAAGAAGGCAAAGAAACCGAGAATAATTACGACGTCGTGTAGGTTCGCCAACACGCCTGCCACGGCGAACTTCCATTCGAAGCGCACGGCGAGGTAGAGCGTGATACCAATCACAACAAAGAGCAGCGCGAGCAGACCGTTTTCAACAAGCTCTTTTCCGACTTGAGGCCCGACAAATTCAACACGTCGTAATTCGACTGTTGAGTCTGAGGCTTTAAGAGCTTTCATGACGGTGTCACTTTGTGTCGCTGAGCTTTGCCCGGCGCCAAGCGGCAGGCGGATCATGACATCGCGGGAGGTGCCAAAATTTTGCACTTGAAAATCGGTATATCCGAGTCCTGTGACCGCGGTACGGACTTTGTCGAGTGGAGCGGCCTGCGCGTAGTTCACCTCCATGACTGTTCCACCTGTGAACTCAATCGACAGGTGAAAGCCTTTAGCGAAGATAAAAAATACCGCCGCAACAAAGGTCAGAAAGCTAATGGCGTTGAGCACCAGCGCATTGCGCATGAAGGGGATGGTGCGACCGATTCGAAATAATTCCATGATGTCAGTCCTTTGGTTTCCAGACTGTTCCAATCGAAATCGATTGAAGCTTCTTTTTGTGGCCGTACCAGAGGTTCGCGAGCGCTCGTACACCCACGACCGCTGAGAACATCGAGGTGAGGATTCCAAGGCAGTGCACCACGGCAAAGCCTCTGACGGGGCCCGAGCCAAACACTAAGAGGGCAACGCCAACAATCAATGTCGTTAGGTTCGAGTCTAGGATGGTGCCCCAGGCGCGTTCAAATCCCAGATGGATCGCGTTTTGTGGTGATTCGCCGTTACGTAGTTCTTCACGTATCCGTTCGTTGATCAACACGTTGGCGTCAATCGCCATCCCTAAGGTCAGTGCGATCGCCGCGATACCTGGCAAGGTCAGGGTTGCCTGTAGCATCGACAAGATCGCGAGTAGCAACAAGATGTTGAGGGCCAGTCCAGCGGTTGAGAAAGCACCAAACAGATGGTAGTAGATCAGCATGAAAATAGCGATCGCGATGAAGCCATAGAGCGTTGAGTTAAAGCCTTTGGCGATGTTGTCGGCGCCCAAGCTTGGTCCGATCGTACGTTCTTCAATAATTTCCATCGGGGCGGCCAGTGAGCCTGCACGCAATAGCAGCGCAGTATCTGCGGCTTCCTCAGCGCTCATGCTGCCCGAAATCTGGACTTGGCCGCCAGGAATTTCACCGCGGATGACGGGAGCGGTGACGACTTCACCACGGCCTTTTTCAAACAACAAAATAGCCATGCGTTTGCCGACGTTGTCACGCGTGACGTCACGAAAGATGCGTGCGCCTTTTTGGTCAAGTGTCAGGTGCACGGCGGCTTGCTGTGATTGACTGTCACGCCCTGCCTGCGCATCCTGCAAGTTCTCGCCAGTCAACACCACTTGGCGTCGAACCAGAATGGGACGGCCATCGCGGTCTTGATAGCGCTCAAGACCGAAAGGTACTGTGCCAGCGGCCAGGGCACTCGCCGCTGCGGGTGTGTCATCGACCATGCGGATCTCGAGCGTGGCGGTGCGACCCAAAATGTCCTTGGCCTTCGCAACGTCTTGTACGCCGGGCAATTGCACAACGATCCGATCGGAGCCTTGCTGCTGGATGACGGGCTCGGCTACACCGAGTTCGTTGATCCGATTATGAAGTGTGGTGATGTTCTGTGAGAGTGCTTTCGTTTGCACGGTCGTGATGGCAATTTGACTCAGCACAGCAACGACTTGTAAGCGCGTACCATCGGTGCGCTCAGTCATTTGTAGGTCAGGGTGGCGGGTACGCAAGGCGGAGACGGCGCGGTCACGCGTGGTCGCATTGCTAAACGATAAAACAATCGACATGCCGCTGCGTTCAATGCCACCGTTTTCAACGCGTTGCTCGCGCAAGATTGCGCGCAAGTCTGTCACGAGCGAATCGTAGCGGGCAGTCAGAGCCCCTTGCATATCCACTTGCAACAGGAAATGAACGCCGCCGCGCAGATCCAGTCCCAAATACATCGGGTTGGCGCCGATTGCGCTTAACCAGCTCGGAGAGGCGGGCAACAGGTTGAGCGCCACGGTGTAGCTCGGATCTGAAGGATTCGGGTTGAGTGCTTTTTCAATCAGGTCACGCGCCTGAATTTGCGTGTCGGTGTTGGCAAAGCGGACGCGAACGGTGCCAACGGGGCCGTTTTGATCAAACGAGGCGCCTGAGCTCGCGATCTTTGCCTGCTGCAGAATGCCCTGAACGCGATCAAGCATGCCCGCATCGATTTTGAGTGTGGCCTTGGCGCTAGAAACTTGCACCGCCGGCGACTCACCATACAGGTTTGGCAGGGTGTAGAGCAGGCCGATCACAACTGCGATCAGCACCGTCAGGTATTTCCAAAGGGGATAGCGGTTCATTGCCGACGGGGATCAAAGAGGATTGCACCCCGTCGCAACATGCGCCGGGGCGGTAGAACAAAAAATTACAGCGCCTTGATCGTGCCTTTTGGCAAGACTGCGGAAACTGACGCCTTCTGCATGACGACTTCGACAGCTTTGTCACCGTGCTCAGCGACTTGAACCGTAATGTAGTTGTCGCTGACTTTCGTCACCGTGCCAAGCATGCCACCCGCGCTGATGACTTCGTCACCTTTGGCCAGGGCAGCTAACAATGCTTTGTGCTCTTTCTGGCGCTTCATCTGAGGACGAATCATCAAAAAATACAGCACGACGAACATCAATATGATCGGGGCCATCCCCATCAAAGAACCAACCGTATCGGTGGCTTGAGCCAGCACGAGGCTGGAAACTGTTTGAGCAGACATTAAGGTCTCCTTTAGATATATGCGAAACGCTCGCTATTGTAACGACTTGGTGGCCCGATCTCGAGCAAATTGCGTTCTCCAGGCTTGAAATCTTCCTGAAGCGATGGCTTCTCGCATTTCCTGCATGATTGTGAGGTAGAAATGTAGGTTGTGCAGGGTATTGAGCCGTGAGCCCGTTATTTCGTTGGAACGCTGCAAGTGATGCAAATAGGAAAGGGAAAAATTCGCGCAGGTGTGGCAACGGCAACTCGGATCCAGCGCCCGCGTGTCGTCGCGGTACTGGGCATTGCGGATTTTGACATCGCCAAAACGGGTAAACAGCCAGCCGTTACGAGCATTGCGGGTTGGCATGACACAGTCGAACATGTCGATACCCTGGGCGACACCGTCGACCAAGTCCTCGGGCGTTCCGACGCCCATTAGGTAGCGCGGGGCATGCGCCGGCAGTTTGGGGGCGACATGCTGCAAGATGCGCAGCATATCTTCTTTAGGTTCGCCGACAGATAGGCCACCAATGGCATACCCCTGAAAGCCGATGTCTTCGAGGCCGGCGAGTGACTCATCCCTGAGGGTTTCAAACATTCCGCCTTGCACGATGCCAAACAGCGCGTTGGGATTACTCAGCGCGTCAAAGGCATCCCGCGAGCGACGCGCCCAGCGCAAGGACATGCGCATCGAACGCGCGGCCTCCTCCGTGGTCGCAGGCTTGTCCTTAATCATATAGGGGGTGCATTCGTCGAAAACCATTGCAATATCGGAGTTCAGCGCCGTTTGGATGCGCATAGACTCTTCCGGCGTCAAAAATAGTCGTGCGCCATCGATAGGGGAGGCAAATTTCACGCCTTCCTCGGAAATCTTTCGCATACCCTGCAAGCTAAAGACCTGAAAACCGCCGGAGTCCGTCAGGAGCGGGGCGAACCATTGCATGAACCCGTGTAGCCCGCCGTGTTTGGCGATGACCTCTGTGCCGGGACGCAACCACAAGTGAAACGTATTGCCCAACACAATCTGCGCACCGACCTCGGTGAGTTCATGCGGCATCATCGCCTTGACGCTCCCATAGGTCCCAACAGGCATGAAGATAGGGGTTTCGACCACACCATGGTTCAGTGTCATACGACCACGGCGTGCCAGACCGTCAGTGGCTTGCAGCTCAAACGACAGGCCGTTGGTTGGTTTTGGGCTGCTATGCGTGGCAGCGTTGTCTTCGGTGTCGTTCATGGAGTCGTTTTCCGTTCGAGAAACATGGCGTCGCCGTAACTAAAAAAGCGGTAGCGTTCCGTAATCGCGTGCTGATAAGCCGCTTTCATGTTGTCGAGTCCAATAAAGGCCGCGACGAGCATCAGTAAGGTCGATTGCGGCAGATGGAAGTTGGTCACCATCGCATCGACGACCTGATAACGAAAGCCAGGGGTAATGAATAGACGGGTGTCACCCGATTGCGGGGCAGCCAAAGCCGGTTGTGTTTGGGCTGCGGACTCCAGAGCACGGACACTGGTGGTGCCCACCGCAATCACGCGACCGCCCGACGCACGTGTCTGGGCAATGGCATCCATCGTTGTTTGCGGCACGGTGTAGCGCTCGGCGTGCATGATGTGCGTGTCAAGATTGTTGTCGCGCACAGGTTGGAAGGTTCCCGCACCGACATGTAAGGTCACGAAGGCTCTTTTCACACCAAGGGCATCGAGGCGTTCAAACATCTCTTGGTCAAAATGCAAACCAGCAGTCGGTGCAGCCACAGCACCTGGTTCGCGCGCATAGACGGTTTGGTAGCGCTCGATGTCTTGCGCATCTGGCTGATGGGTGATGTAGGGCGGCAACGGCACGGCACCATATTGCGCGAGCGCATCCAGCACAGGACGATCAAACTGTAAAACGAATAAATCGTCGCTTCTGCCAAGCACGGTGGCCGAAACCGCTTCGGCGAGCGTCAACACGGTTCCGGGACCTGGTGATTTGCTGGCACGCACATGCGCCAGCGCCTGGTTATCCTCAGTGATACGTTCGACCAAGACCTCGACGTGACCACCAGTCGCTTTTTTTCCAAGCAAACGTGCTTGAATGACTCGGGTGTCGTTGAGCACGAGCAAATCTTTTGAGGTCAACAAAGAGACTAAGTCTCCAAATCCTAGGTCTTGCTGATGGCCATTGCCGTCTACGTGCAATAAGCGGCTCGTGGAACGAACGGTCGCAGGCACCTGAGCGATGAGCTCGGTAGGCAACTGGTAGTCAAAATCAGAAAGAGAGAGGGGAGCAGGCACGTGAATCTAGAGCTTTTCGATAAGAGGGCGCATTTTAAGCCGGGCAGACGCTTTTTTTGTATGCTGTCGGTTCAACTCGGCAAATAGGTGGCGTAATGATCGTAGGCAAAGCGAAAGTCAGTCTGTGGCTAGGCAGGTGTGCGGTGTTTGCGGCACTCCTCGTCGTGTCGGGCTTTGGGTGGCAGGCGCAGGCGCAGAGTGCGTTGCCTCCGGAGCTTGCGCAGGCCTGGGCCAAGACAAAGTTACCAGAATCCTCTTTGTCGGTATTGGTACAGGAGATCGGTGGTCCGCGCTTGTTCGCCATCTCCCCTGAGACTCCTCGTAATCCAGCTTCCGTCATGAAATTGGTGACGACCTATGCGGCGATCTCTCGCCTTGGTCCGAATTATGTTTGGAATACGAGTTTCCTCTTAAGTCCAGATTCCCAGATAAGCGACCAGGGGGTGTTGAAAGGGCCTTTGTATCTCCGCGCAGGGGGTGACCCTGTGCTGATGTTGCAAGACATGTGGCGTCTGTTACGTGACCTGCGTTTGCGCGGTATCCGAGAAATCTCTGACATCGTGATCGATCGTTCTGTTTTTGGCGAAGTCACGATCGATCCCGGTGCGTTTGACGGAGCCTCGGATCGTCCTTACAACGCGAGCCCTGATGCGTTTATGGTGGGGTTTGGCGCCGTTCGGTTGGTTTTTTCGCCTGACCCGGCTAGTCGAACCTGGAAGTCATTTATCGACCCTCCCATTCCCGGCGTGGTGGTTGAAGGCAATGTGCAATGGGCCGACGGACAGTGCCCAGGGTCGCCGGCCGTGACGACGGATACGACATCGGACGGCTCCACCGTTCGAATCCGTGTGAGCGGGAAAGGTGCGGGCTCCTGTGGTGAGTTTGACGTTTTTCGGTTGGTGTTTTCTCAGGAAGAGTTTGGCGCCAAAGTATTGCAAAGCCTATGGAAAGAACTTGGTGGCACGATGACGGGTCAGGTTCGAACGGGTTCGATCCCGTCGAACGCCACGGCGATTGCATCACATCAGTCTCCCCCCTTGTCTGAGGTCATTCGTTTGATCAACAAGCGCAGCAATAACGTGATGACGCGGGTGTTGTTGTTGACGCTTGGTGCGGAGGCGGGCAGACGTCCCGCAACCGTCTCGGGCAGTGTGCAGGTTGCGCAAGACGTCTTGGCACGTCAAGGGCTTCCGATGAAGGGAATGGTCTTAGATAACGGTTCGGGGCTATCCCGCAATGGCGTCGTCTCGGCCGACAGCTTGGCGCAAATGCTGCAAAAAGCGTGGATGTCACCGGTGATGCCCGAATACGTATCGTCACTAGCGATCCTTGGCACCGATGGCACGACGCGCAATCGACTGCGCGATCCAACGACAAAGTCTATGGCGCATCTTAAGACGGGCGGGTTACGGGATGTCCGTTCGGTGGCAGGCTATGTATGGTCGAGTAGTGGCAAACGCTATATAGTGGTGAGTATGGTCAATCACGAGCGTGCTCACGATGCACGGTCGTTCGAAAACGCGTTAATCGCCTGGCTCACCGCGAAATAAACTCTGCGGGGTTATAAATAAAGTTGACGGATGCAATCAGGCAGAGCCCCATGAATGTTCGACATGCCCTGTTGGGTATCGTGTTTTTAATGTGTGGTGCTTCGGTACGTGCAAGCATTTGTGACGCCACGTTTTTTCAAAATGGCGGACTGATTGAAATCACCGGTAAAGGGATTGTTCAGGTCAGCGCACGCATGACGTTTAGTCAGGTAAAAAAAACGGGAAAACAAAGTTGCCAAGCGCAAGTCAAGGGAAACGCCAGTTATGCGCTCTTTGGTATGTTGACGGGCGCGGCAGATCTTGATCACGTGTTGACAGCGAACGCCTTGCAGGCAAAGCTCATTAAAAATGGCCCGGGCCATACTGCCGAAGCAGAGGCATTTGATATGCAGATGGTCAGTATTTTTGGCTATGGAACTGAGATCAAAGTGGCTGGCCAACGTTTGCCACCACAGAATTTTCGACTCGCGATCGGAGACCCCCGAAAAGGTCCGACCACCGCATTAACGGTTCGGGTGGGCGAGAAAATTGTCGGAACGCGCCAGTCAATTGATACGGCCTTGGGCCCACAGTTATGCTGGCCAGTGCGGTATCCGCGTGGCACCGAGCAAACGATGGCAAACATGCGTGGAGTGATGATTGCGATTCCCGCGGTCCAGTCCCATGTCACAGACTGGTATTGCCCGGCGGTCAGTCTTGTGATGAAGCAGGAGATTGAGCAGGCTGGTCAACGCGCAGTGATTGAAGTCAAAACGGTCCGCTGATGCGTGCGTCGTCGGCAACCCCTGTGCGTCATCTCCTGCTGTGGATTGCCGTATCGTCGGGTTTGTTCGTCAGTATGTTGCTCGCACTGAAGTCTGGTGCCGTGCCGATACGCTGGTCCGAGCTCTTCGCGATGGTTGGCGTTGGCGCTGACCTGGAGCCGTTTAAGCGCGCGGTGTTTTTAGAGCTGCGTCTTCCGCGCGTGCTGTTTGCAGCCGTTGCGGGGGGCGCACTTGCTCTGAGTGGTGCGGCCATGCAGGCGCTTTTTCGTAATCCTTTGGCTGAGCCCGGCCTCGTGGGGATTTCTGCTGGCGCATCATTGGGGGTTGTGATTAGTTTGATGCTAGGTGTTAGCAGCATCTGGTTCACCAGTATTGCAGGCTTCGCTGGAGCATTGCTTGCGACATTCTCTGCCTATCTGTTGGGTCGGCGTTACCCCGGGGTCGCAGGATTGCTGTTGGCAGGTATTGCAATCAATGCAACTATGATGAGTGTGGTGAGCCTCGTCACGACTTTCATTTCTGAATCTCAGTTCCGCAGCTTTGGATTTTGGTCCCTGGGTAGTTTGGCGCGCGCATCGTGGGAGCAAGTTGGTTGGTTAATACCTTGGACGCTTGTCTGTTCAATGTTGTTGTGTCGGCAGTGGCGTGTTTTAAATGCGTTGCTATTGGGTGAGCGCGAAGCGCATCATCTTGGCTTTGACATCGTTCGGGTACGTCGCAGTTTGATTGTGTTGATTGCGTTACTGGTGGGACCCTTGGTGGCAACAGTGGGCGGGATTGCTTTTATCGGACTCGTCGTGCCGCATATTTTGCGGCGCTGGGTCGGGGCAGGTCACCGTGTGCTTCTACCTCTTTCGTGGGTCGTCGGGGCGATCGCCCTTGTACTGGCCGACTGCATCGCACGTGTGGCGGTGATCCCTGCAGAACTGCCTGTTGGCGTCATCACGAGCTTGGTGGGCGGACCATTTTTTATTGCCTTGTTGCTCCGAAGCGCAAAGCCCATGGCTTAAAAGAGCCCGAGCTCATTCCACATCGCATCCACACGCGTCTTGGTTGCTGCGTCCATTTGAATCGGCGTGCCCCATTCGCGCTGGGTTTCACCAGCCCATTTATTGGTGGCGTCTAGCCCCATTTTTCCGCCGAGGCCGGAGACAGGCGAAGCAAAATCCAGATAGTCGATCGGTGTGTTCTCAACGAGCAGCGTATCTCTGACCGGATCCATGCGCGTTGTCATCGCCCAAACAACTTCTTTCCAGTCGCGTGGATTGATGTCTGCATCCACGACCACGATAAATTTTGTGTACATGAATTGCCGCAGAATGCTCCACAGACCAAACATGACCCGCTTCGCATGTCCAGGATATTGTTTGCGGATGGAGACGACGGCGAGTCGATAGCTGCAGCCCTCAGGCGGCAAATAAAAGTCAACGATTTCGGGGAGCTGTCTGCGCAAAATCGGTACAAAGACTTCATTGAGAGCAACCCCGAGCACGGCCGGCTCATCCGGTGGCTTGCCGGTGTAGGTGGAGTGGTAGATCGGGTTGCGACGCATGGTGATGCGGTCGACAGTGAAGACGGGGAACCAATCTTGTTCGTTGTAGTAGCCCGTGTGGTCGCCAAATGGCCCTTCGAGCGCAAGTTCGTAGTCCGAGGCGGGTGGCGGATTGACGCCTGCTGGCACAACGGGTTTGATTGCACGCGCGTCTGTGCTGGGAAGTAAATGACCTTCAAGCACGATTTCTGCGGTCGCAGGAACGGAGAGCTCGCTGCCAAGCGCTTGTGTCACTTCTGTACGTGCTCCGCGAAGGAGTCCAGCGAACTGATATTCGGACAGCGAGTCTGGCACGGGGGTCACGGCCCCGAGCGTCGTGGCAGGATCTGCGCCTAACGCAACGGCAATTGGGAACGGCTTGCCTGGGTTGGCTAAGGCGTGATCTCTAAAATCTAGTGCGCCGCCGCGGTGCGACAGCCAGCGCATGATGAGCTTGTTGCGACCAATCACCTGTTGCCGGTAGATGCCCAGATTTTGGCGTTTGGCGTTGGGCCCGCGCGTGATCACCAGGCCCCAGGTCAAGAGCGGCGCGACATCGCCAGGCCAGCAAGTCTGAATCGGTAGCTTGGCAAGATCGACATCATTGCCTTCCCACACAACCTCTTGGCAAGGTGCGCCCCGCACAGTCTTTGGGCTCATATCCCATAGCGCAGCTTTGAGCATGGATACCTTTGCCAGCGCGTCCTTAAAGCCCTTCGGTGCTTCGGGTTCGCGCAGGCTTGCGAGCAGTTCGCCGATCTCGCGAAGCGCGAGGGTGTTCTCAGCCCCCATGCCCTGTGCGACACGATTGGGTGTCCCGAATAAGTTTGTCAGGACCGGCATGCTTGTACGCGTGCCGTGATGCGTTGGCTGTTCAAAAATCAGTGCGGGTCCTTCTGCTTTGAGGACGCGGTCAGAGATTTCGGTCATTTCTAATGAGGTCGAAACAGGGACTTGAATGCGCTTGAGGTCTTGATTGCGCTCGAGTTGTGAGATGAAGTCTCTGAGATCTTTGTATTTCAACGTGACTACCCTTTGAGCGTTAGAAGCGATGAGGTCGTTTGTGTGTCGGTTAGCCGAGGAAGGTTTTGATACGGTGTATGGCTTCTTGCAGGCGTTCAATACTCGTTGTGTACGCAAAGCGCATTGTGTGTGCAGCGTGTGCGGGACCAAAATCCAAGCCCGCAACTGCCGCCACGCGTGCGCCGTGTAATAACGCAGCTGAGAATGCGCTGCTATCCGAAGCGTGTGCCGAGATGTCAGCATAGACGTAAAAAGCGCCGTCAGGCGTGACGGGCACAGTAATGTTTAAAGCGCTCAAGGCGGGCACAAGGTAGTCGCGTCTTTGACGAAATGCTTCGCGCCGTGTTTCGTACAAGGCGAGTGATTCAGGGTGAAAGCATTCGAGCGCGCCATGCTGGGCAAGTGTGGGCGCACAGATGGCCAGGCTCGCGGCCATTTTCTCAATCGGCGCGACGAGGTGTTGGGGCACGATCATCCAGCCAAGGCGCCAGCCCGTCATATTGAAATATTTCGAGAAACTATTGAGGATGATGATGTCGTCGTCTAGAGCGAGGGCCGACTGTGGTGTGCCGTCGTAGGACAGACTGAGATAAATCTCGTCCATCATGACAAAACCATTGCGCGCACGCACTTCTTTAAAAATACGGCCCAGTTCATCCCGCGTAATGGAGGTGCCTGTCGGGTTGCTCGGCGAGGCAATCAGCACACCACGCGTTTGAGAACCCCAGTGATGGGCGATATCGGCTGCACTGAGTTGAAAGCGGGTGGAGGCGCTTGTGGGAATGAGTTTGGTCGTGCCACCGGCTGCCCCAACGAAGTTGCGGTTGGGTGGGTAGCAAGGATCGGGCATCAGGACTTCATCGCCTGGGTTGACTAAGGCCATCGCGGCGAGCAACAGGGCGCCACTCGCGCCCGAGGTGACGATCACACGGGCGGGGTCGACGCGCGCGCCGAGCTGGTTCGTGTAAAAATCGGCAATGGCTTCGCGCAGTTCCGGCAAGCCCGCAGGGGGTGAGTAGCCACTTTTGCCGGCACGTGCGGCGCTTTCGAGGCCCGCCACGACCCGCGGTGCGGCTGTAAAGTCTGGTTCACCTACGCCAAGGCTGATAATGTCGATCCCTGAGCGGGTAAGGGCCGAGGCCTCTTTTAAAAGCTCGACCGCGTGAAACGTGACGGTGTCATGCGTACGTGCCGCGAGTGCTGTCATATCTGATCTCTCCAACCTGGACACGAATTGTAGTGGTTACAAAACCTTCGCGACGTAGTTTCTTAACAGGACGCCGCACACCGGCAACACCCTGGGGGATGTTTTGCGCGAGACTGGCGCGTACCTGCCAGGGGCGCGTGCGCTGGGATGAGAGCCAGGAGACGATGCAGGCTTGGCTTGAGCCTGCTCGCGAGGGCGATCTCACCCATGCCTTTGCTTTGTGTCGTGAGTTTGGTGTGCAGTACTTGCTTGCCGACGCAGAGGTACGACCGCTCGTTGGTCGTGGCGCGCTGTGGGTGTCGTCGCAGGCGCCTTGGGCGAATGTGGTCGCAGTCGATGCGGAGCAAACGATTTGGCGGGCAGACGCGGGCAGCTTAGTCAGCGTGCTACAGGGGGTCGGTATACAGGCAGTGATCCAGGCAGATCCCCAGCAAACCGTGGCGCAATGGGTGGCGAGTCGTCGCGGTGGTGGGTGGCCCGCGGGGCAGTGCCATCTCAGTGGTGTATTGCAGATACAGGCGTTATTGGCTGACGGTACATCCGAGGTGTTCGGCCCTTTTGGGGCGAGTGCGCAAGCACCATTGCGAAGCTTGACGACGCAACGAATGATCCCGAAGCTATTCGAACTGGCATACAGTGTGCCGCTCGAGAGTAGTACGTCTGTCGAGGATTGGCCCCTGCGTTATCGGCTCGATGCGCTGCGACCGACGGCTCCTCTAGAACCTAATCTGGCGTGGCTGTTCAATGGTCATGGTGGAGCGTTAGGGTGGGTGCAGACGGTTTGGTTTGTGAGCTCTGAGTCGCCGACGCACACTTCTGTCAAAGTCTTGCCGATTGATTTCGCACCGATCGATCGAGCCGTGAAGCAGATACTTGACCCAACTGGGGTTTTCGGATCGATTCCCGACTAAAGCGACTAAAATTAACTTCTCTTATTGAATTCATTGGTGCTCTTCATTATGGAAGAAACGTTTCGCAAAGCCGCGCTCGAATATCACGAGCAGGGCCGCCCCGGCAAAATCTCGATTGCTCCGACAAAGATGCTGTCTAACCAACGGGACTTGGCCCTGGCGTATTCGCCAGGTGTTGCGGCGGCGTGCGAAGAAATCGTTGCGGACCCTGCGAATGCATTTCGCTACACCGCGCGTGGGAATTTGGTCGGCGTCATCACCAACGGCACAGCGGTGCTTGGATTAGGCAACATCGGCCCGTTGGCGTCTAAGCCTGTGATGGAGGGTAAGGCCGTTTTGTTTAAGAAGTTTGCGGGCATCGATGTGTTTGATATCGAAATTAACGAACAAGATCCTCTTAAACTCGTCGAGATTATCGCGGGACTTGAGCCAACCTTTGGCGGCATCAACTTAGAAGATATCAAGGCGCCCGAGTGCTTTATCGTTGAGCGTAAATTGCGTGAGCGCATGCGCATCCCTGTGTTCCATGATGATCAGCATGGAACAGCGATCTGTGTATCTGCCGCCTTTATCAATGGGTTGAAGGTTGTTGGGAAAGAAATTGATAAAGTAAAAGTGGTAGTGTCCGGTGCAGGCGCTGCGGCGCTAGCGTGCCTGGACCTGATGGTTGACCTTGGGTTGCCGCTTAAAAACATTTGGGTGTCGGATATTGAAGGTGTCGTGTACGAGGGTCGTACCACTCTTATGGATCCTGACAAGCAGCGCTTTGCGCAAAAAACCGATGCGCGCAAACTGGCGGATATTATTTCTGAAGCTGATGTGTTTCTTGGTTTGTCAGCGGGTGGCGTGCTCAAGCCTGAGATGGTGAAGGTGATGGCCGCTCGTCCCTTGATCCTAGCGCTTGCCAACCCCAATCCTGAGATCCTTCCCGCCGAGGCGCACGCAGTGCGTGATGACATCGTGATGGCAACCGGTCGCTCGGACTATCCTAATCAAGTTAACAACGTCTTGTGCTTTCCGTATATTTTTCGCGGCGCGTTGGATGTGGGTGCCACAACCATCACCCGTGAGATGGAAAAGGCGGCCGTCGTCGCAATTGCCAAGCTTGCCCAAGAAGAACAAAGCGAAGTCGTCGCTGCCGCCTACGGTCACTACGATGTCGCTTTCGGACCGAACTCTTTTATCCCCAAGCCGTTTGATCCACGCTTAATCGTGCGTATCGCTCCGGCCGTGGCAAAAGCGGCGATGGAAGGTGGTGTTGCGACGCGTCCGATTGCGGATCTCGATGCATATGTCGAGCAACTCGAGCAGTTTGTGTATCGCTCGGGGGCTTTTATGCGGCCGTTGTTCTCCGCCGCTAAATCGCGTGTCCGTGAAGGCGGACGCGCGCGGATTGTGTTTACGGAAGGCGAGGACGAGCGTGTCTTGCGTGCGGTGCAGGTCATCGTCGACGAAAAGCTTGCGAAGCCAATTCTTGTGGGCCGTCCCTCCGTGTTGAAGGATCGTATTTCGAAGTTTGGGTTGCGTTTGCGCCTTGGTGAAGATGTTGAAGTCACTAACCCAGAGTTTGATGAGCGTTTCAATCAATACTGGACGGTGTATTGGGAAAAAATGTGCCGCCATGGCGTGACCAAAGAAATGGCACGCGTCGAAATGCGTCGTCGTCTTACTTTGATCGGCGCGACCATGGTGCGCATGGGTGATGCCGATGGAATGATTTGCGGTACGGTTAGCGGCTATCACGATCATCTTAAGTTCGTGGATCAAGTGATTGGCAAGCGTCCAGGCGCGACGACTTACGCCGCGATGAATATCCTGTTGTTGCCTGAGCAGACGCTAGCTCTGGTCGATACGCACATCAACGATGATCCCACGGCAGAACAAATTGCTGAATTCACGATTGCGGCGGCCGATCAAATGCGACGTTTGAATTTGACGCCGAAGGCTGCGTTGCTATCGCGTTCAAACTTCGGATCGGGGAGTTCGGCCTCGGGTAGCAAAATGCAAAAAGCACTCGAGATTATCCGAGCGAACGCCCCGGAACTCGAGGTTGACGGTGAGATGCATGGCGATTGCGCGTTGAGTGAAGCATTGCGCTTGAGGATCCTGCCCTCGTCCACCTTGAAGGGGGCTGCGAACCTGCTGGTGTGTCCGAATGTGGACTCAGGCAATATTGCGTACAACTTGTTGAAGACCGCCGCGGGAGGCAATGTCGCGGTGGGTCCATTTTTGTTAGGGGCCAACGCACCCGTACACATTTTGACAACGAGTGCGACCGTCCGCCGTATTGTCAATATGACAGCACTGACTGTTGTCGAAGCCAATGATCCTCGGCATAGTGGTATGCAAGCTAAGTTGTTGTAATAAAGAGTAAAAACCTAGATCCTGCGCCCACGCAACTCTTGAATGTTGGTGGGCGTGTATGCTGAACGTTATCGATTTTTGTGCTCTTGTGGCAAAGAAACGGCTTCAGCTACTTCCAAACTAGCCACTGCCGAGTTATTGTCCTAACCTATTCAAGGAGCCATGTGTATGGGAAAGGCGGTTGATCCGGCGTTGCGTCAGCTGTTAAAGCGCGGGGGGGATTTTGATCCTCTGACTGGGCGCGACCTGGTGTCCGAAGCGGCAAAAGAGCATGGCCTGGCGTGGTGTGTTGCCGATTGCGATAAGGCCCGTAGCCGCTCTGCGGTGTTCCGCGCCATCGTCAAGGCAGTGGACTACCCCCAGTTTTTTGGCGGTGATTTTGAAGGCTTGTTTGATTGCTTGCGGGACACCCTGCAAGATCAAAAAGATGGCGGCTTAGTGCTTGTGCTCGATAAGCTTCATTCGGCCGATCCGGCCATTGTGATGGATGGCCACCAGTTCTTGCAGGTCTTAAACGATACGGTCAGCTACGCCCGCGAAAACAAGTTGGTCTTTATCTATGGCATTCATCATGCCGGTCGGCATGATGACGCCAAGCCTGGTGTTGTGCATAATTGGAGCGACGAGCCCAGTTAGTTCGGCTGCGTGCGTCTTGAAACACCCTCAACTAGAGTGCCCGTTACCAGCCTAGCAGGGCGGTAGTGGCTGCCGCGAGCGCGAGCCCCGCGGTTTCACTGCGTAGCACCCGCGGCCCAAAGCGCACGCTGCCCACTTTAGATTGGCGAGTAGTCTGAAGCTCTTCAGTGCTCCAGCCACCCTCAGGTCCAATCAGAAAGCTGATGCCTGCCTGTACCGCCGTCTGTTGTTTAAGCAGCGTGGCACTGAGATCCTCTTCGGCAGCAGGATCGCACAGCAGTACCAAGCCCAAATCCTTGTTAGTAAGTGTTTGCTCTAGGCTTTGAGGCGGCAAAATCTGCATTAAACGATTGCGGCCACACTGCTCTGACGCGGAGATCACAATGCCTTGCCAGTGCAGCAAGCGCTTGGCCAGGCGATCGCCCGTGAGCTTGAGTACGCTGCGCTGGGCGGCAATCGGGATCAAGCGCTGCACACCGAGCTCGACCGCTTTTTCGATGACCCAATCCATTTTGTCGCCAGACGGGAGGCCTTGAATGAGTGTGAGCGCACCCGCGAGTTCCGCTTCTCTTGGATTGCGGTCCCCAAGCCTTGCCTGCGCTGTTTTTCCATCAAAATCAAGCACTCCCGTGATTTCGCCGCCCTGACCATCAAAGAGAACGATGTCGCAACCAGCGACTAAACGGCGCACCCGGATGTGATGCGCAACAGACGCGGGAAGTACGAGGGTTTTATTGCCCGAAATTGGGTCTGGGCAGTAAAAACGGGGTGCTGTCATCAGGGTGACTCAGTTGGAATATAGGGGGATGTACGGGTGCTAAACTCTTGTGTTTTGTAACCCATTTTTTGATCCTGCGGCCGCTTGGTCAGGGATACATCGCATGAGCCAATCCAACCACACCGCTGTCAAACTGGCCGACGCTATCCGCGCTCTGGCGATGGATGCTGTCCAGCAAGCTAATTCTGGGCACCCAGGTGCTCCGATGGGCATGGCCGAAATGGCTCAGGCGCTGTTCACGCGCCACCTACAACACAATCCAGCTGACCCAGCCTGGGCAAATCGAGATCGTTTCGTACTGTCCAATGGTCATGGGTCCATGCTGTTGTACGCGCTGCTGCATCTGACGGGCTATGACCTGCCCATGGAAGAGTTGCGTAAATTTCGTCAACTGCACTCAAAAACGCCGGGGCACCCGGAAGTCGGCGTCACGCCAGGTGTTGAAACCACGACGGGCCCTTTGGGCCAGGGTCTGGCCAATGCAGTGGGCATGGCGCTAACCGAGGCCTTGTTGGCCGCTGAGTTCAACCGCCCCGAGCACACAATTGTTGACCACCACACGTACGCGTTTGTGGGTGATGGTTGTTTGATGGAAGGCATTTCGCACGAAGTCTGTTCGCTTGCGGGCACGTTGCGCTTGTCCAAACTCGTCGTTCTTTATGACGACAACGGCATTTCGATTGATGGCAAAGTAGAGAACTGGTTTGCCGACGATACAGCCAAGCGTTTTGAGGGTTATGGCTGGAATATTGTGCGGGTCAATAACGGCCATGATGTGGATGCGGTGGATCATGCGCTGAAGCAAGCGCATCAGCTGGGCAAGCAACATGTGCGCCCGACGTTGGTGATTTGTCGCACCGTGATTGGTAAGGGTGCGCCGAACGTGGCGGGTACGGACAAGGTGCATGGCGCACCACTCGGGGCAGACGAGATTGCAGCAACACGCGCTGCGATCGGTTGGCCCCACGCGCCGTTTGAAATTCCCGAGTCGGTTTACAAGGGCTGGGATCAGCGCGCCGTTGGTGCGCAGGCACAGTCAGCCTGGCAAAAAACGTTTGATGCGTATGCTGCTAAATATCCAGAGCATGCGCAGCAGTTCGTGCGCCGCATGCGTGGCGAGATGCCTGCTGGTTTTGCGGATGCAGCAGGCAAGCTGCTTGCAGCGACGAATGAAAAAGCGGAGACGATTGCTTCGCGCAAGGCCTCCCAGTTAGCCATTACCGCCTTGGTTGAGCTGTTACCCGAAATGTTGGGTGGCTCGGCTGACCTGACAGGGTCAAACTTTACCGATTGGAAAGGCGCGGTCCCCGTGCGGGCAACCTTCCAAGGCGTTCAGTTTGGTCGCCACATCAACTATGGCGTGCGTGAGTTCGGCATGGCCGCGATCATGAACGGCATGGCGCTGCATGGTGGCTATTTGCCGTTCGGCGGAACCTTCCTGACCTTCTCTGATTATTCGCGTAATGCGTTGCGCATGGCTGCGTTGATGAAGCAACGTGTGATCCATGTATTTACGCATGACTCGATTGGCTTGGGCGAAGACGGCCCAACGCACCAGTCGGTTGAGCACGCGAGCAGTTTGCGCTTGATCCCTAACCTATCGGTTTGGCGTCCTTGCGATACGGTCGAAACGACAGCCGCCTGGTTGGCCGCGGTAGGTCGTCCGTCCAGCATTGGGATGGATGTGCATGCAGGTGGCCCGACTGCACTATTGCTTTCGCGCCAGAACTTACCTTTCGTTGCGCGTAATACTGAAACACTGAAGAACGTGGCGCGTGGTGGCTATGTGCTGCAAGACGCGAAAGATGCACGCGCGGCGATTATCGCGACGGGGTCTGAAGTTGCGATTGCGATCGACGCGCAAAAACTCTTGGCTGAGCAAGGTATTGCAGTGCGTGTAGTTTCGATGCCCAGCACGGATGTCTTTGATCAGCAAGATGAGGCGTGGCGCGCGTCAGTGCTGCCCAAAGGCATGCCACGCGTGGCCGTCGAAGCAGGCGTCACAGCCTTCTGGCATAAGTATGTTGGTCTAGATGGAGCGGTGGTGGGGATTGATACGTACGGCGAGTCTGCGCCCGCAGG
>CAJBTJ010000323.1 GCA_903958565.1 uncultured beta proteobacterium
CCGTCACCGAATCGTCGAAATAGACCTTGGTTGATGAGATTCCAAACGCACGGGTAATCTCGTCAATGGTCTGTACATCAAACATATCGTCTTAAAGCAAGGCAAGCGTGTTGATGTGTTGACCGAAACTGATCAGGCTATTCGGCAACAACATGAGGTCTAAAAACCTAGACTAAGGACAACTAATCCTACGCGAATAGTAGGTATCCATTCCCAGCTACTTCCTCCGCTGTTGGACCTGGTATTGATGCAAGAGCCAGATTTGAGAATGTAATGCTGGTATCAATCAATCCATTTCCATCAAGATCATAGTGAAATGTTGCACCCTTAAATCCTTCTGCACCTTGGTTGTCGAGGGACAAGATTAGTTGGCTAGTGTCATTGGCCCAGCCCCAGATATTTACATTATCCTCGTTGGCAAAGTCGGTAATAGTTGACCACGTGCTTATGCCGCCGCGACCATCCAAGAAAAACGTATCTGGTCCTGCTCCACCCGTTAAGAAGTTTGATCCAATTCCGCCGTCCAAAACGTCCTGGCCTCCACCGCCATTTGCCGCATCATCTCCACCCAAAAGATTTATAAAGTCATTGTTAGATGATCCAGTCACTATGTCAGAGCTATTGCTGCCGAACATTTCAAAATGCAGGAAACTTGATGCGCCACTGTAAATGCTAGCTGTCACATTTCCTTGATTCGTCGTGTAGTCGGGAGGGGCATAATTTTCTAGTAGCTCATCTACAGAGAAATATCCATCAGCAAATAAGACTTCCTCTAGGTTAACCAAGGTGTCAGTTCCAAACTCAGTCTTGATTATTACCTCACCGCTAACGTTTTGTGATGCACCGATAATGGTTGATTTGTTTGCGCCGTAAAGTGAGAAATCGTGGCCTAGCCCGCCATCGATCGTGTCGTTTCCAACACCACCACTGACCGTATCGTTTCCCTCATTACCAAAGATATAGTCATTACCACTCCCCCCTTCTGTCAAATCATTACCTTCTTTACTTATGATGATGTCATGACCTTGTGCGCCATAAATGACGTCATCGCCAGTGGATCCTAATAGCAATCCACCTAATGGACCCGCCCAAATCGGTAGTCCACCCTCAGCAACTGCATTTAAGGTTTGCCCTGAAGAAGACCACGTCGTTTGCATCCATGCGCTATCAGCACTGTCACGAAATTCATTAGCGTGTGCAATGCTGTCGTTTAAGCCACTATATGATGGAGAAAATGTGGTGTCTTCTTGAAAAAATATCGGGGTAAGTTTTGTCCATCCTGACGGTAAAACTGCATCATCAACGGCCTTTGCCACCAACTCTGGAGTGGAATTTGCCGCATTGACCGACTTGAGAATGTAAGTATTTCCCCAAGGATCGCTTATAAAATATTGGATGTGGCTTTCACTGGCGTTTTCACCATTGATTCCATAATAAATATTCTCATGGTTCTTATCATTACTATCCACAAGTATTACGCCTGCTGGTGGAGTTGTTAGTGAGTAAGCAACCTGCTGCGGCGACAGTGTTTGACCGTTGACAGTAATCGGAACGTAGGGGTAAATACTTCTTTGCAGTGCGGCAACGGACTGCCAGGTATAACCATCTGAGGTAGTCACGTATGTCAACTCACCCGTCGGGACATAAGGGCTACCAAGCACATGTAATTCGCTAAAAACTATTGCCCTCGGTGTATTTAAGGAATAGCTCGCAGGAGGGGTATAGGTTTCCCATGCTTCCGCGGTAATTGGATTTGATCCGGCCGCCAAATAAACAACCATTTGCCCCGTTAAATCATCACCTAGGTCACCTACGTACGCAATTTCATACCCCGCCATGATGCGATCTCCGAGCTTTGCAATATTAGAAATAATAAAATGGCGTTACAGCCATCATTTATGTTTATGGAATTTCCGAATAAATACTATAGCAAATCAAGATCAGAACGCAGGAAGTATTTGGAGTATTTTGAGAGGATCTCTGCCAAAGAGATCCTCCCTCGATTATTCCACCGTTACACTCTTTGCCAGATTGCGTGGCTTATCAACATCTGTGCCACGGGCACATGCTGTGTGATAGGCCAGCAGCTGCAGCGGGATCGTGTGCAGAATAGGGGAGAGTAAGCCGTAGTTCTCAGGCATCCGGATCACGTGCACACCTTCGCTGCTCGCGAGCTTAGTATCTGCGTCGGCAAACACATACAACTCACCACCACGCGCGCGCACTTCGTGCATGTTCGATTTCAGCTTCTCGAGCAAGGCGTCGTTCGGTGCAATGGTCACCACCGGCATCGACTCTGTCACCAACGCTAAAGGGCCATGCTTAAGTTCACCGGCTGGGTAGGCCTCGGCATGGATATAGCTAATTTCTTTTAACTTCAAAGCACCCTCGAGTGCGATGGGATAGTGCATCCCACGACCTAAGAATAAGGCGTTCTCTTTCGTCGCAAAACGATCAGCCCAGGCCATGATTTGTGGCTCAAGTGCGAGTACGGCGCTAATCGCAGCGGGCAGGTGGCGCAGCGCTTTGACATGCGCCGCCTCTTGGTCTTGGGGCAGTCGGCCGTGCGCGTGCGCCAAGGCCACGGTCAACATAAACAAGGCCGTCAATTGTGTTGTAAAGGCTTTGGTCGACGCCACGCCAATCTCAACGCCTGCCCGAGTGATGTATGCCAGCTTGCACTCTCGCACCATGGCGCTCGTCGATACATTACAAATGGTGAGGGTCTGTTCCATCCCTAAGCCCCGTGCATGCTTAAGTGCGGCAAGCGTATCTGCTGTTTCGCCGGACTGCGAGATCGTCACAACCAATGTTTTCGGGTGCGGCACACTTTCACGATAGCGATACTCGCTTGCGATTTCAACCGCCACAGGGATCTTCGCAACCGCCTCGATCCAGTACTTCGCGGTTAAGCCGGCATAGTAGCTAGTGCCGCAAGCAAGAATGAGCACACGATCAATCTCTTGAAAAGTCTTTCCTGCACCCGCACCAAACAACTCAGGAGTGACGGACTCAACGTCCTCCAGCGTATCCCCGACCGCGCGCGGCTGTTCAAAAATTTCCTTTTGCATGTAATGGCGATATGGGCCAAGCTCCGCCGCACCCGTATGAACATGCACCGTATTAATTTTCCGATCGACGCGCTTGCCCGACTGATCCATGATCCAGACGTTTCCCAACTGTAGGTCCGCGACATCACCATCTTCAAGATAAATAATTTGGTCAGTTGTGCCCGCAAGCGCTAACGCATCGGATGCTAAAAAGTTTTCCTCCTTCCCCCGGCCAATCACGAGAGGGGACCCTTGGCGAGCCGCCACGATGCGATGCGGCTCGTCGCGACAAAATACGGCGATTGCATACGCGCCATGCAAACGACGCACGGTTTGCTGTACGGCCTCAAGCAAGTCGCCGTTATACACATGGCGAATCAAGTGCGCGATCACCTCGGTGTCTGTCTGGCTCTCAAAGGTGAAGCCGGCGGCCTGAAGCTCTGCTCGTAGCGCCTCGTGATTCTCAATAATGCCGTTATGCACCAAGGCGACGCTCGGTTCTTCGGCCCCAAGGGCAGAAAAATGTGGGTGGGCGTTACGCGTGACCGGTGCGCCGTGCGTCGCCCAACGGGTGTGGGCGATACCGGTAAAGCCGGCGATATGGTTGCGCGCGATGTCCGCTGCCAACTCAGCAACCCGGTCTGTGCTGCGCGCACGGCGCAAGCCACCGTTATCGTAGACGGCCACCCCACACGAGTCATAACCGCGATACTCGAGCCGCTTAAGGCCTTCGACCAAGATTGGGGTGATGTCGCGTGAAGCGACTGCACCAACGATTCCGCACATAAAGCGTCTCCTTAGGATCGTACTATTGTGCCCATATTTGTTGACTATTTATTTCATAAA
>CAJBTJ010000324.1 GCA_903958565.1 uncultured beta proteobacterium
CCGCTACGGCTACGACATGAAATACGCCACTGGCGTGTTGGCAGCGCAGCCCCACACTATCTTGACCCCCACTCACTACATCGGGAATATGTGCCGCGCGCTTCAAAATCAAGGTTAAGGGGCCGGGCCAAAATGCATCAATCAGCAGTTGAGCCTCAGGGGGAACGGTGTCAACCCAATAGGCTAGATCGGCTTCCGGCGCGACATGCACGATCACAGGATGATTCTGAGGCCGACCTTTTGCACGATAGATGCTGTTGACCGCGTCGACACTCTCGGCATCCGCACCCAAGCCATAGACTGTTTCAGTCGGAAAGGCCACGAGGCCGCCCTCGGACAGCACCTTGACCGCACGATCAATCTGCGCATCGGACGCAAAAACCTGACCGCTCACGGTCTGGCTATTCAATTGAACTTGCTTCGCAGCCATCACGCAGGCGCTCGCACATCACGTCGTCGCAGCGACAGGTAGTCGCAAGAGACCGACCACCTGATTTGCTGCAGCGACCGCCTCGGCAAGACTGCGACCCGTGCAATTGACGTGACCCATTTTACGAGCGCGCCGCGCCTCCCGCTTCCCGTACAAATGCAGAGAAGTTCCTTTGATTGCCAGCACACCCGCCCAATTAGGTTCGGCCTGCACTCCATCGTGCGCGGGATACCAAACATCACCCAAAATATTCAACATCACCACCGGTGCCAGCAGACGAGTGCTCCCCAAGGGCAACCCAGCCATGACCCGAGCCTGCTGCTCGAACTGACTCGTCACACAGGCATTCATACTGAAATGACCACTGTTATGTGGACGCGGTGCAATCTCGTTGACCAACAACTGGCCGTCGCCCAACACAAAGAATTCCACACACATCACGCCTTCGTATTTCAAGCCGCGCGCAATCGCTAGCGCCGCCTGGGTCGCACGCTCAGTCATGGCGGCCGGCTGGGTGTCGAGTGTCGAGACCGCCAAAATCCCTTGCTCGTGCACATTGCGCGCAACCGGAAACACTTCACAGGCTCCATCGAGCCCACGCGCAAGCACGACTGACAGTTCTTCTTTCAGATCCAGCATCGCCTCGAGCACGCAGGGCACGCTTCCAAACTCTGCAAAGGCTTTAAGCGCCTCGTCGCAACTGCGCACTCTGGCCTGGCCTTTGCCGTCATACCCCAAACGCGCAACCTTGAGGATTCCCGGAAAAAGTGTTGGGGGTGCCGATCGCAAGTCCGTCTCAGCGCGAATCGCAGCATAGGGTGCAACAGCAACCCCTTGCGAAACAATAAAGGCTTTCTCTGCAATGCGATCTTGGACGATCTCCACCGCGTGCGCACCCGGTGTGACACGACAGTGGGCTGCGAGCGCCTGCAAGCTTTGCGCAGGTACGTTTTCAAACTCAGTCGTGACGGCACGACAACGTTGCGCGAGCTTCAGTAGTGCCGCTTGGTCGTCATACTCAGCCTGGATATGCATATCCGCGACTGAGGCCGCAGGGCCTTCACTTGCGGGATCCAATACCGCCACGCGATAACCCAACGCCTGAGCCGCATGACAAAACATGCGTCCCAGTTGACCGCCACCCATCAAACCTAACCACTGACCCGGTGCAATCACAAAGGTACCTTCATCGCACGCGCGGCCTCAGTCTGTCGCGCACGAAAGGCCTTGAGTTTTTCCCGCAAGGCGACGTCCGTCGTGGCCAGGTTGGCAATCACATGCAGCGCCGCGTTGGCAGCACCCGCTTCACCAATCGCGAAGGTCGCGACGGGAACACCCTTAGGCATTTGAACAATCGACAACAAGGAATCTTCACCGCGCAAATAACGTGAGGGGACTGGAACACCAAAGACAGGCACCTCGGTCAAGGCGGCCATCATGCCAGGCAAATGTGCAGCGCCACCGGCTCCGGCTATCACTGCGCGCAAACCACGGCCAGCGGCAGCGGCACCGTACTCAGCCATATCCGCGGGCATACGGTGTGCAGACACTACACGTGTCTCGCACACGACACCAAAGTCATTGAGCATGGCGACCGCATGCTGCATCACCTCCCAATCACTCGAGGACCCCATGATGACACCAACAACGGGTGTGGCAGAGCTAGCAGGTGCGTTCATAACAAACCTTTTTTACGCCGTGAGTCGATCAAGTGCTTCACGATATTTGGCGGCTGTTTTGGCGATCACATCCGCTGGTAATCTTGGCGCAGGTGGGGTCTTGCCCCAGTCTTGTGTTTCAAGCCAATCACGCACAAATTGTTTATCAAAGGATGGCGGGCTCATCCCTTCTTTGTAGCCATCGGCAGGCCAAAAGCGTGACGAGTCAGGTGTCAACACCTCATCCATCAGGTGCAAGGTACCGTTCGCATCCAGACCAAACTCAAATTTTGTATCGGCAATCATGATGCCTTTCGTTGCTGCAAACGTTGCGGCCTCGGAGTACAAACGTAGCGTGACCTCGCGAATACGCTCAGCCATGTCACGCCCGACTTCTTTAATCACGTGATCGAAATCAACGTTCTCATCATGCAAACCGACCTCAGCCTTGGCGGCCGGCGTAAAAATCGGCTGTGGCAACTTACCCGCCTGCTTCAAGCCCGCGGGCAAGGCAATTCCGCACACAGCGCCCGACTGTTGATAGTCTTTCCAACCGGAACCGATCAAATAGCCGCGCGCAACGGCTTCAACCATAATGGGCTTTAACCGCTTGACCACCACGGCACGGCCGACCACCTGATCGCGCTCCTCGGCCGTCACGACATCTTCCGGTTTCACACCAGTAGAGTGATTGGGCAAGATGTGCGCCAACTTCTCGAGCCAAAAATCGGTCAGCTCTTTCAAGACCTGACCTTTACCCGGAATGGGGTCATCCAGGATGACGTCGAATGCGGAAATCCGATCAGAGGCCACGATAAGCAACTTATCATCACCCACTGCATACATGTCTCGCACCTTGCCGCGCGCGAGCAGCGGCAAGGACTTAATGCTGGATTGATACAGCGCTGCAGCCACTATTGCACGACCTGTGACAGCTTGCCGGCCGAATACTGGGCCGCTACATCCTTCAAGGGAATGACCTTGATCTTGCTCGCTTGGCCAGCGGTACCAAACTGTTGGTAACGCGCGATACAAATACCTTTTGCGGCTTCGCGTGCTGGCTTCAAATATTCGCGCGGATCAAACTTGCCGGGGTTTTCTGCAAAGAAGCGGCGAATCGCGCCAGTCATCGCTAAACGGATATCTGTATCGATGTTGATCTTACGCACGCCGAACTTGATGGCTTCTTGAATTTCTTCAACAGGCACACCGTAGGTTTCTTTCATGTCGCCGCCAAATTGTCGAATCTCAGCCAACAATTCTTGTGGGACGCTTGAGCTACCGTGCATCACCAAATGGGTATTGGGCAAACGCTTGTTGATTTCTTTAATACGCGAAATCGACAAAATATCGCCTGTAGGCTTGCGCGTGAATTTATATGCGCCATGGCTGGTACCGATTGCGATC
>CAJBTJ010000325.1 GCA_903958565.1 uncultured beta proteobacterium
GCTCATATTCGCAATCGCATACGATTTCGACATCCGAAAAAAAGGAATACACGCCGGCCTTGGCCTCTCGCCAAATATTGTCTAAGCCAATTTGCGTGAACATATAAGGACTCCGAAGCCTCTTCACACAACCATAGGTGATCTCCAAAACGCTGACTACCCCCTAATTGGAGGGGGTTTTACAGGAGCGCGAATAGATGCGAGATATTGTGCGCTGGACCTAAGAGCGTGCGAGCCTTTCTATCGCAGCCTCTCGCTTTGCGGCAACTTTTTCGAGCACGCCGGCTTTGCCTAACCCAAACGCGGGCATGTTGACGTATACATTTTCGTAAGTTCCCGGCTTTGCCATATATGTTTCGTGCCAAACTCCAACCGACCCATCCTTACCTACAGCGCGGTTGTATCGTCGCCAGGCAGGGAGATGCTCAGCATCCTTACTTTTTGCATATTCAAGTAACTGATCCATGGATCGCCAATACTGCACAAGAACCACCGTTCGCGAAATCCACATTTCATGATGAATCAACCCTAAGTGAGGATTCGCATATAGCTCTTTCAACATTTTGGGCATCGCCAGCAGAACGGGCAACCACTTGTGCACTTTCCAGAGCTGATTAAATCTCATCCCGATTAAGAAAACGACAAAGTCACCCTCAAGATGTGCGGTCATTCGATCTTTGTAAATCATAATTTACTTTTCCTTATTGATTGAGCAATTAAAAATTTTGATGCTTTTAACTATGCCGTTGCTCGGCAAGTGCTGCCAATGACCGCTTAAGTAAATTGGTCATCAACGGAGCTAAATCTTTTGGCGAATAGTTAATTTTTTTTAAACCACCATCAACCAAGAGTGTGGACAAGCCATGCATCGCTGTCCACGTCAGGAGCACAAACGGCTGTGGATCACCTTGTGGAATTGTGCCTTGCGTCTGAGACGCCTCGATTACATCGCAAAGCATTTGAAAAACGCGATTGCCCGCGCTGGTTAACGCAGTGTCTGCTTGGCTATCGCCCTCCGCACGAAACATCGCCCGAAAGTGGCCGCGATACCTCATCGCGAAGCGCACGTAGGCTTGTCCAAGCGCCTCCAACTTTGCGTGAGCGGCGTCACCAGTCCTCGCGGATGCACTCCTCATCGACTTCTCGAGTATTCCGAAACCCTCATCCGCAATCGCTGAAATCAATTGCGTGCGGCCAGCAAAATGATGGTAGGGCGCTCCTGAAGACACGCCCGCCAGTGACGCAACGACTCTTAGATTGAGCGCCTCGATCCCCTTTTTTTCTATAATTCCAACACTGATATCCAGCAACGTTTGACGCAAATCGCCATGATGATAAGTACTTCTGTCCAGTCTCATAGGGTAACCAGGGCCTTTGTTTGAACAAGCGCGCTGCTATGTCTAATGTGTGAAGTCTAAAGAAGAGTCAAGGTAGGGGTTTGACGCTAGCCGGTCTCAATAAGCCCGCGCCCGCTTTGGCCACAACGCGCCGCGGCGCCAGTCTGACTGAATTCGCTAGAAGCCAGTTCTTAAAACCTACAATATGAGTCGGATTTGGGCTCTGTAGCGCCTCCAGTGCTTTCTCTGCCACCTGCTCGGGTTTCACTGTCTTTGAAAAAACGGAAGTCTGCCTGATGGAGGCATCGCCTAACTTGTCGATAAAGCCGGTATCGACTGGGCCAGGACACAAAGCGGCAACATGCACTCCGCGTCCTTGAAACTCTGCCCAAAGTGCCTCGCTAAAACTTAACACAAACGACTTGGTTGCCGCATATACCGCCATATAGGGAGCCGGTTGAAAGGCCGCGGTGGAAGCAATATTCAGAACGGCACCTGATCGTCGCTCCAGCATGCCAGGGATAAATGCATGCGTGAGTCCTACGAGCGCAGAGATGTTCACCGCAATTTCGCGACGCTCAGTTTCAGCAGCGAGGGTCTCAAAGGGACCGTAGGTTCCAAAACCTGCGTTATTAACGAGAATATCGATCTCGATATTTTTCAACTCAATTTCTCGCTGCACCTCCACAGGACCACCGGTCGTGGATAGGTCTGCCGTAATTACCGTGCAGCGCGAGCCGTACGCCTCTTTTAGTTCGACGGCAAGACGAGACAGCGCTGACTCTGACCGCGCAACCAACACGAGATGGGCACCAGCCGCAGCGAGTTTTCTCGCAATGGCCTCTCCGATTCCCGAGGAAGCGCCCGTCACTAAGGCAGTTCTATTATTCAGATTGTCCATGGTCAATACCCCATCTTGATCGCAATGGCAGTTGGAGACCCTGCCTTGACGGTAAAGGCTGCCTCTTTGTACCCCGGCGCAGACATCGCTGGCCTGACGTTATTCGAGGCGCCATACCCTTCACGTGGAATTCCTAGAAAATTCTTATCGAGCTTCCCGTTACGATTCTCATCGTGAATGACAATCGCAGCATATTCGCCGGGAGCTAAATTCTTGAACTCACACACCGCAGCACCCGACACAATCGGCACATGCGTTTCCTGATGCGCTTTTTCATGCGAGTCTGGATAGCCGTCTGGCGCATTAAAGATCAAACAACCAACAACGCCAGTTGCGTTGCGAATATCTGAAATTTCAATCCGTATCGAGGCGTCGTTAACTTGAGCAAACGCGAACTGAGGCAGCGCGACAACGAGAGAGACTGCAAAAAGAACGTTACTGACTTTGAACATGACCTTCTCCTTTTTTAATGTGAGCAGAGCTTAGATTGAACATGGGGGTCTGAAAACCCGTCGGACGCAGGGATCATATTTTTGTTATCGATCGCGTGAACAGCGTTTCCTACTCGGCCGCTTTGGCTTTAGGCTTGAGCACTTAGGTCGTTTCATCCACGACTTTGCCGCTGACGAACGGCGAACGCACAGCCGGAAAAGAGTAGAATTTGCCATAATTTCAACCCTGAGGATCCCCATGATTCTTGTCACTGGCTGTGCTGGCTTTATCGGCAGTAATTTTGTACATACCTGGCTCGCCCAGCATGACGAGCCCGTGGTCAACCTCGATAAGCTCACTTATGCTGGTAATTTGGCTAATCTGTCTTCAATCGCCAAGGACCCCCGGCACATCTTCGTGCAAGGGGATATTGGCGATCGCGCCGTGGTTGACTCGTTACTCGCCCAACACAAACCACGCGCCGTACTGAACTTTGCGGCAGAGTCCCATGTCGATCGCTCGATCCATGGGCCCGGGGAC
>CAJBTJ010000326.1 GCA_903958565.1 uncultured beta proteobacterium
AGCTCAGCCAAGCGTGCGACGCCTTCTTCTGTGAAGGTCAGTTGCACGTCCTCAGTCGCAAGTAGTGCGGTGTACTGCTTCGTGAGTGAGGCATCGGTGTCACAGAGAATACGCACAAAGTCTTTGGCTGTGAGCGATTCAAGTTCAACGCGAATCGGAAACCGTCCCTGCAACTCAGGAATGAGATCCGAAGGCCGCGACAGGTGGAATGCACCGGAGGCGATAAATAAGATGTGATCCGTGCGGATCATGCCGTATTTAGTCGTGACGGTCGTGCCTTCGACAAGCGGTAATAGGTCGCGCTGCACGCCTTGGCGTGATACATCCGCACCGCCGGTTTCCTGACGGGTTGCGATTTTGTCGATCTCGTCCAGAAATACAATGCCGTGCTGCTCGACCTTATTGATCGCAATCGTTTTGAGATCGTCTTCATTGATGCGTTTGGAGGCTTCTTCCTCGACTAGGAGTTTGAAGGCTTCCTTGACGGTCATCTTGCGCGATTTCTTTTTGTCTTGTGACAGTCCGGCGAACATGCCTTTGAGCTGCTCGGCCATGTCTTCCATGCCGGGCGGCGTCATGATATCCATCTTAGGCATTGTCTGCGCCACGTCGATTTCAATTTCGGTCGCGTCGAGCTGCCCTTCACGTAAACGTTTGCGAAAGGTTTGGCGTGTCGCGTTTTCTTCGCGGATGGGTGACCCATCGGCCGCCCGAGGCGGAGCGAGCAGCACATCCAGAATACGGTCTTCGGCGGAATCTTCGGCCAAGGTCCGCACACGTTTCATTTCTTGTTCACGCGTTTGTTTGATGGCGATTTCAGCGAGGTCGCGAATAATCGTGTCGACATCCCGGCCCACATAGCCGACCTCAGTGAATTTGGTTGCTTCGATTTTGATGAAGGGTGCATCAGCGAGTTTGGCTAAGCGACGAGCGATCTCAGTTTTGCCAACGCCCGTTGGTCCGATCATCAGAATATTTTTTGGATGAATCTCGCTGCGCAGGGGTTCGGTTACTTGCTGACGACGCCAGCGGTTGCGCAACGCGACAGCGACCGAACGCTTGGCCTTTTGTTGCCCGACAATATTCTTGTCAAGTTCGGACACGATTTCACTCGGGGTCATCGATGAAGCAGACATGGTGATTCCAGCTTATTCCAGTGTTTCAATCAGGTGTTGCTGATTGGTATAGATGCAGAGGTCGCCCGCGATCTCGAGCGATTGTTTGACGATATCGTGCGGCGAAAGTTCAGTATGACGCAGCAGTGCCATCGCAGCGGATTGCGCATAAGCGCCGCCCGAACCAATCGCGGCTAAACCGTTTTCGGGCTCTAGGACGTCGCCGTTACCTGTCAGCACAAGGGTGTGTTCACGATCGGCCACAATGAGCATGGCCTCGAGCCGACGCAGTACCCGATCGGTGCGCCAGTCTCGTGTCAGCTCGACGGCGGCCCGCATCAGGTGCCCTTGATATTTTTCGAGTTTGCCTTCAAAGCGCTCTTGTAGCGTGAACGCATCCGCAGTCGCGCCTGCGAAGCCGGCCAGAATCTTGTCGTGATACAGACGGCGAATTTTACGTGCCGTGCCTTTGATGATGATGTTGCCAAGCGTGACCTGGCCATCGCCACCCAATGCCACTTGGTTGCCGCGTCGCACGCAAACGATGGTGGTGCCGTGAAATTGTTCCATATACACACTCTAGAGAGAACAAGGGCACACTCTAGATAATTGGAGTGTGCCCAGTTGGCGATGATTCGTAAAAGCGGAAACTAAACGCTGACGTTTAATCCCCAAACATCTTTTGACGCATTTCGCGACGCTCTTGCGCTTCGAGCGACAGCGTGGCGGTTGGGCGTGCCAGCAAACGACGCAGACCAATCGGCTCACCGGTTTCGTCGCACCAGCCATACTCCCCTGAGTCGATGCGTGCAATGGACTGTTGCACTTTCTTGAGTAGCTTGCGCTCGCGGTCGCGGGTGCGCAACTCAAGCGCGTGCTCTTCTTCGATCGTAGCGCGGTCAGCGGGATCGGGGACGAACTGTGTTTCCCGCAGATGCTCGGTCGTAGCGCCGGCATTGCTTAGGATTTCTTGTTCGAGTTGACGCAGGCGGTCACGGAAGAAACCAAGCTGACGCTCGCTCATGTATTCCGATTCGGGCATGCGCAGCAGTTCGCTTTCTGTAGGGAGATTGTTTTCAGACAAATCGCCAGCATTGAAAGGTTTTTTCTTGGCCGCTTTTGCTTGGACAGCGGGCGCTACTTTCACAGGAGCGGACTTGGCAGCAACCTTGGTTGCCGGTTTTGCGGGTGTTTTCGCGGCAGGAGCTTTGGGTGTGGGCTGTTGTTTGGCGGGTGCGGGTTTGGCGGCGACAGCACTCTTTGCGGGTGCGGGTTTGACAGTCACAGCACTCTTTACGGGCGCGGACGGCTTTTTCGTTACGGCGGCTTTGGTGGGGGCGGCGGCTTTACTTGCGCTCGCCTTGCCTGCTACGGGTTTTGCTGCCTTGGTTGCCATAAAGGACTCCATAAAATAAATTCTGCGCGCAGGCGCAGAGATACTACTTCGCTAGGCACTGCTCCAGACCTTTGGTAAAGATCTCCTGGGGCAGCTTACGCCCGATAAAAACCATTTTGGTGGATTTCTTCTCGTTAGCGAGCCAGGGTTTGCCGGGTTCGGCACCCATCAACATGTGCACGCCCTGAAACAACATGCGCTTGTTGATGCCTTTCATGTACAAAATACCTTTGTAACGCAGCAGATCGGGGCCATAGACTTGCACCACGCCGCCTAAAAACTCTTCTAAGCGCTCTGGGTCGAAAGGCTTGTCTGACTTGAATACAAATGCGCCAATAGAGTCATCGTGCGCAGGTTTTGGGTGATGATGATCAGGATGCGAGCAGTTCGCATGATCGTGGTCATGGTCATGATGGTGATCATGCGCATGGTGGTGATCGTGATCATGATCGTGGTCATGATCATGTGCAGCATCCGGATGTTCGTCGGCCAGAAACTGGGGGTCGATATCCAGAATCGTATTAAGGTTAAAGCCGCTGATATCCAGAATTTGCTTGAGATCTGTTTCACCGAAATTCACGACTTCAATGGAAGCGCGCGGGTTCATGTGCACAATGCGACGGCGTAGGGCCGCAAAGTCGGCATCTGAGACCAGATCTTTTTTGGAGACGAGGATGCGATCGGCAAAGCCGACCTGCTTTTGCGCTTCTTCCTGAACGTCCAGCGTTTCCATACCGTGTTTAGCGTCAACGATTGTGACGACCGCATCCAGGCGGTAGTACTCAGCGATATCGTCGTCCATGAAAAAGGTCTGGCAGACAGGGCCTGGGTTGGCCATGCCCGTCGTTTCAATAATGACGCGCTCGAAGTTCAGATCACCCGCCTGGC
>CAJBTJ010000327.1 GCA_903958565.1 uncultured beta proteobacterium
GATATTCAGAGGGAGTAATTTTCCAGGCGGGGCTGCGTAGATCGTTGTCAGACATGATTGATCGCTTTATATTTAGATAACCCATACTATATGCAGTAAATAGAAATTACCCTAGTAACTAAACTTTGCTTACTTGTTAGGATGACTTAAATGCAAAATGTATTCCGTCGTTTGTTTGCGTCTGTTCTGTGTGTGTGGTCCGCGACTGTTGTGAATCTCGCAAATAGTCAGGAGTACCCGTCGCGTCCGATCAAGCTTGTGATTCCGCAGGCGCCAGGTTCGGGTGCTGACTTAGTGGGGCGCATGCTCGCAGAGCATATGTCGAAATCTTTGAAGCAATCTGTTGTCGTCGATAACAAACCCGGCGCAAATGGCATCATTGCCTCGCAGCTTGTGCAGCGTGAACAGCCCGATGGCTATACGCTCATGCTCACCAGCGTTTCTTTGGTGAGTTTCAACCAATTTTTATACAAGAACGTGCCGTTTGATCCCTTGAAGGATTTCACGTTCATCTCTCCTGTTGCCGATGCTGGCTTTGTTCTTGTAGCAAGCGTGAATAGTGGCATCAAATCGTGGAGTGATCTGATTAAGAAGGCGAAGGCTGAGCCTGATGTCGTGAAGTTTGCGAGCGCCGGCGTTGGCAACTCGACCCATCTCTATAGTGAAATGATTGGCTTGCGATCCGGTATAAAGATCCGCCATATTCCCTACAAGAGCTCCGGACCTGCCTTGATGGCTGTGGTTGCCGGTGAGGCTGACTTGATGACTGTCACGACCGCAACAGGCTTGAGCCAAATCAAAGGGGGGAAGGTGATTGCCCTAGCGCAGTCCGGTGAAAGTCGCTCCGCTCAGTTGGCAGAGGTACCGCTTCTGAAAGAGCTGGCCCCTAACATGCCAGCGCTTCCTGGTTGGTATGCCTTGATTGGCCCAGCAAAAATGGACGCAGCGGTGACGAAAAAAATCTCTGCAGCGGTGAATCAATTCCTAACGGATCCGCCGATTGCGCAAAAACTCAATGACCAGTTCCTCTTCCCGATCCCTGGTACACCTGCGGATATTCAGAAGCGCGCTGAGAGCGAAGCGCGAGTCTGGGGCGGTTTGATTGGGGATTTGAAGTTGCAGATCGATTAGGGTGAGTTGTCTCAACTGATTTGGCTCAGTGATGGCGATGCGGTGCAGGATGGGTGGTTGTTGCTCGCTATAAAACAGAGTAAATTGAATGCACGAGAATGGATTTATTATCTAGCCGTTTCAGGCGCCCGGAGGCACCATGCTAAAAAGAGCTTTTCTAAAATTCGGTGCAGCAACATTCGGGGCGGCTCTTTGGCCTACCTTGGCCATCGCTCAAAAGCATGTCTTTGGTAATCCGGTGACAGTGGTGCTTCCCCTTCAAGCGGGAAGCGCATCTGATGTTGCGGTTCGTTATGTGACCGCAGCACTGTCGACAGCTATGGATACTAACTTCGTTGTTGAGAACGTTCTGGGCGCTGGCGGAATTGTTGGCTTGGATCGGATGGCGCGAGCCAAGCCAGATGGTCAAACGTTAGCTGCGCTGAACAACAGCATCTTGACGATCTTGCCCCATCTGCAACCGCAAAACGTTAAGGTCAATACGCTCACAGAGTTTGAGCCCATTGCCGGGCTTGCGAATATTCCGACCTTCTTTGCGGTGCCGAGCAGCTCTGCAATTAAAAATATTCAGGATCTCGTGCAGCTCGCACGTAAAGAGCCGGACCGTATTCATTACGCTTCGGGTGGGATCGGTAGCCCGCAGCATTTGGCAGCAGAGATGTTCAGTGCCTACGCAAAGGTCAAGCTCACGCACGTGCCTTATCGTGGTGCGAGCCAAGCGACGCTTGCAGTCGCTTCAGGTGAAGTTCAGGTCATGCCCATGGCGTTGTCTTTGGCGAAACCGTTTTTGGCAGACAAGCGCGTTCGTTTGATCGGCTATTGCGGCACCGAACGTCATCCACAATATCCAGACATTCCTACGCTGATTGAGCAAGGCGTGAAGGATTACGACTACTCCTCTTGGATTGCTCTGTTCGCACCGAAAGGGATTTCCGTTGCTGCCTTAGCCGAGCTTCGTAAGCAGACACAGAGCGTCGTCAATGATCCTGCGATTCAACAGAAAATGTCGAATGCCGGCTTGGATCCTTGGCCCAAATCGCCTGAGCAACTTAGTAAAATCATGCAACATGATTTCGTTAAGTGGCAAACCATCATCAAGGATGCAAATATTAAGGGCGGTTGATCGATGTCGAACCTTGCGGCACTTAGCCTAGGCGGTTATCAGGGGAGTGGGTCGATACTAAGTGCTTCGTTGACCTCCCTTGAGCAATCACTTAAGGCCTGCGAGCTCTTTGGCCCCATCACCACAGCACTTGACGTCACAGCGCAGGGTGAAACGGCTGGGCAACTATTCCAAAGCGTCAATCTAGGTACTCGGCAAATCTGTTATGCGGCATCAGGCTATTTGACGGCTTACGCAAGTGACTTAGCCGCGCTTGATTTGCCATTCACCGTGAAAAATCGTGAGGCCGCCTTGGCCGCGCTAGATCATTCGGCTGGGCAGTGGTTAAGTGATCAGCTCGGACAAAACTCAAGCTTCAAGGTATTGGGGTTTTGGGATAACGGGTTTAGACATATTTCTAACTCGGTCCGACCCTTGCGTACGCCCACTGATATGCAGGGGTTGAAGATTCGCACACTGGACAGTGCAATCTATCGTGAATCCTTAAATGCACTTGGGTTCACCGCGGTCACAACGGATGTCAGTGAATTGAAGCAGGTGCTGAAGTCGGGTGAAGTGCAGGCGCAAGAGAACCCGCTTACCAACTATAACAACTTCAAGATTTATGAGAACCACCCGTATGTGAGCCTAACCGGCCATTTTTTTGGTGTGCTCTTGCTCGTTTGCAATCGACAATGGTTTGATAGTCTGTCGGCAAAGCAGCAACATGCGGTAGACGCTGCGGCTGCAAGGGCAACGCAACAGCAACGTACCCTTGCAGCGCAACAAGATAGCGCATTGCTCACTGAGCTAGCGCAAAGAGGTGTTCAAATCACATTGAGTTCAGATCTCGATATGGGAGCAATGCGAAGTGTCACGGCTCATATTATTGAACGAGAGCGTCAAACATTATCCAAGCCAATGGTGCAACACTATCTTGATGTGCAACGGGATTGAATGGTAAGTATTCATTTGAATGAACGTGCTTTGTATAGGGAAAGAAAATGGGCTTAAGATTTTTAGAACACGCACTCATCCTGACGCATGATCCCGAGGGCACGCGTGACTGGTTTTGTACAAATCTAGGTTTCACAAATGGGTTTCACCCTGATTTCGGGTTCCCGGTGTACTGGCTCTATATCGGTGAGCAAGATGTCTTACATATCGGTAAGGCTAGGCACTCTGCACATCAGAATACCTATTTGCAAACGCCGAGCGACCAAAAGGATGTGGACTATTCTGCCGCAGGTGCGCTGGGTTCTGGGCGTATCGATCACATTTGCTTTAACTGCGATGGCTTGGCTGAGTTTGTCGAGCGTTTGACCAGCAATGGTGTCGAGTTCAGTGAGCGCAAGGCCCACAATTCAAACCTCTATCAACTTTTTATGCGCGAACCCATTAATGGAATAAAAGTAGAGCTCAACTTCGCTTGGTCGGAAGCTGAGCAGCTAGGGCGTGTCCCCGCTTGGACGGATACGGGTAAGTCAAACTAAAGGAGCGTGTTCCATGTCTCAATTAATTCGTCGTCGTTTGATCTCTGCTATTGCGGTGATTTCTAGTACGCCACTGCTAGGTACGTCAGTACGTGCGTTCGCGCAGCAGTCTTATCCCAACAAGCCAATAAAGATGATTGCGCCGTATCCGCCCGGCGGTGGGGTGGATACTGTGGCGCGTCTCGTAGCCGAGCGCCTCTCGGTGCGTATCGGACAAACCATCGCCGTTGAGAATCGCCCCGGTGCCGGTGCCACGATCGGCGCGGATGCGCTTGCCAAGAGCCCACCAGACGGCTACACCCTTATGTTGGGGAGCATTACCGACTACGCTATTGCGCCACATGTGCATAAGAATCTTGGGTTTGATATGAAGCGCGATTTCATACCCGTTGTCGAAGTCGCTTTTGGTACAGTAGGCTTGGTCGTCTATGCCGACTTGCCGGTTAAGAATCTCCAAGAGCTTATCGCGTTCGCCAAAGCGAATCCCGGGCAATTGAGCTATGCCTCATCGGGGGTGGGAGGCTCACAGCACCTCAATGCCGAGATGTTTAAGCAGATGGCTGGTGTCGATCTTGTGCACGTACCGTATAAAGGTACCACACAGTTTTTACCCGACTTAATGTCGGGGCGCGTACAGATGTCAGTCGACAGCATGCCCGCACACTTGCCGCATATCAAGTCAGGAAAGGTTCGCGCACTGGCTGTTGCGACACGTACAAGAGTGCCTATGTTGCCGGATGTGCCAACGATGGCCGAGGCGGGATTGCCTGGCTATGAAACAGCCACGAACTACACACTATTCGTACCCACCGGTACGCCCGCCGATATCGTGGCCTTGCTCAACCGTGAGACTAATGCCGTCCTGCAGCAGGCTGATGTGAAGGAAAAGCTGTTGACGCTTGGCATCATCACGATAGGCGGTACAACGGAGTCAGCACAGGCACGCGTACCTGCTGAGCTGACAAAGTGGGCGAACGTCATTAAGAATGGCAATATCAAGCTTAACTAGAGGTTCGCCGAGGGAAGGGGTTTAGGAAATTCTGTAAACCCCTTCTGCTTATTCGCCTTTGATGTTGTTAGTGCGAATTAAATCGCCAAAAGTTCGGTAGTCGGTCTCAACGCGCTTGGTCAGTACCTCGGGCTTGCCGCCCACCGGCACGTAGCCCAGCTTTTCAAAGCGTTGGATGACAGCAGGTGTTTTTAAAATCTTGTCGGACTCTTGATTGATGCGATCAATCGCAGCCTGTGGCGTGCCCACGGGGTAAGTCAGACCTAACCAAACACCGATATCAAAGCCAGGAATCGTCTCGGCTAAAGCGGGAACGTTCGGCAGCCCAGAGAACCGATCTTTTGTCGACACGGCTAAGGGAATTAAACGCCCACTGGTAAAGTGCTGTGCGGCTGCGCCGATAGAGCTGAAGGTCACATCAACATGACCACTGATCATGTCTGTATTCGCGGGGGCTTGCCCTTTGTAGGGGACGTGCACAAGACTGATGCCCGCTTCATGTTTGAATAGTTCCGCGGCTAAGTGACCAGAAGAGCCGTTGCCCGACGAAGCGATCGTGAATTTCCCCGGATTAGCCTTGGCTAACGCAACAAGCTCTGCCAC
>CAJBTJ010000328.1 GCA_903958565.1 uncultured beta proteobacterium
GTCATTTGCGCGACACCGCGGAATACGCCTTTTGCAGCGGGCTTGGTCCAGCCAATACCGTCCGCAACTGCGTTCAGCACGGCCAAGTTACGGGGGAACTTAGCCATGTACTTGCGGCGGAACTCCACGGCATCTACACCAGCGGCTTCAGCCATCTCATCCATGAAGCACTCGATAAAGATTGCGTTCTGGTTGACGTTCACACCACGCCAGAAGCCTGGAGGCACGTGCGTGTTACGCATCGCATGATCCATCAACTGGTTGGGGAACTCATAACCGAAGCCATGCTCGCCACCATCAAACACACCCTGAAACACCAAGGGATCGCGACCTTTCTGTTGTGCCACGACTGCAGGACGCACCGCAGCCAGAATCGACTGGCCCGACAGACGCATATGCACGCCTGTCAGATTCTTGTTGGCGTCAAAGGAGCCTGTGAGCTTACACATCATGACGGGGTGGTAACGACCCTGTGTCATATCTTCTTCACGCGTCCAGATCAGTTTGATCGGTATACCAGGCATTTGCTTGGCGATGTTGACCGCCTGCGTGGTGTAGTCCTGGAAGGCACCACGACGTCCAAAGCCCCCACCGAGATTGATCTTATAAACCTCGCACTTATCCCCTGGCAAGCCGGAGGCCGCAATCACTGCTGCCAGTGATGCTTCGCCGTCCTGTGTCGGCACCCAAGCCTCACAACGCTCTGGCGTCCACTTAGCCGTGGCGTTCATCGGCTCCATTGGAGCGTGATTCAAGAAGGGGTAGAAGTACGTTGATTCAACTTTCTTCGCAGCACCCGCAATCGCTGCTTTGGTGTCACCGCGCGTGTTACCCACGAAGGCTTGCTCGGCGGTTAAACCTTCTTTCAACATCGCTGCGATTGAGGCACTGTTTACCTTACCGTTCGCGCCTTCATCCCAAACAATGGGCAAGGCATCCAAAGCAGTCTTGGCGATCCAAAACGTATCTGCAACCACAGCCACAGCGGTGTCGCCGACCTGCACCACTTTTTTCACGCCCTTCATACCAGAAACTTTCGCGGCATCAAAGCTTTTCACTTTGCCGCCAAACACTGGACTCTCTTTAATCGTCGCGACCAACATACCGGGCAGTTTTAAATCCATGCCGTAGACTTGTTTGCCGGTTACTTTATCTTCGAAGGTGTCGATACGCTGCACCGACTTACCAATGATCTTCCAGGACTTTGGGTCCTTCAATGTGATCTCGGTAGGAACAGGCAACTTCGATGCAGCTAGCGCCACTTTACCGAAGGTTGTTTTGCGACCGCTCGGTGTGTGTGTAATGACGCTCTCAGCTGCCACGCATTCTGCTGCGGGGACTTTCCACTCCTCAGCAGCTGCTTGGACCAACATGATGCGAGCAGCGGCGCCACCCTTGCGCACGTACTGCTCGGAAGTGCGGATACCCCGGCTACCGCCAGTGGAGAAGTCACCCCAAGGACGCTTACGCGCCAAGCTTTGTCCTGGCGTTGGATATTCTGTCGTGACTTTCTTCCAGTCGCACTCAAGCTCTTCGGCAACCATCTGCGCGAGGCCCGTGATTGTGCCCTGCCCCATTTCTGAGCGCACGACACGCACGACGACGGTGTCGTCCGGCTTGATGACTACCCACACACCAATCTCGGGCGTCGCAGCCACCGATTGTGCGGAACTAATAAAAGGAAACTGCAAACCAATCGCAAGACCTGTGCTGACTGCGGTAGAGCCAACGATAAACTGTCTGCGGGAAGGATTCGGGACGCGTGCATTCATGTGAAGACCCCTTAGGCTTTAGCAACAGAGTGGATCGCAGCGCGGACTTCTTGGAAGCTTCCGCAACGGCAAATGTTTGTCATGGCGGCATCGATATCCGCATCAGTGGGCTTTGGCTTCTTTGCCAACAAATCAGTCGCAGCCATCAACATGCCTGATTGGCAGAAACCGCACTGTGGTACTTGATGATCGATCCAAGCTTGCTGCAATTTTGTCAGCTTGCCGTTTGTAGCGAGGCCTTCAACGGTCTGCACATTTTTTCCGGCTGCAGCGCTAACAGGAATGACGCAAGAGCGAATCGCTTGCCCTTCAAGCATCACCGTACAGGAACCACACTGCGCAATACCACAGGCGTACTTGGTGCCCGTCAAACCAATCTGCTCACGGATCACCCAAAGCAGGGGCGTAGTGGGGTCAACATCGACGCTGTGATCTTTACCATTAACTTTTAGCTGTATCGCCATTTGGGTGCTCCCGCGGGTGGAAAGTAGGAATAAACTGATCCGATATTAACTGAGGGAAAGACTGCCGTCACCAGATCCCTTGTGGGCTTAGGTATTGAAAAAAGCGGTCAGTCACACCGATGTAACAATTGCCAGCAACACCTAGTGTTTACCCTATATTTATAAAAAATCGACCCCCATGCAAAACAAATGTGTACGACTCGCTAGCCGTCCAACCGGCTGGGTAACCGCCGACAATTTCGAACTGGTTGAGGCTCCGATGCCCACCCCTTCTGAGGGTGAGGTACTGATCCAGAACGATTGGCTCTCCTTGGATCCCTACATGCGTAGCCGGATTTCTGACGCAAAGTCTTACGCCAAAGGCGTCAATCCAGGCGATGTCATGGTGGGCGGGGCCGTCGGCACGATCATCGAGTCTCGTTCGGACGCTTTTTCAGTCGGAGACACCGTGCTCGCCGCAAGTGGCTGGCGCTTATACGCCAAGATGCCTGCGCAAGCGGTCACAAAGATAGACACCACGCGCGTGCAGGCCTCAGCCTATCTTGGCGTGCTCGGCATGCCTGGCATTACCGCCTGGACCGGGTTGCTCAACATCTGTCAGCCCAAGGCCGGTGAAACCGTCGTCGTCGATGCCGCATCGGGAGCGGTGGGCAGCGTTGTGGGTCAACTTGCCAAGCAGGCGGGCTGTCGCATCGTGGGTATCGCAGGGGGCAAGGCAAAGTGTGATTACGTTGTCAACGAACTCGGTTTTGACGCGTGCGCAGACCATCGCGCACCGGATTTTCACAGCCAACTCGACGCCTTATTGCCCCAGGGTATCGACTGCCTCTTTGAAAACGTAGGTGGCGAAATTTTTGAAGCCTTGCTCGCACGCATGAATGTATTCTCGCGCGTGGCCTTATGTGGGATGGTGTCAGAGTTCAATCGTGAACCCCACGCACACCGCACGCTTCGATCCATTCTCATTAACCGCATACGCATACAAGGCTTTATCGTTTCAGACAAACTCGACACGTGGCCTGACATTCGCGCACAGTTAATCGAGCGCGTCGTAAGTGGGCAACTTAAATTTAAAGAGTCGATTGTCGAAGGCTTGGAAAGCGCCCCCCAGGCCTTCGTGGGGATGCTCCGAGGTGAAAACTTTGGCAAGCAACTCGTTAAGTTGCGGTAAGCGAACCTACATCAAACAGCGCAAGCACGCCGAGTATTGCAAACAAAATCGCTGCGATGATGTGCACGGTACGCATGGGCACAACACGGGTGATGCGATCACCTAGCAATACAGCAGGCGCATTAGCCAGCATCATGCCGGCTGTGGTGCCAATGACGACCGCCCACAGCGATGTGTACTGCGCAGCGAGTGCCACGGTCGCAAACTGTGTCTTATCACCCATCTCTGCGAGAAAGAACGCCACTACCGTTGTCAAAAAAATTCCACCCTTGGGGTTCGCGTCCGTGTCATCGAGCTTATCGGGAATCAAAATCCAGATCGCCATCGCCAAGAACGAAACACCCAATACCCAGCGCATGACAGAAGGTCCGAACCAGTGCATCAGCCAAGCACCTACTGCCCCGGCTACTGCATGATTCAAGAGCGTCGCAACGAGAATCCCTAAGATGATCGGCACGGGCTTGCGATATCGGGCGGCAAGCACCAAGGACAACAACTGCGTTTTGTCGCCCATCTCTGCGAGGGCCACAATCCCTGTCGACATCAAAAACGCTTCGATCATAAAAATCGATCCAGAATCCGGCGGCTATTCTTATCCAGGAGCGTCATATCTGCCACATAAAAGCGCATCCCGTGGCTATCGGTAATGATCAATGCCGCGCCCGCCAAGCGTCGTATATCCTCTTCGCCTTTGAGCACGAATCTCGTAGCGCCGCGGTCGGTCTCCAATTCCCATGTACTGGGGGTCGAATAAGTCGAAACGTTGGAGATGCTTAAAATCGTCGGCATCACTTCGCGCGAAGCAATCTCCTGGGATATCAGACTACGCATGTCTTCAGTTAGATCGCTCAGCCGATCAATCCACACGAGCTCTTTACCCTCGACTCCGACAAGCGCCACATAATTTTCGGGCGCATGCACAGGAAAAGCACGAACGGGTAGCACTCCTTCGTGCATCGTGCCATCCGTGAGCGTCAGGACTAACCGACCAGCCTGATTACGCGTCAGCTGAAAATCCATCACGCCTGACCTCCAGGCGTCGATGGATCAAGCGGAGCTTCCGCATCAACTTGACGCGTCTGTGCCTCATACAGCTCGTAATAGGCACCACCTCTGGCCATCAGATCCTCATGATTACCAATCTCTACGATAGCACCGCGATCGAGCACCACCAGTCTATCGGCTTTACGTAGGGTGCTGAGTCGATGCGCAATGGCGATAGTCGTTCGACCTTGAATCAGGTTGTCGAGCGCCTCTTGAATTTCCATTTCCGTGGTGGTGTCCACAGAAGAAGTCGCTTCATCCAGAATCAAAATGCGCGGGTCAATCAACAACGCCCGGGCAATCGAAATACGCTGACGCTCACCACCAGACAAGGCTTGTCCGCGCTCACCCACTAACGAGTCGTAGCCCTGCGGTAGGCGCAAAATAAAATCGTGTGCACGTGCCGCGCGCGCAGCGGCAATAATTTCTTCGCGTGAGGCCTCTGGCTTTCCATAGGCGATGTTCTCAGCAATCGTACCGAAAAATAAAAAAGGCTCTTGCAAGACCAGTCCGATATTGCGGCGATACGAATTTAGAGAGTAGGAGCGAATATCCACTCCATCCACCCGGATGCCCCCTTCCGTCACATCGTAAAACCGACAAATCAGATTCACGAGCGAACTCTTGCCGGATCCGCTGTGCCCAACCAAGCCAATCATTTCTCCGGCACCAATATTGAGACTTACATTTTTAAGCACGCTACGACTGCCATACCGGAAGCCGATGTTACGAATCTCGATCTTGCCCTGCATCCGGTCAAGCGGCACGGGACGCTGCGCATCCGGCACGCTGGAGACGTGGTCCAAGATATCGAAAATTCGTTTCGCGCCAGCTGCCGCTTGTTGGGTTTGAGAAACAATTCGACTCATTGAGTCAAGTCGCGTGTAAAACCGTGCAATATAGGCAAGAAACGCTGCGAGCACCCCCACCGTGATCGTGCTAGAGGCGACTTGTGAAATCCCGAAAATCCACACCACCAACAAACCCACCTCAGTGAGCAAGGTCACGGTTGGCGCAAACAGCGCCCACACTTTATTGATGCGATCGTTCACACCCAAGTACCGATCATTGGTCTCGCGGAAACGCGCCACCTCACGGTTTTCTTGAGCGAACGCCTTCACCACGCGAATTCCGGGGATCGTATCGGCCAATACGTTGGTCAGTTCACTCCAAGATCGATCTACTTTCTCAAAACCAAAACGTAAACGATCACGCACAAGATGGATCAACCAGAGAATCAACGGCAGTGGAATGAGCGTCGTCGCAGCCAACCAAGGGTCGATCGAAATCAAGATACATGCTGTCATCACGATCATCAGCACGTCATTCAAAAAGTCGAGAAAATGCAGTGATAAAAATAAATTGATGCGATCTGTTTCTGCACCGATTCTGGCCATCAGATCTCCGGTGCGCTTGCCACCGAAATATTGCAAGGACAAGGTCTGCAAGTGTTTGAAGGTCGTGGTGCGCAAGTCAGCACCGATCCGCTCACTGACCCAGGCTAGCAAATACGTGCGCGCCCAGCCAAGCAACCACGCCAACAAGGCGGCAACCACCGCGCCGGTCAAATAGAAAACAACCAAGTTATAGTCGATTGGCTTACCGTTTTGAAACGGAATCAAGACATCGTCCATCAACGGCATCGTCAGGTACGGCGGAACAAGCGTCGCCGCAGTCGATAGCAGGGTGAGGATCAAACCGACAATCAAAGCCCCGCGATACGGGGCAGCAAAGCGCGCGAGCCGAAGAAGTGCCCAGGTGTCAGTCGGACCGACAGGGTCTTCGTCACAGACGGCGCACTCGTCTTGATCTGGTGCATACGGCGTGCCACAGGTCGGACACGACGCCGCATCGACGGCCACCACCGCATTGGGGTCCGCTAATTTTTGCTGGACGAAACCAAACGAATCAGTCAGTCGACTGACCGCAGGCGCCATCCCCAATGTGTGGCGCCAGACCGCTAGCCGCTGGCCCTCATTAAATAGTTCGATTGTTCCAACACCGGCATGATCGCGGTGATGTAAGGAGTGGGTCGCAGCGATATTCCAGACCAACCAATCCTGCGCATTCGGCGCGCGCGACAGCAGACGACGAGAAGTCAGAACAACGGCGCCTGTCGCAAAATAAAGCTTCTCGTCCAAGTCCGGTTCGAGCCATGCCAACACCTGTTCGTCGGACTCGAGCAAAGCCATCGCGGCGTTGGACCAGCCACTTGGCAACGTGATGTTGAGCGGGGACTCGGGGGTTGAGAGTGGCGTCATGTCAGCAGGTCGGTATACCTAGGCTCACAGACCACCCACTTCAACGAAAAGCGGTTCATCGGATGAATTTGGCTTGCTCGGTTTATCATGGAACAGCGCAAGTATAACGACCAAGCTGCAACCCAGAGAGTGCCTCCGTCAGCCTAATTGCACCGAGCGCTGTTTTTACTGCGATAATGAGACAATCCTTCAAATGCTGCGACGCAGCATCCCTTGTAAACCTGTCATGAGTCAACCTTCCCCAACGATCCGACGTCTGGTTAACCTAAAGGGACCAAACATCTGGACCTATCGCCCCGTTCTCGAGGCTTGGATAGATGTTGGCGAGCTCGCAGGTTTGTCACCACAAGCGCTCAAAGCCACCTACGCGCGTTTGACTGCCGCTTTACCGACCCTGCTAACCCCAGGCGGGGGCATTGAGGCCTCCAAGGGCTTTGCCAAGCAATTCGAAAGCGGTGTTTGGGCGCCTGCCTTGATCGAACACGTCACGCTGGTTTTGCAACAACGCGCTGGGATGCCCGGAGGGTTTGGTGAAACCCGCGCCACCGATACGCCCAATTTATATAAGGTGATCGTGCGCGCTTGGCACGAAACCGTGACGCTTCAAGCGCTCGAATCCGCAATCGCGCTGATATTCAGCGCTGTGAAGGGGTCTGTTCTGGCTGTTGACCCGATCATCGACACACTACACACACTTAGAATCAAGCATTGCCTCGGCCCGAGCACTGCGTGCATTGTCGACGCGGCAGATGACCGCGACATTCCCGCCATCCGGCTGAGCGCAGGAAATTTGCTGCAACTGGGGTACGGCATCAATCAGCGGCGTATCTGGACGGCGGAAACTGACAACACCGGTGCGATTGCCGAAACAATCTCACGTGACAAAGACTTAACAAAATCTCTGTTGCAGGCCTGCGGTGTCCCTGTACCGCAGGGGCAATCGGTCGAAAATGCCTTGCAGGCGTGGGAAGTCTCTCAAGAAATTGGCTTGCCTGTCGTCATCAAGCCGAGCGACGGCAACCATGGCCGAGGCGTCTTTACCAATCTATCCACGCAAGCCGAGGTGCTTGCTGCCTACCCCATCGCGGAACAAGAAGGGTCTGGGGTGCTCGTGGAACGCTTCATTGCCGGCTTCGAACACCGCTTACTCGTCGTGGGAGGCAAACTCATCGCCGCCGCACGTGGTCAACACGCCTGCATCACCGGCGACGGCACACAGTCGATTCGCACGTTGATCGCGTCGCAACTCAACGCGGATCCTCAACGCGGTCGCGAAGAAGACCTCCCGCTTAACTACATCAAGCTCGACTCAGTCGTAGAACTGGAAATCGCGCGTCAGGGCTTCACCTGGGACACCGTTCCAGCCCTCGGACAAACTGTCGTGATCCAGCGCAACGGTAACGTCGCAATTGACTGCACCGACGCCGTACATCCGGATATTGCTGAGACCGTATGCACGGCGGCTCGAATTGTTGGCCTAGACATCGCCGGTATCGATCTCGTGGTGCAAGATGTTTCCAAGCCACTCATTGCGCAGCAAGGTGCGATTGTGGAGGTGAATGCCGGCCCAGGCTTACTGATGCACTTAAAGCCAGCAATCGGACTGGCGCGCCAAGTGGGCCGCCATATCGTTGACTACACGTTTCCCCCGGGCGATATGGCGCGCGTGCCGGTGGTGGGCATTACAGGCACCTATGGCAAGAGCATGGTGGGTAAGCTTCTCTATCACCTGCTCGGTCTTCACGGCTGGAACACGGGCTTATCGACCACCGACGGACTATTTGTACAGAAACGTAAGCTGCACGCCGGCAATAGTGCCAATCATGAAAACGCTCGACGTGTGCTGCTTAACCGGGAAGTGCAAGCCGTTGTGCTGGAGAACGGCGCCAAGCAAATCCTGAGCGAAGGACTGACCTACGAGCGTTGCGAAGTGGGCATCATCACCAATATCGACTGGACTCAGGATCTGTCCGAGTACAAAATTTACTCGCCACTTGAGCGCAGTGATGTCTACCGCACGCAGATGGATGTGATCTTGCCTTCCGGCATGGCCATCCTGCTGGCCGATGATCCACAACTGCTTGCACTATCGCAATACTGCGATGGGCAAATCACTCTCTTTAGTAAAGCCGCCTCGACCCCCGCCCTCACTGAGCACATGAGCGCCGGTCACCGCGGGGTCTTTATGGATCACGGTCAGTTGATCATGGCTGAGGGCGCGCGACGCTACAACCTATGCAATGTCGCTGCGATCACGTGCACCGAACAAGCTCAAAATCATCAACAAATCTGCAATGTCTTGGCTGCAGCCGCCGCCGCGTGGGCGCTCGGCGTCTCGATGGAACTGATCGAAGCGGGGCTCCTGGGATTTGACCCAGATACCGCACTACCCTCATGATCAACTCCTCTGGCTGCGCTAATATTCCGCCATTGCGGTAAACATCATTTTTTCCACAGGAAAACAAATGGAAGTTTCTCGTATTCGTGCTTTACGTGGCCCCAATTTGTGGAGCAAACATACCGCGATCGAAGCAGTCGTCACATGCACCGGCGTCGAAGCCGATCTCGATCAGATCCCGGAGTTTGTGACGCGCTTACGTGCGCGCTTCCCCGATGTCAAACCGTTGCGCCCCTTTGGTCACAAAGAGCCAATAAGCGTCGCGCATGCCCTCGAAGCCGTGGGCCTTGGTCTGCAAGCGGCGGCGGGCTGTCCTGTCGCCTTCGGACGCACCATCGTCACGCCGGAAACCGGCGTTTTTCAAATTGTTTTTCAGTACACCGAAGAGCCTGTGGGCCGTCTGGCCATGGAGCTCGCCGAGGCTCTTTGCTTAGCTGCGTTAAACGACGAACCCTTCGATATTAAACTCGCGTTATCCAAACTACGGGAACTAGACGAAGACGTGCGTCTTGGACCTAGCACGGGCTCAATCGTTGATGCAGCGCTTGCACGGGGCGTGCCTTTTCGTCGCCTGACAGAGGGTAGTCTTGTTCAGTTCGGCTGGGGTAGTAAACAGCGCCGTATTCAGGCAGCGGAAACGAGCAACACCAGCGCGATCGCTGAAGCCATCGCCCAGGACAAAGATCTCACCAAGATGCTACTTGAGGCTGCAGGCGTGCCTGTCCCCACGGGTTTTGTTGTATCTGACGAGGCGCAGGCGTGGGAAATCGCCAACAAAGTTGGGCTCCCCGTGGTGGTCAAACCACGTGATGGCAACCAGGGTAAAGGTGTGGCGGTCAACATCGAAACGCGTGAGCAATTGGCGAAGGCCTTTGCGGTTGCAAGCGATATCAGCAGCGACGTGATTGTCGAACAATATATCCCCGGTCACGACTTCCGCATGCTGGTGATTGGTAATAAATTAATCGCTGCTGCGCGCAGAGATCCGCCAAATGTAATTGGTGATGGCGCCCATACGATTGCGCAACTTGTAGATCAAGTTAACTTAGATCCACTGCGCGGGGATGGGCACGCAACGGCCCTCACCAAGATTCGCTTTGATGACATTGCGATTGCCACGTTGGCCAATCAGGGCTTGACAGCACAATCCATACCTGAAAAAGGCAGGCGAATTCTGTTGCGCAACAACGCCAACTTAAGCACCGGTGGCAGTGCGACGGATGTCACCGATGAAGTACATCCAGAATTAGCCGCGCGCATTATTACGGCAGCACAAATGGTCGGTCTCGACATCGCAGGGGTAGACCTTGTCGCCGAGACCGTTGCCAAGCCGATGGAAGAGCAGCGCGCTGGTATCGTCGAAATCAATGCGGCGCCCGGCTTGCGCATGCATCTGAGCCCCTCTTTCGGCAAAGCACGTCCGGTGGGCGAGGCGATCGTCTCAACAATGTTCGTCGATGGCGACAACGCCCGCATCCCCGTCGTGGCCGTAACAGGTACAAATGGCAAAACGACGACCGTGCGGCTAACGGCCCATTTGCTCAGGACCAGCGGCAAACGCGTTGGCATGACAAACTCTGACGGCGTCTATATTGAGCAGCGCTGTATCGATACCGGTGATTGCAGTGGTCCACGCAGTGCCCGTAACGTATTGATGCATCCCGATGTCGATGCCGCAGTATTGGAAACTGCGCGTGGGGGCATCTTGCGCGAAGGCCTTGCCTTTGATCAGTGCGATGTCGCCATCGTCACGAACATTGGCATAGGCGATCATCTGGGGATGAACTTCATCAACACCACGGATGGGATTGCACTCGTCAAGCGCGTGATCGTTCAAAACGTAGCACCGCATGGCAGTGCCGTACTCAATGCCTCAGATCCGATGGTGGTTGGCATGGGGGACGCGTGCCCGGGCACAGTCATCTTATTTTCCAGGGATAAACAGCTGCCCGTATTGAACACGCACAAAGCGCAAGGCAAACGCGTCGTGTTTGTGGATGGCGAAAGCATCGTCTGTAGCGAAGCAGGTCAAGAACACCGAATCGCGCTCAAAGCCATCCCACTTACCCGCAATGGCACGATCACGTTTCAAACAGAGAACGCCATGGCGTCCATCGCCGCAGCCTGGGCGCTCGGCTTAGACTGGAGCATCATTGAAATGGGCTTGGCGACTTTTGTGAACGACGCCCAAACCGCCCCCGGTCGTTTCAATGTATTTGACTATCGCGGCGCAACGGTGATTGCCGACTATGGTCACAATCCAGATGCCATTCTGGCCTTAATCCAAGCGATCGAAACGATTCCCGCGAACAAACGTATGGTTGTGATTAGCGGTGCTGGTGATCGTCGCGATGAAGACATCATCCAGCAAACGGAAATCCTAGGCGAATCCTTCGACCAGGCCATCCTGTATCAGGATCAATGTCAACGTGGCCGCGAAGATGGCGAAGTGCTGGCGCTGTTGCAGCTCGGCCTGAAGAATGCATCACGTACAAAAGAAATTGTAGAAATCCGTGGCGAGTTCACCGCGATTGACACGGCGTTGGCCAAACTTCAGCCTGGACATCTCTGTTTGATTCTAGTGGATCAAGTGCAGGAGGCACTTGATCACCTAGCCAAACGTATCGCCGAAGCCTAGCTCTTGCTTTTCTCGTTTGCACTACCTGGTGCAAATGGGAAAGCAGCCATGAGCGCCCGAGTTTGATCCTGCATCTTGTCCTGCATCTGAGACAGCATGGTCTTGCTCTGCTCAACATAACTGTTCATCATGGTTTGCACGGCGGGCGTTTGCGCAGTCATCATTTGCGTCCACACATCAGGCGCAAATTGGTTCGACCCGCCGTACAAGCCCTTTGACTGCTCGGCCATGCGGTCCTGCACTTCCATAAAGACCTCAATGTTTTTCTCAAGGTACGAGCCCATCATCCCTTGCATGGCGTGACCATAAAAACGGATGACTTGCGCAAGCATCGTCGAGGAAAACATCGGTACACCGCCACTTTCTTCTTCAAGAATAATCTGCAACAAGATGCTTCGCGTCAGGTCTTCGGCTGACTTCGCATCCACGACCTTGAACGATTCATTCTCGAGCACCAGTTGCTTCACATCCGCTAGCGTGATGTAGGTGCTTGTTTTTGTGTCGTACAAACGACGATTGGGATACTTCTTAATCAACCGTACGTTCGTATCTGCTGCTTGAGTCATTACTTTCCCCAATACTTGTTTTTAATTTTTAACTGCCGATCCATCAAAAGACCATCTGTCGGATGGCCTTAACCCATATGCAAACCACCATTCAAGGAAAAGTCTGCACCCGTCGAAAATCCCGACTCTTCCGAAGCAATCCACGCCACAATCGATGCGATTTCCTCAGGACGCCCCAAGCGCTTGACGGGAATGGTCGCTACGATTTTTTCTAATACGTCCGGACGAATCGCACGAACCATGTCTGTGCCGATATAGCCAGGCGACACTGTATTGACCGTCACCCCTTTACTCGCAACCTCAAGAGCAAGCGACATTGTAAAACCATGAATGCCCGCTTTGGCCGTCGCGTAATTAGATTGCCCAAACTGGCCTTTTTGGCCGTTGACCGAGCTGATATTAATGATGCGTCCGAAACCTCGATCGGCCATGCCATCAATCACCTGCTTAGTGACGTTAAACAGACTGTTTAAGTTTGTATCCATCACCGCACGCCAGTCATCTGCAGTCATTTTACGAAAGACGCCATCGCGCGTGATCCCTGCGTTATTCACCAACACCTCAACTGGACCATGCTCGTCACGAACCTTCTTAAAGGCCGTGGAGCAGGACTCCCAATCTGACACGTTACCGACCGAAGCATAGAAGGTATAGCCTAAGACCGCCTGCTCATCGATCCATTGCTGATGATCGCGGCTTGGGCCACACCCTGCAATCACAGTCATCCCTTCTTTCGACAATCGCTGACAAATCGCCGTACCGATGCCACCCATCCCACCTGTTACGTATGCAATCTTTGCACTCATCGTCTTCTCCCTTTGCCGTTTTATGCGGCCTGTGGCACCACGCTAAACTGCTCTAATCTTTACGTACGATCCAGGCGCTGCCTCGATCACTTTATGTTTTGTACTGCCTAGTGTCTTCGCTGGTTTTACTTTTTTTCCGCTTTGAGTCGCCAACCATTTATACCAGTCTGGCCACCAACTACCTGCCACCTCCGTCGCAGCGGCATCCCACTTCTCGGGATCGGTGTGTGACGACTTGTCAGTCCCCACCCAGTAACTACGCTTTTGCTTGGCAGGTGGATTGATCACGCCCGCAATATGCCCTGACGCACCGAGTATGAAACGATTCTCACCTGAAAACAACGACATCGATGCGAACGCCGAACGCCACGGCACGATGTGATCCTCGCGCGAGGCATACAGATACGTTGGCATATTCAACTTGCGTAAATCAATACGCTGTCCACAGCAGGTCAGCTTGTTCGGCGCACGTAGTTTGTTTTCCAGGTAGGTGTTGCGGAAATACCAAGTAAAGAACGGGCCTGGTAAATTCGTGCTGTCACCATTCCAGAACAGCAAATCAAAGGCAGCAGGCGTTTCACCTTTTAAATAGTTTGAGACAACATAGTTCCAAACCAACTCATTGGGCCGCAAGAAAGAAAACGTTGCACCGAGTTCACGCGCAGACATCAAACCACCCTGACCAATCTGCTGCTCTCGAAGTTTGGCGTGTTGCTCATCTACAAAGACACCCAGTGCGCCGGTATCTTTGAAATCTACCATCGACGTCAGCATGGTTAAGGCCGAGACGGGTTGCTCACCGCGAGCGGTCGCCACAGCTAGGGCCGTGGCCAGCACCGTGCCGCCCACGCAGAAGCCCAGCGCATTGATCTGTTGTTGACCTGAAATTTCACGCGTAACTTCAAGGGCTTTCAAGACGCCTTCTTCGAGATAATCGTCCCAGGTCGCACTCTCGATGCCGTCTTGATCGTCGGCTAAGGGGTTACGCCAAGACATCAGAAACACCGTAAAGCCTTGCTCAACCGCGTGACGCACAAAGGAGTTCTCGGGCTGCAGATCTAGAATGTAAAACTTATTGATGCAAGGTGGCACCAACAAAATCGGACGCTGATAGACCGTGGTCGTGGCGGGCTTGTATTGAATCAATTGAAAGAAGCGATTCTGAAACACCACAGCACCTGGGGTTGTTGCCACATTTTCGCCAACCTGAAACTTGGTCTCATCTGTCTGACTAATGCGCCCACGCTGCACATCGGATAATAAATTCTTCAAGCCCGCGACCAGGCTCTCGCCGCCGGTATCGACTAAGGCAGCCTGTGCATCAGGATTTGTCGCAAAAAAATTAGCGGGTGACAACGCATCGACCCATTGCATCACAGAAAACTGCAGCCGCTCCTTGGCCTCAGGCGCAGCGTCCGACGCCTCAACCATTTTGCCCATTGCGTGCGCCGACAACAGATACAAATGCGCCATCATTAAATGCGCTGGGCTACTCGCCCACGCTGGTGCGGCAAAACGTCGATCTTTGATGGGAGCCAAATGCCCCGCAGCGGCGTCCTGAGACAGTTGCTGCCAACCTTGCATGAAGTCATGCTGAATTTTTGTGATTGCCTCTGAGGGCACCCCAGCTGGCATTTGCCAACCTTCAGGAAAAGGAAAATTCAATTCGGCAACCTATGAGACGATTTTGACTTCATTATTGCAGCGCAATAGGGATCGTGCGCTGCAATATGATGATTGTCAATCAGGTTATCTGCTTAGCCTAGCCAGACCAGTGTGGCCATTCGTCCAGTTTGCCGATCTCGCCGATAAGAAAAGAATTTCTTAGTTTCGTTTGGCGTCCGATCAGTTACCGTGCAGCATCCTGACAGCTCGATCTGATCAACGTTTAAGCGCAACAAGCGTTGTTTAGCCAACCCAGCCAAGTCGGCACGCCATTTCCCTAACTCGAGGGGATCAACCGAAAAAAAACCGGCCTGCGGATCTCCGTCCTGCCCAAAGGCCAGACGCACGTCTTCGCCGACCTGAAACGCGCGAGTACCAATGCCAGGGCCTATCCAGACCCGCCAGCCTGACGGCTCCGTCAGACCGCAAGACTGTCGCTTACGCTGCAAGTGCTCGAACATCGCTTCGAGCACACCACCCGCCAAACCCTTCCAACCCGCGTGCGCGACACCGGCAACACGGCCTGCCTCATCGGCCATCACCACCGAGAGACAGTCCGCCGTCAGCACAGCGAGGACGCGTCCGGGTTGAGACGTCACGCTTGCGTCCGCACGGGGAGCCGCGCCGTGTTCTTGGCATTGGGCAGGGTCATCGGCATCAATCACGCGAATTCCATGCACTTGATTGAGCCAGATCGGATCTGCAGGCAACAAGGCGCGCAGGATCTGTCGATTCTTCTGAACGATGTCAGGATCATCCCCTGCACCCAAGCCCAGATTCAAGGTGTCATAGGGTGCAGTCCCAACGCCGCCAGCCCGCGTGGTGCAGAACGTTTGCACACCCATCCACGGGATGCGTGGCAAAACAAGCTGGAGGTCTGACGCTACTTTTATTTCCACTGGATTCCCTCTAGCACCTGACGCATATCCTCTGGAACCGGCGCAACAAACGACACCTCAGTATCGGTGCTCGGATCATCAAAACGCAAGCGACGCGCATGCAGCATTTGCCGATGTGCGTCACCAAGCACTCGACCACCATACTGCGTGTCTCCGAGTAAAGGATGACCAAGACTCGCCAAATGCACGCGGATCTGATGCGTGCGGCCAGTTTCCAGGCGACAGCTCACCTCCGAAATATTCGAATCTTGATATTCGCCACAGCGCAATAGGCTGTAATGGGTAACTGCCGCTTTGGGCGCGTTGGGGCGCTCGACTGACATGCGTATAGGCACGCGCGGATCGCGCCCGATAGGACGATCTACCGTCCCAGCAGTCAACATGCGACCGTGCGCCAATGCAAGGTACTCGCGCCCCATGGTGCGCGCCTGCAATTGTCGAACCAAGGAAGTCTGAGCCACCTCATTGCGAGCGACGACAAGCAAACCAGACGTATCCTTATCCAAGCGGTGCACGATGCCCGCGCGGGCGACGTGCGCCAGTTCGGGGTAGCGATACAACAAGCCATTCAGCAACGTCCCACTCCAGTTGCCGGCACCGGGGTGTGTCACCAAACCAACAGGCTTATTTACAACAACCCAGTCTGGGCTCTCAGCAATAATCTCAAAATCAATTTGCTCAGCCTTGAATGCCTGATCCTCCGGGGATTCTTGCTCGTAGACCGCAATCAAATCGTCTTCATGCAAAGTTTGGCGGATCTTGGCAGACTGGCCGTTCACCAGAACATGGCCACGCTCGATCCATGTTTGCAGACGACTGCGGGAATGCTGCGGCACAAGCTGCGCCAAGACCTTATCTAGTCTCTCTAGCGCCTGGTTATCGGCCACCCGAAACAGCCGCGGCTCGTCATCGGGTAGTGCATCATCAGAAATAGGCGTATCAGGCATTGGGACTCGTCTTATAATCAGCACAGAATGCTAACACCAAGGATCATTTTGTGATGGGTCTTCCCACTTTTTCTTTGCTCTGGACTTCCCGAGCCACCGCCTTACTTAGCCGCCTGTTGCTAGTATTCTCTGTGGCCGCGCTTGTTGGCTGCGGAACAACCCAGCCCGAATACGATCCAACGTCCAACTGGAACGCTGAACGCCTGTTCCAGGAAGGCAAAACCGAAATGAATGGCGCCAATTGGCGCGTCGCGAAAGAACGCTTTCTGGCGGTCGAATCGCGCTTCCCATTTGGTATTTACGCCCAGCAGTCGCTCGTGAATCTAGCCTATAGCTATTGGAAAGACAAAGAGCCCGAGCTCGCACTCGCCACGCTCGGTAGATTTCAGCAACAATACCCGTCGAGTCCTCTCACGGATTACGCACTCTACCTCAAAGGCCTGATTAACTTCACGCCTCCAAGCGCGGTGTTTTCAACGATTACGGGTCAAAAACCTGGCGAGCGTGATCCACGCGCCCTACGTCAATCCTACGCCGCGTTCAACGAACTCATCACGCTCTTCCCAGATAGCCGCTACACACCAGATGCCCGCAAGCGGATAGTCTGGCTAGTCAGCACCATGGCAGAGAACGAAACCGCCGTGGCCCGCTTCTATTACGAACGTTATGCCTACGTCGCCGCCATCAACCGCGCACAAACAGTGATCACAGACTTCCAAGGCGTACCGTCAGCCGAAACTGCACTGTATGTGATGATGAAGTCCTACGAAAAACTGGGCATGAAAGACATGCGCGACGACACCGAACGTGTGTTGTTGCAAAACTTCCCAAAAACCAAACTGATTAGCGAAGGTTTCCCTGATCGCTACAGCTTCTGGAACCCGCTAAGACTCTTCTGAGATTCTTAGTTCGCCAAAACGCCGGACCTCTTTTTACTCGTCACGTTCAGTGTGACGAGTAAAAAACTGGACGGCCTCCTCCAGTACCCGGGTACGTGTAAATGGCGGCAATCCACGCCAAAGTTGTTTGCCATAGGGTTTGTCCACCAGCCGCGTATCCCCCACCATCAGCACACCCCAATCGGTTTCGCTTCGGATCAGCCTGCCAGCGCCCTGCTTCAGCGCAATCGCTGCTTCAGGTAATTGATATTCCATGAATGGATTTCCGCCGCGATTGCGGCAGGCGCGCAGGCGGGCCTCAAGTACGGGATCATCTGGGGGTGCGAAGGGCAGCTTATCGATCGCGACCAACGTTAAGCGATCACCCGCCACATCAATGCCTTCCCAAAAACTTGCGCTACCCACCAAGACAGCATGATCAAGCGTTCGAAACCGCTCAAGCAAATCACGCCGTGTGCCATTGCCTTGCCGCATGATGGGCCAGGACAACCCGACACGATCATAGGCATCCGCCAGCAGGGCCGCTACGCGTTCGACTGCGCGCAAGGTTGTGCACAACACCAAGCAGCCACCCTGACTCGCTTGAATCAAGGGCATCAACTGTTCAACAAATGCCGGCAGAAAATCTGGCGACTGTGGTGCCGGTAAATCTTGCGGGACATACAGCAAAGCCTGATTGGCATAATCGAAAGGCGACTCCATGCGTACCGTCTCTGCGCTTTGCAACCCAAGCCGCTCAGTGAAGTGCGAGAAATCACCGTGCACCGATAACGTGGCTGAGGTAAAAATCCACGCCTGCCCACCTTGTCGATAGCGCGAGAAGGCCTCGGCGACAGACAAAGGTGCCGCATGCAAGCGCACATGATGCAACCCTAGCTCGACCCAGCGGACGATTTGATGCAGATCCTGTGTGTCGGCGCGCATGCCACGTCCGGGCTGCCCCCACTGCGCCAAGCGCTCGCCTAATTCGCGCGCGGTACGTGCAGCAGCCGTCAGATCAGGATGTTTTTCTTCTACGCTGGACAGTAGTTGACCCACCGCATCCAGAGCCGCCTGCAACGCATCACGCGCAAGATCAAACGCAGCGGGCTCAGGAAACGCGTCGAACGTCACGCGACGAGACGGCATGTTTTCAAGTGCGACGCAGCTTAAGCGCAATTCGCGTGTAGATTGTTCTAGTCCCCGCGCTTGCTCAGACCAGTTCGTCAGTTCACGCGCATGGGCTAGACCTGCTGTTTCAATCAACCGACACAAATCTAATAACTGATGCGTTGAGACGCTCGAGCCTAAAAAACGCGTCGCCGTATCGGGGAGCTGATGTGCCTCATCGAAGACAACCGTATCCGCAGCGGGTAAAAGATCTGTCACGCCTTCGTCGCGCAGCATCAGGTCGGCCATAAACAACGCGTGATTGATCACCACCACGTCCGCCTCTTGGGCTTGTCTCCGCGCTTTTAAGACAAAGCAGTCACGTACATTCGGGCAGTCTTGGCCCAAGCAGTTCTCACGCGTGGAGGTCACGCGTTGCCAAATCTCAGCATCTTCGGGCACCGTGGGTAAATCGGCGCGATCACCCGTGGCACTTTGCTGAGCGAACGTCTGAATATTGCGTAGCTGATGCACTTCGCCACGAGACTTCAATGCCCTATCTTCACCTTGCTGGCGTTCGAGATGATAGTGACAAACATAATTGCCCCGGCCTTTAAGTAAGGCAATGCTGGCCGGAATACTGAGCGCTTCGCGCACACGGGGGAGATCCCGAGAAAACAGTTGATCTTGCAAGGTGCGCGTACCCGTCGACACCAGCACTTTACCGCCACCGAGCAGCGCAGGCACGAGGTAGGCCCATGTTTTACCGGTTCCGGTGCCTGCCTCGGCAATGAGGGTAGAACGTTCCGCAATGGTGCGTTCCACCGCCTGGGCAAGCTCAATCTGGGTCGCGCGAACACGAAAGCCTGGCGACATGGCCGCAAGCGGTCCGTCAAGGGAAAAAATCTCAGAAATCAGGGGTTCTTGCATATGAAATACCAACGAAGCATGTCGGATCATACCGCCTGAACTGAGTACGTTCTTTATATGTGGCAAAATCGTCCGTTTGTCGCCTTACAAGAAGTGTTTGATCAAATGAGTGATTCCCGTATGACGAAGCCAGAAGACACAGAACTGCGCATCATTGCGCAACTGGCACAAGAGTTAAGTATTCGCCCACAGCAGGTCGCCGCCGTGATTGAGTTGCTTAAAGATGGTGCGACCGTTCCGTTTATTGCTCGCTATCGCAAAGAAGCTACAGGTGGCTTAGACGACACCGTCTTACGTAACCTGGATACCCGTCTGCTGTATTTGCGCGACCTGGAAGACCGTCGTGCAGCGATTTTGAGTTCGATCACTGAGCAGAATAAGCTCACCCCAGAGCTCGAGCTCGCCATCAAACAAGCTGACACCAAGCAGCGCCTGGAAGATCTTTACGCACCCTTTAAAGTTAAGCGTCGCACACGTGCTCAAATTGCTCGTGAAGCGGGGCTTGAGCCCCTGGCCGACGGCATCCTGGCAGATGTACAGTGCGACCCGCTCACTCTTGCCGCCCAATATCTGAATACGGAAGCTGGCATTGCAGACGCAAAAGCCGCACTCGACGGGGCGCGCGACATTCTGGCCGAACGCTATGCTGAAAACGCAGACTTGCTGGCTGATATGCGGAATCACTTGTGGACGCAGGGCTATCTGTATTCGAAAGTAGCGGATGACAAAGAAGCCGAGGGCGCGAACTTCCGTGACTGGTTCGACTTCAA
>CAJBTJ010000329.1 GCA_903958565.1 uncultured beta proteobacterium
TCAATTAACAATTTTTTAGGACAGCGCGATATGTCTGATTCAGCCAAACATTCCATCACTTACTTGCGGTTCCTGCATTTGGTGCAGGCAATTCGTCAGATTCCAACTTTCCCCAAGATGGATCCCGTCGAAGAGCGCTTGCTCACGATGTTGGGCGTTAAGTGGCACGACGCCCAGCAGGTCAGCGTCCTAGAGGCGATGGGGCTGTCAACAGAGATCTCGGCGACCACGGCGCATCGTCGCCTCAAGACGCTTCGTCAAAAAGGCATGATAGAGCTCGATATCGATAAGATTGATAGTCGGGTGAAGTACGTGGTGCCGACTGAGTTGGCGCGTAAGTATTTCGTGGCCTTAGGTCAGGCAATCGACAAAGCGGCTCAGCCTACCTGATCTATGCGACTTCGTTTTTGGGTTGACCAGACGGGCTCTGGGCAGAACCGATCGTCAGCCGCCACCTTTTCTTTGCTGGGTATGTGTGGGGCAGGGCTCGCCGTAGCCGTGCTCTGGGTATGCTTGTTCTATGCCAATGAGTGGCTGTTTTCAGCGTTCACGGTTAGTAAAGTCATCCATTGGATCTTCTTGCCTGCTGCGATACGCATGCTGGCGGTGATGGCACTCGGTTGGGTGGGGGCGATCGGCTTATTCATTGGTGCGTTGTTGACCAATGACATGGTGTCGCATTCGGCGTGGGCGGACGCGATTACGATCGCCGCGTTATCCGCACTGGGTCCGTTAGCCGCAGTGCGCTTCTGTACCCAACGGCTGGGGCTGGAGGAGGACTTCGCTGGGCTGCGACCGACTCAATTGATGGTCTTTGCTGTGGTGGGTGCGATATGTAACGTCGTGCCGCACAATGTTTACTTTTTCTTTTCGGGCCATGCCCCTGACATTCTTTCAGGCATGGTGCCCATGCTGGTAGGAGACTTGCTAGGCACGCTGGTGGTTCTTTACCTCGCGAGCCTAGCGCTGAAGCTTCTGACGCTCAAAGGGCTTACTTCTCGATCGTAATATTGCCGTCAGTAATGACTTTCCGCCACATCACGGTCTCATCAGCCATTTTCTTTGCAAACTCTGCTGGGGTGCCCCCGGCGGCATCAAACCCAAGCTTCGCAAACTGAGCCAACAAGGCTGGATTCTGAATAGCTTTATTCAAGGCTTGATTCAGCGTGCCTTGAATGGCTGGTGGCAACCCGGCTGGGCCAAAGACACCAAACCAAGTCAGTGACTCATAACCCGGAACAAACTGCGATAGGGTTGGAATATCAGGCGCAACCGAAGAGGGCTTCGGTGAGGTCACCGCTAAAGCACGTACCTTGCCATCACGAATATGGGGCAGTGACACTGAGATCGAGTCAAACATCAAATCCAAGCGGCCAGCCATCAGGTCTGGCATGGCAAGGGCCGTGCCCTTGTAAGGCACATGCGTCATTTTTGTGCCCGTCATCGCCAGGAAGCGCTCGGTAGAGAGATGTGGAATCCCCCCCGTTCCCGCCGAGCCGAAGTTCAGTTTACCGGGATTCTTTTTGATGTAATCAATCAGTTCGGGCATTGTTTTTGCCGGTGATGACAGCGGAACCACCACCACTTGTGGTGATGCCGCGAGATACATAATCGGCGTGAAGTCCTTGATCGGTGAGTAGGGGATCTTGGGATTTAAGATCGGCCCAATGGTGTGCGTGCTCGAAGTCGACAGCAGAATGGTGTAGCCATCCGGTGCTGCGCGCGCAACCGATTCCGATCCGATCACGCCGGCAGCGCCCGCGCGGTTATCCACCACAACGGTTTGTCCAAGCTCCACACCGAGCTGTTGGGCCACCACGCGGCCGACGATGTCGGTCGCTCCTCCGGCTGGAAACGGGATGATGAGCTTGATTGGCTTGCTGGGATAGGTCTGTGCCATCGAAGCGGCTGAAAACAATGTGCCGATGATGCCAAGAGTCGCGATTAAGATATTGCGGCGAGTGCTCATGTAAAGTACTCCGATAGAGGTATGAGAGGGACTTAGGGCGATGATTCTGTTATTTAAACGTATTCTTTGACAGCTAGACGCGTTGCCAGGGCTTGGGGTACGTCAATTGGCATGTCGAGCATCCAAAAAGACAGACCTTTGCCATGAGTGTCTAGATTGAGCGCGTCATTGACGCCACCATCAAGAATACCCTCAAGAACAAAGTTCATCGCTTCGAGTTTAGGAAGCAAATAGCGTGCCACATTTTTTGGGTGACGATGGCCAAACCACTGTGCCACCCGCGCTTCAGTCAGTTGTTCCACCAGCAGCGCGTAGCACTCTGCATCCCAGGCGATGACGCTGATGTTGGAGGTGTTGCCTTTGTCGCCCGCGCGGCTGTGTGCGAGTTGGTAGAGCGCAAGCTTGACGGTGGTGCTCATGGGAGTTGCTCCTGTGCAAAACTGTAGCCACAAGGCACGGCCTCGCGGGGAATCGTGCAAGATAACGTATCGAGGCGAGGGCGCAACGACGTGCGAACTCCACCGCCACCGGCGGGGCCGCAGCAATACAGCGAGGTCACGTCGCGCAGAATTTTTTCGGCAATCTCTTTCTGTAAGTGCACACCGGCTACGCGCAAACGAACATCGCGTGATTCCGGTAGTCCTTGGTGCATTAACTCGCCGGCATCATCGCCAAAAATACTGATCGCACCAATGAGGTCAATGCGTAGCGGCAAAAGATGGCCGATGCGTTTACGTACAGTTTCACCCGCAAGCGCTGCGCGCTCGCGTGCTTGAAAGCCTGCATAGGAAATTTCTGCTTCGGCAAGATAGCCGTTGTCGTAACAAACGTTCACCTTTAGCTCGGCGGGTCGAGCGTGTCCCGTGACGCCGTCAACACGAATGCGATCTGCGCCTTCTGAGGTAATCGTGACTTGGGTAATGTCAGCGGTCACGTCTGGTGTGAGGTATTTAGCAGGATCGTGGACCTCATAGAGGATCTGCTCGCGGCCGGTTCGATCATCGACACGGCCTCCGGTATTGTCTGCTTTAAAGACAGAGAAGCTGCCATCTGCGCGTATCTCTGCAATCGGAAAACCGATCCGGTGCATATCGGGCACGGGCTTTTGCCCCGGGACACAGTAATACCCGCCGGAGACCTGTGTGCCGCACTCCAACATGTGTCCGGCCA
>CAJBTJ010000330.1 GCA_903958565.1 uncultured beta proteobacterium
CAATTGGCACAAATTTATCAGTCGTGATTTCAGCCTGCGGCGCTAAATCTTTAAAGCCGCCGATCACTGCAAGCTCCATCGCAAGCTTGACCTGCTCGGACGTGAACACACCATTTTTAGAGAGTCGCATATAGGTCTCTTCAAACTCCTCTTTGGCCACAGCAGGTGGAATATTGTTCACATCTGCGACGATCTTTATCGCTCTGTCTGGATTGTCTTGCATAAACCTGACAGAACCATAGATCGCTGCGAGAGCCGCCTTCAACGTTTCAGCCCTGGAGTCTATGAACTTATCGGTCGTCACCCACCCCGTTGCCAAGTGCGAGGGAATGGCCGTCGAGTAATCCATCAACGACTTCGCCTGTTTGTTCTGCAATACCTGAAAACTAAGCGGGGGATACACAACAGCCGCATCGACGTTTCCAGAAAGTAGGTTTGGCACCAAGCCGCCGCCACCCAAAGGTACGTTCGTAAAATCAATCTTCTGATTCGCTTTAGTCCACAGCGCTAGCAAATCAGATAGTGATCCCGCAGCAGTAATGCCAATTTTTTTTCCGGCCAGCTCTTTGATATCTGAAATCTTTGAATCAGCACGCACCAGCAATTTCCAGCCTGTGTTTGCCGTTGCAGCTAAGGACACCATGCGAAAGGGAACGCCCTTTTTCCTGGCGGTTCCTACTTGAGAAATCAGTCCGGGAATCATGTCGGCCGCACCGGCTGCCAATGCCTCAACGGCCTCTCCGCCACTGCGATATACAGTGAGCTCCGCAGTCAACCCCATTTTCTTGAATAGTCCCTGTGCTTCAGCGGTCTCACAAATTACACTCGGCCACCACGTCTTCGTAGCAAGTCCTATACGCACTTTTTGATTAGCGGACGCGACACTTGGGATGGCGGACAATGCTGCCAAGCTCGATAGCGTCAAAATGGTTTTTCGCTTCTCGCTAGATTGAAGTAGCGTAGAGAATGTTCGAGATACGTCTTCGTTCTTTGACACGTTAAGTCTCCTTTAGAATTTGGTGTATTTTGTTTTTTTTGATCCTAAACGAATGGCGTACAGATCACAAGCACAATCATAAAACTAAGTCTTTCTAAGAAGTCTTAGCCTGGATATCGCCATAGCACCACCCGTTGGCTGTATCGTCTCAGGTTTTACCTAGCGCCGCTACCTCGCAACGCATTCCCCCCACAATACGAGCCAAGACATGACGAGCCGCTGGACTGAAATCAAACAAGCGAGTGCGCTGCGCCATCCTGGCTTTCGCATGCTTTGGACAGCAACCCTGCTTTCATCTACCGCGCGCTGGGCAGACCTAGTCGTCGTAGGCTGGTTGACGCTAGAGCTCACTAATTCCGCCTTGATGGTGGGGATTGTGTCCGGCTGCAAGATGGCCGGCTATGTATTTGCACCGGTCATGGGGGTAGCAGCCGACCGACTGGACCGACAGAAGTTGCTGATTCTGGCATCACTCGTAAGCGCCACGATTGCCGTGCTGATGCTGACGTTACTGCTGACAGATGAAATAACTATTGGCTATCTCATCGCCTTGTCGTTAATCAGTGGCCTCACATGGGCGCTTGATCATCCAACGCGGCAAGCGTTTATCCCAGACCTCGTGGGCCCAAAGAACCTCACTAACGCGATCGCACTAAACGCCATCGCGACAGAGACAACCGTCATTATTGGCCCAGCGCTCGGCGGTTTACTGATTCCAAGCTTTGGCATCAGCGGTGCATACACCCTCATCGCAGTTATTTGTATTTTCGATCTACTGGCGTTATTGCGACTCAAGAAAATATCACCGACGCCATCAGATACGTCTGGTGCTCAAACGTCTGAAGCCGCTGGGCAAAACATCTCGCCCTTAACAAGCTTGCTTGATGGCTTCAAGTACGCCTGGGGCAACCAAGCCGTGTTCATGCTGCTTCTCATCGCTTTTATGCTGAACTTCTTCGTGGCACCCTACCGCTACTCTTTTTTACCTTTACTCGCACGCTACGTATTGGATACCGGTGCAACCGGGTATGGCTTGCTCACCTCAATGGCGGGTGTTGGTGCGCTGGTCGCCGGCTTGTGGGTTGTGTCGCTGGGCAACTACAGCCACAGGGGTCGACTCGTCATCCTAGGGGGATTGTTATGGCCGATTGCGATCTTTATATTGTCCCTGTCCAGTTGGATTTATCTCTCCTTGCTGATTGTTTTTTTAGCCGGCATCGCACAGGCCATTAGCTGGACACTCATAGCGACCCTCATCCTGAGCAACACCGAGCCATCGATGCGCGGGCGCATCATGGGGCTGCGCACCGGCGTAGTGATCAGCTTACCGTTCGGCAACTTCCTGGCGGGTGCGATTGCCGAGAACTTTGGGGTAACCATCGCGATGGCAATCTACGCCTGCTGCGCGCTTGCCCTGATGTTGCTGATCATCAGCCGAGCACCTATCTTGCGACAACTCAAGTAATCTAGCGGTATGCTTTCACCCATTCAAAACACCTGAGGTCAAGAACGATGCTGTCATATTGGATGCAAACGGTTAATAACAAAACCGTACTCGAGCAACGCGATATCGAACGCCCTACGCCCGGCCCTAAACAAATTCTGCTTCGCCTCCATGCGGCGAGCTTGAATCGCGGAGAGTTTGTGATTGGCCATGGTCTACATAAAGGCGGACAGGCGAGCGCGATTGGCATGGAGGGTGCGGGCGTGATCGCGGCCATGGGAAGCGAGGTCAGAGGCTTCAAGGTCGGCGACAAAGTCATGGGCCGCTGCCGCGGCGCGTTCGCCGAATACGCCACGATGGATAGCGTCGAAGTCATGCTCATGCCTGCCTCGCTCAGTTTCGAACAGGCCGCTAGCGTGCCACTGACCTATTTAGTTGTGCATGACATGCTTTCCCTTCAGGGTAAGCTGCAAGCAAACGAATGGCTGCTCATCCATGGCGTGTCGTCAGGCGTCGGTGTCGCTGCGCTGCAAATGGGTAAAGCAATGGGTGCCAAGGTCATCGGCACCTCTGGCTCGCCAGAAAAACTCGCGCGCTTGAAAGACTACGGTCTTGACGTACCACTGTGCTTGCGAGGCTCAGGCTTCGAAGAAGCCGTCATGAAAGCGACTGACGGCAAAGGCGCCAATCTTGTCGTCGACACAGTCGGTGGTTCGGTATTTGCCGAAAGTATTCGCTGTATGGCCTTTGAGAGCCGTTTCGCGATGGTCGGCTACGTAGATGGTGTATTGACTGCAGAGCTCGATTTACTCGCGCTTCATGCAAAGCGTTTACGTCTGTTCGGGGTATCGAACAAGTTGCGTTCAGCAGAACAGCGCGCGGAGTTTCTGCCTGAATTTAAAGCAGAGGTGCTACCCGCGATTGCGGACGGCCGCATCAAACCACTCGTAGACCAAGCGTTCCCCTTCGAGCAGCTCGCCCAGGCGAAAGAAATGATGGAAACCAACAAGCACGTCGGCAAGATCGTGCTGCAGATGCCCGTCTAATTAGGCTAATCGTCTTATCAGAATGTGTAGGCGGACTCCATTTCACGGCGGATCTTGAAGGCCGCCGTATTGGGATCCATCTGCACATCCTCCCAGCAAAGGCTCTGCCCCTTTGCCACGGGGCGTATGACCTTAACGTTGTGTGCCATCCCCAACGGTAAGCCGCCCATGCGCTTGGAGGTCGCTGCGGGTAGCAACTTGCCCCACACCGTATAGCCGCCCTCTCCGTCTAGCATTTCGCCTACTTTTAAATCTCTTTTAGCGGTTGCGACTACGTCTGCATTCCAACCGGTGGCTACACCCGTGGCCTCGCCCCGCAAGGCAACGCTTGCCACACTCACGCCGACTTCTAGTCCAATCAGATGCCAACGCTTGTACAGCGTGAAGTAGCGACCAGAGGGGTCTGTGTGCGCCTTGTACTCTTCAAAACAATTCTTGATGTAGTCCGTTTCGGCTTCAACCGTGACCCACACTCCCATGCGGATGTCATAGGGAATCACACGCCCGTCTTTTTCAAGGCTCGAGATCACCTCAACCATGCCTTTGCGTTCCAGCGCACCGCCTTCACTAATAGGGCGTGTCACGTAAGGAATATCTTCCACACTTGCGGGTGGATACAGCAAACCGTTAGAAGGCACACCAAGGCCGGTCGCATTCGATACCGCCGTGCTTTCGATTGAAGGCTTCGAACCATCCAGAAAGCTATTGAACATTTTTGGATTCAAGCCACCCCGCTCGGCCTGCTCGGGCGTCAAGCCGTAGTGATGCCAGACGGTCTCTGGTGTTGATTCCGAAAAATGCGGCAACCATTTATGGCCACGACCCGCTGCAACTACGGGGAACCCACAGGTGCGCGCCCAGTCAACCAAGTCACAAATCAATGCGGGCTGATCGCCAAACGCGAGTGAGTAGACAACGCCTGCGGCCTTCGCGCGCGATCCCAACAAAGCACCACAAAACGCATCGGCCTCAACCGTCACGTTCACCACATGCTTTTTGTATGCGAACGCTTCTAAAATATGGTCGACTGCATGCATAGGCGAACCGGTGCATTCAACTATGACATCCACAGACGGATGGCGCACCAATGCTTGCCAGTCATCTGAAATAAAAGTCGTGCCTTGTTTGGCGGCATCGTCAAGCGACTTGGCGTCAAGGCGTTGCGCCTCCCAACCTACGCGCGCCAAGTTCACGCGCGCCGCGGCAGGTGACAGATCAGCAATGCCCACGAGATGCACCCCAGGCGTACGCGGAATCTGTGACAGATACATCGAGCCAAACTTACCCGCACCAATCAAACCGACGCGAATCGGTCGATTCTCAGCCGCGCGCGCTAATAACTTGGCATGCAAGCTCATGCGGTTTCCTTCAAGGGCTCAAGCGAAGTTTGAAGTGCACTGCTTGGCATACCTTTTGCCCAAGGGAGATCCACTGGATAGGGCTTTAACAAACAATCGTCAGGCAAACACTCGATTGGGGTGAAGTCCCGGTGTGCAATATATTCAGGGCGCTTATGACGACGAATATGATTCGACACTGCGCATACGCTCAGATACACACTATTACGATTCCAGGGCGAAAGGTTGCTTGAGGACGCATGCACGAGACAGCTGTGGAACAAGATCATCGAACCCGCAGGGCCGATTGGGCTGACGATGCCACCGTCCTTATCACCCGCGCGTCCAACGAGCTGGCGGATGAGGTCGTTATCAACGGTCCATAACGGATAGCTTGTGGTGGTGAGGTCATGCTTGGCATTCACCACGCCTTTCTTGTGACTACCCGGGATGAACATCAAGGGGCCATTAAAGGGATTCACATCATCCAAAAAAATCGCTACGTTCATCGCGCGCTCAGTTGGCATGAGGTCATCATTGAGCCATGTGCCGTAATCCTGATGCCACTGCCACACATCGCCCTCAAACGCCATCTTGCCGTTGATCTTAAATTGGTGCATGTAAAGCTTTTCACCAAATAGATCTTCCACAGGCTTGATCATCCGCGGGTGGCGCGCGAGCTTAGCGAAAGGCTCGCTATACATGTGGGCCGCAAAGTTTGTACGTACGGCATCGCTATCCTTCTCCCGAACGTTGTAGGCCTCGCGTCGGCTGTAGAGTTCTGGCACTGCAGCATTGAGCGCTTTGGTTTCTTCGGGGCTAAACAAGCCAGGAAAGAACAAGTAGCCATCCTTGTCGAAGTCCGCGAGTTGTTCCGGAGTCAAGTTCATGGTTCTCTCTAAAAATAGGGGGTCAGGCTACATTCTCGTAATATACAAGAGCGATGGTATAAAACCTGTATAGTAAATAAAAATCGCTTGGTCGTTTATTTCCCTCACATCAAGCTAAAAACTGACGAGACTTCATCACTATGAGCATCAACGGTAAGGCGTACATAGCGGGCATTTTTGAGCATCCCGCACGAAAAATCCAAAATAAATCTTTGGCACAGTTACATGCCGAATGCGCAAAAGGTGCCCTTGAGGATGCGGGGCTCACCCTACAGGACGTAGACGGGTATTTCTGTTCGACCGACGCCCCAGGGGGCTTAGGCGGCATCAACATGATTGACTACATGGGGCTGACCGTCACGCATTCCGATTCCACCAATACAGGGGGCTCTTCCTATCTGTATCTGGTTGCGCACGCCGCAGAAGCGATCGCTGCAGGAAAATGTAAGGTCGCTCTCATTACCTGTGCCGGCTTTGGCAGACCAGGGACGATTGTGCGCGAACTGGATTCGAGCATTCCCGACACCCCTTTTGAAATCCCCTATGGCCCGGTGACTGTGAACCTGTATGCCCTAGCCGCGATGCGCCATATGTACGAGTTTGGCACCACAAGCGAGCAGCTGGCGTGGGTCAAGGTTGCTGCATCGCACCATGCTCAGCATAATCCAAACGCGATGCTAAAAAAGGTTGTGACGGTCGAAGACGTGGTGAACTCCCCCATGATTTCAGACCCTCTGCATCGACTGGATTGTTGTGTGGTCACCGATGGTGGCGGCGCGGTGATTGTTGTCAGCCCAGAAATCGCCAAAACCTTGAAGCGCCCAAAAGTGAAGCTCATCGGTGCAGGGGAGTCTCCAAAAGGCCAGATGGGCGGCAAAGTCGACATCACCTACTCCGGTGCGGTGCGCTCCGGCCCTATCGCGTTTGCTGAAGCGGGCATCACGCCCAAAGACATCAAATACGCATCGATTTACGACAGCTTCACGATCACCGTTGTCATGACACTTGAAGATCTAGGCTTTTGTAAAAAAGGCGAAGGCGGAAAGTTCGTGATGGACGGCAATCTAATTTCTGGTGTGGGCAAACTGCCTTTCAATACAGACGGTGGTGGCCTGTGCAACAACCACCCGGTTAATCGCGGTGGTATCACCAAGATCATTGAAGCAGTACGGCAACTGCGTGGCGAAGCCCACCCGCTCGTACAAGTCAAAAACTGCGACCAAGCGCTCGCACACGGAACAGGCGGTGCTTTGAGCACACGCCACGGCAGTGCCA
>CAJBTJ010000331.1 GCA_903958565.1 uncultured beta proteobacterium
GTCACAACGAAGAGCAGTTCCGTCACCACCAGCGAGGTAGGAGGCTTGTTACCCGCGCTCAGCCACACAAACTCGAACGCTACCTCTTGCTCGTCTTCGCGCACCTCCAGCCGCACAGGGGCAACCAGGGCCTTGTAACGCGCTATGCGCTGTGCAGCCACGAGCAAGTTGGGGCTGCACAATGCAGCAAAAAGAGGCGGGGAGAACGATTCGCTGCGCACATCGCGGCAGAGTCTTAGGGGAAGCAACGGATCAGCAATCTCCGCCTCGATGCCTTGCCAAAACCTGTGAAAATCCTCGGCCTCTAGGCGGACCGATGGACGGAGTAGCAAATCTTCAGGCAATCCCGCTCGCCGCAATATATTCGCACCAGACACCCCCAAATCTTTGAGTAGGGGGCGCCAGGTGGAGTCCAGAGCGTAGGTAGTGGAGTGCATTTAGCCAATCATGCACTTAATCCAAACTGTGATCGCATACCACCAATAAAAGTGGCATCGTCTGATTGGCGACGAGCGTTCAATAGGTGAACAGCGTCAGCACCCGCTTCATAGCGAAGTCGATCGGCACTGTCGCTTGCAGCGCCGAAGATGGTGTCGGCAATCAATTCCGCTGGAGAGGCATTTTCTGCCATGGGCCCGAGTGCCGACATGAAGGCCTGCACTAACGGCTGGTAATCGGGCAGTGCAGGTTCGTTGTTGAAATCGAACGAACGTCCAGAAAAGTCTGTTTTCACCATGCCAGGCTCCACGAGCTTCACCCGAATCCCCAGAGGCAGCAACTCAAAGTGCAGTGATTCGGAAAGGCCCTCCACCGCGAACTTGGTGCCGTGGTACAACGTACCGAGGGGGAAAGTTATTCTCCCTCCAATCGACGAGATGTTGATGATCGTGCCGCTTCGCTGGGCACGAAAGTACGGTAATACAGCCTGAGTTGTGGCCAACAGACCCGTTACATTGACGTCAAACTGCCGACGAATCTTCTCCATGGGTGTGACCTCCAGCGGCCCATACGCACCGTATCCGGCATTGTTCAGCAGTACATCAAGTTTGCCGAACCGAGCTAATCCCTCTTGCACGGCTAACTGGATGGAGGGCAAGTCCAGTACGTCCAGCCGTGTGACGAGGACACGATTCAGGTTATTCAACTCCCGTTCGTCTTCGGGAGAGCGCATGGTTGCGACAACGTTCCAGCCGGCTGATTGGAAACGTTTTGCGGTGGCTTTGCCGATCCCGCTGGATGCCCCGGTGATCAATACAGTCTTGTTCATGGTCTTGAACCTCCTGCAATAAATGTAGACGGGAGGCAAGGAACTGACACTGTCCAAGCGCGCCAATCAGCAATCAAAATACGCCAAAATGTGCAGATTCAAATGGCTCGTCTAGTTTTGTGCCAATTTGATGTCACGCCTGCACACACAAAAGCAGTCACTCATGACCGACAGCAATTGGCCGAAAGCAGCCCATCCCTTGGGATGCACCACCCCCCCCGCTGAGAACAAACGCGTAGCCAACCGGTATGAACCTATATGAAACCATTGCATACAGGCATCAAGGAGCAAGGCCATGGCTACTAAAAACACCTCATCCTCGAACCCACGGCCTGAAAAAATGGGCGACGTGCTGGACGCCCTGTCCAGTGGCATCGCCAAAACCGCAGCCAACGAACCCAAGTTCGAGCCCAAACTGTTGGTTCCTGAGGTCCCGGCCGAACCTGCCCGCGAACTCCTGACCGAAATAATGCTCGCCGATCGGTGGGTGTGTTCAGTTGCACGCCTTCAGCGCTGGCGCACCATCGGCGAGGGGCCGCCGTATTTGAAGATCGTGGGGAAAGTTTTGTACCGGCTCAAAGACATCGAGGCCTATGAAGAAGCCTGTCTGATCCGGAAGGA
>CAJBTJ010000332.1 GCA_903958565.1 uncultured beta proteobacterium
CACGTACCTGCTCGACGGATTCGCGATATTGTTCACGAACGAAGGGCGATTACGTCTGATACAGCGTTCAGGCTTGCTCGCTATTTCAATACGACAGCCCTGTTTTGGCTCAATCTGCAGCGGTCCTTCGATGTGAAGCACGCAGAAGACCACAGCTCTACTGCATAGATACAAACGCTCGCACACACACGGTACCTGACGCGCTACACTGATTCCCAGTATTTAGAACACATCAACCCTTGTGCTCACTCTACTTCAGATTGCAAACACTCCTGTCTCACACAATGTTTAAAAGGCTCGAACCTCATGTCTACTTCCCTCTATCACGCTACCGTTCCCGTCCTCAAACAAATGCTGTTAGCCCTTAGTGACGTATTAAAAAAAGGCGAAGCGTATGCGGAACAGAAAAAATTTGATCCTAGTGTCCTGCTCCAAGCACGATTGTTTCCCGATATGCTTGCACTCGTTCGCCAAGTACAAATCGCCTGTGACTTCGCAAAGAGCGTTCCTTCGCGTATTGCCGGGGTAGAAGTCGCCGCTTATGAAGACACTGAACAGACGTTTGCTGAACTCCAGCAACGTATCGCCAAGACACTTGCGCTCATTAACGCGTTTACGCCTGCGCAATTAGATGGCAGCGCGGTCAAAGAGATTGTTTTACGTCCAGGCACACCAAAAGAAAAAACCTTGTCGGTCAATGACTATGCTTTGAAATACGGCATGCCGCAATTTTTCTTTCATGTCACCACCGCATACAACTTGCTACGCAGCAATGGTGTCGAAATCGGCAAGAAAGATTTTATGGGTTCGTACTAGTATTTTTAATCACAGGCTTTAACGCAGTATGTGTAGCCACTACAAACCTGTCAGCCATATCAACCAACTGCGCCAAGCCTTTGGCTTGGGTCCGTTGGAGCATCTCGGTAAGCCTGACATGTGGCCAGGCTACGACGGGCTGTTTATCCGCCCTCACCCGCATGCCGATGTTGGTGACGAGGCTGTTCCTGCGCGTGAGGCCCTCACGGGTCATTGGGGCTTAATTCCCCATTGGTCAAAGGATGGCAAGGTGCGAGGCACTTTCAACGCCCGCAGTGAGACCATCGCCGAGAAGCCCACGTTTCGTGACGCGTGGAGAAAAAGCCAGCGCTGCATCATCCCAGCGATGTCCGTGTTTGAACCCGATTGGCGTTCGGGCAAGGCCGTCGCCGCTGAAGTGTCACGTGCCGATGGTGAACCAATGGGTATCGCGGGGCTCTGGTCGGCGTGGCGCTCGCCCACGGGCTGGGTAGAGAGCTACACCATGTTGACTGTTAACGCTGATGAGCACGACATATTTAAGTTGCTCCACAAGCCACAAGACGAAAAGCGCATGGTAGTGATCTTGAACTCTGACAGCTACGAGACCTGGCTGACAGGCAAGCAGTCAGATGCTGCTCCCCTCATCCGACAATGCCCGGCCGAGGTGCTTCAACTAGCCGGAACCTAACTTATATTGTTAACGCCCGTTAGCGCTTAATAAAGCTGCGACATTTTTTGTACAGTCTCTTTTACTTTCTTCTTTAGTGCCGGTGGCCCGAGCACTTCAACATCCGGGCCTTGACGCAAGATGTCTTGAATGAGCTCCCAGTCTTCACCGTATGGGACTTCTAGCGTGTAGCTGCCATCTGGGTGCACCTCACCCACTTGCTCGGGATGCCAGACTTCGCGTGCGACCCATTGCGCTCTAAAGGGTGTGAACTTCAATTTAGCAAGCTGGCTATTCTTGCCAGAGAAAATACCGTAGCTCGTCTCAAACATTTCGCGCAGCTCAGTCTCAGGGACGTCTTTCGCGGTGAGCTCTGTTATGTGTGCGCCATTCAACGCATCGAGTGCAAAACTGCGTAGGCCGTCGCGCAGATGACAATACGCATCGAGATACCAATTGTCGCGGTAGTACACAAGACGCTGCGGAGACACTTGGCGCTCAGTGGCCTGCCCCGTTTGACGTGCAAAATGTTTGATGTCAAGGCGCTTGCGTTGTACTAACGCGTGGGTGATCAATTGAAAGTATTCACCAGAGACTTGGCGCTGCGCCATCGGCAGAATCCGAATACGTGACATCACCTCTTTCGACCCACCAACGCCCCCATCTAACAACCCCTCAAGACGGCTCTTAAACGGCGCAACGTGTGGCAGCAGCAAACCACCGGGCTCTAGCTTTGAAATCAACTCAATCATCGTTAGTAACGAATGGATCTCTTGCTGGTTAAACCACACGCCTGGCAGCTCGAAGGTTTTATCCTCCGACGGTTGCCGTGTCATGGCGTAGCCGCGTAGCGTCGCATCCCAAGCAAACGGGATGTTGAGGCGATCACGCATATAGGCCAGATCACGATTTAGGGTCGCGCGCGAAACCTCGAGTGCCTCTTGCATTTGCTTCATTGTGACCGAGGGCTTGGCCATCAACAGGGCTTGAATCTTGTAGAACCGTTC
>CAJBTJ010000333.1 GCA_903958565.1 uncultured beta proteobacterium
CACCGAAGGTCGGCACATCAGGCAAAGCCTCGGCACGGCGAGTCGCGGCAGCAGCTAAAGGAAGCACTGCACCACTTTTGATTTGCCCCATGACAGAGGGCGCACTGGCGTAAAAACCCTGCACTTGCCCGGACATGACGTCAGTCAAGGCGGTCGCGGCTCCCTTGTACGGGATGTGCGAGGTCTTAATGCCCGCCGCTGTGCCTAACATTTCATTGAGCAGATGGTTCACCGAGCCATTTCCGGAAGAAGAAATATTGATCTTCCCCGGATTCGCTTTCGCATAAGCAACATACTCTGCCAAGGTTTTGTAAGGCAACTGTGGATTGATCACCAAGACAAAAGGCAACGTGGCCAACGAGGCTAGAGGGGCCAAATCCTTTTTAGGGTCAAAAGGCATTTTTCCGTACAAAGCAGGATTGATCGCATGGGTCCCGGAATAACTCATGAGCCAAGTCAATCCATCCGGCGCCGACTTTGCCACCGCATCGCTGCCAATATTGCCTCCGGCGCCAGGGCGGTTCTCAACGATGACCGAGATGCCCCAGCGTTTGGTGAGCTCCCCGGCCATCAAGCGTGAGATCGAGTCCGACGCACCCGCCGCCGTCTGTGGAACAATAATTTTTACAGTCTTGCCCGCCAATGCAGGGGGCACTTGCGCAAAAGCGACCGACGCCAATCCGGCACAGAGTGTGCCAACAACGAAACCAACGAGCGTCCTCATTCCAGTTCTAAACATACGTCCCTCTCAATTTTTTTCGGTAAGTGCCAAGAGTAGGCTGGCGACCGTAAAACCACACGATCAATGACCATCATAGGGCAGAAAACCCAAAACCTCGCCAGATCCCGCGTTATTTGTTGCCTCTCACCTCTACAATGCGGTCAATAACGATTGGAGTATTCATGCGCACAGAAACCGGCATCACAATTCGCCGAGAGAACTACCAGCCTTACCCGTTTCTTATCCCAAAGATTGATCTCGAATTTGATTTGACAGCCGAGCTCACCACGGTACGAAGCCGTCTGCTCGTGACACGGCGCAAAGATGTTCCTCATGCGGCGGACCTCGTGCTCGATGGCGAGGATTTAGCGCTGATTTCGATCGCGATCAACGGTCGTGAAATAACGTCTGCGCAGTACGTGCTGACTGAGACCACCCTGACCTTGCACGACCTGCCTGATCAGGCTGACATTGCGATCGTGAGCACGTGTCAGCCGGCACACAATTCAAGCCTGTCAGGCCTGTACGTATCAGGCAAACAACTCTTCACGCAATGTGAGCCGCAAGGCTTCCGAAAAATCACTTGGTTTGCGGATCGTCCGGACGTGATGTCGGTCTACCGGGTCACGCTACGCGCCAAACGCAGCGAGTTTCCGCTTCTGCTTTCAAATGGCAATCTGTTGAGTCAATCCACTCTCGATGACGGCCGGCACGAAGCGCAATGGCACGACCCCTTTGCCAAGCCGAGCTACCTCTTTGCTGTAGTCGCCGGAGACTTTGCTTGCCGCGAGCACCACACCAAGACCGCAAGCGGACGCAGTGTTCTGCTGCAGGTATACAGCGATGTGGGCACTGAAGACCAAACCGAATGGGCGATGCAGTCGCTTGAGCGCGCGCTTCGTTGGGATGAGACTCGCTTCGGACTCGAACTAGATCTTGAGCGTTTCATGATCGTCTCGGCGCGCGACTTCAATATGGGCGCGATGGAAAACAAAGGCTTAAATGTTTTCAACGCAGCCTATGTGTTGGCCAATCCCAATACCGCAACAGATGGTAATTTCCAAGCGATTGAATCTGTCATCGGCCATGAGTATTTTCATAACTGGACGGGCAATCGTGTGACGTGCCGCGACTGGTTTCAACTCAGCCTCAAAGAGGGGCTGACGGTTTTTCGTGACCAAGAATTTACCGCCGATATGATGGCAGTCGGACTCAATCAAACCGAAGCAGCAAGCGCGCGGGCCGTGCAACGGATTGACGACGTCATGAGCTTGCGTTTAGGTCAATTTCCAGAGGACCGCGGGCCGATGGCTCATCCGATTCGTCCCGAAAGCTATCAAGAAATCAGCAACTTCTACACCGCCACCGTTTACTCAAAAGGCGCGGAAGTGATCCGTATGATGCACACCCTGCTTGGCGAGCAAGCCTTCCGGGCGGGAATGGACGAATACTTTAGGCGTCATGATGGTCAGGCAGTTACGTGCGACGACTTTGTGAACGCCATGGAGTGGGCCTTGCAGCAAACAACGCCCGATAAAAATCTGGCTGTTTTCAGACGCTGGTACAGCCAAGCAGGCACACCGCGGGTATCTGTGCAGTTACAACACGATGCAGAAACGAAACGCTGCACCATAACACTGACCCAAGACTGCCCTGCGGTCGGTGTGGAAAAAACAAGCAAGCTCGACAAGCAGTCTTTTCACATCCCGGTGACAATCGGCCTGCTAGATTCGGCTGGCCAATCACTGCCTTTGCGCTCTGACGCGTTGCCATCAACGGACACGCAAGCCATTCTAGAATTGACACAGCCGACTCAAACGTGGGTGTTTGAGAATATCAGCGAGAAACCCACACCATCGCTTCTCAGAAACTTCTCAGCGCCTGTCTCAATTGAATACGCCTATAGCGATGCAGAATTAGCCTTGCTGTGTGGTCATGACAGCAATGCGTTCACCCGCTGGGAAGCAGGACAAGAAATCGCAGCGCGCAAGATGATCGAACTCGCGAAGGCTTGGCGACTGAGCGGAACACTGTCGGCGTTAGACCCTTTAATTGCCAGCAGTTGGTCTGCCTCGCTGCACGACAAAGAGTTGGATGCGGGTTACCGCGCACGATTGCTGGCGCTTCCTCCGGGACTCGCCGTCGCCGAGCGCATGCCACAAATGGATCCTTTGGCTGTTCAAGAGGTCCGCACGCGTCTTCGCGAGCAACTAGGCCACTTGCAGACTACCGCGCTGATCA
>CAJBTJ010000334.1 GCA_903958565.1 uncultured beta proteobacterium
AATGCCATGCAGCACTTAGCTGCACACGGGTCAATCACAGGGTTTGAGTCGCAGCTCATGATGTTTGCCGAACGTCAAGCAGCACTCAATGCCGATCACTACAAAGACCTAGAGAAGCGCTACACATGAAGCCGTCTACTGGAACCACCTTCTTTGATAAAGTCTGGCGCGATCACGTCATCTCTAAACTGGACGAAGAGTCCGATCTGATACAAGTCGACCGCCTTGTCTTACACGAGCTCTCAGGCAGTCAAGCACTGAGGGCACTTGAAGAAGCTGGACGCAAGCCAATTAGTCGCGGACAAGTCTTTACTGTTATTGAACACTTGATATCAACACAACCAGGAAGAGGGCCCTGCGACTCCGTTTCGTCTAGTGGTCCTGCGATGATACAGACGACTCGAGACGCTTCTAAAAAATACGGGCTGCACTTCATTGACTACGACGATCCTCGACAAGGTATTGCACATGTCGTGGCTCCAGAGCTGGGCATTGCCTTCCCTGGTGCGACCTTAGTGTGTTGCGACAGCCATACCAGCACGATAGGCGGAGTCGGCGCACTCGCTTGGGGGATTGGAGCGTCTGAAGCGGAGCATGTGTTGGCCACGCAGACCCTCGCGCAAGCAAAGCCCAAGACGATGCGGGTGAATTTTGAAGGAACCCTCAGGCCAGGCGTCTTTGCAAAGGATATGATTTTGGCCCTAATCGGCACGATCGGCGCTCAGGGTGGCATTGGCTATGCAACGGAATACGCAGGCAGTGCGGTGCGCGATCTTCCGATCGACGGACGACTCACTCTTTGCAACATGTCTATCGAATTTTCGTGCAAATACGGTTTTGTAGCCCCAGATGAAAAAACCTTTGAATATCTGAAAGGTGCAGAGTTTTCACCCAAGGGGGCTGCGTGGGAGAAAGCGACTGACTACTGGCGAACCCTCAAAACCGATGATGACGCAGTGTTTGACAAAGAAATTACGATCGATTGCGATGTGCTCGAGCCCCAAGTGACTTGGGGCATCAGTCCTCAGCAAGTAGGGAGTATTTGCGCAACTGTGCCAAAACCTGGCCAGGCCGTCGACAAAGAGGCTAATGCGCTCGGTGAGCGTGCTCTGACTTACATGAGGCTTCACGCAGACGAGCCCATCCGCGGCACCCCAATAGACGTTGCTTATATTGGCTCATGCACCAATGCGCGCCTCACCGATTTGCGTGCCGCTGCACAGATCCTAAAAGGTCGAAAGGTGAAGGCGGGGATTCAGGCTATTTGCGTACCGGGCTCTACCCCGGTTAAACGCGCAGCGGAAGCCGAAGGCATTGACAAGATCTTTACGGACGCTGGGTTCGAATGGCACGAATCTGCCTGTGGTTTCTGTGGGCATATCGGCGACAATCGCTTTGCGGACTTGCGCGTCATTAGTACGACAAATCGAAACTTTGAGTCGCGACAGGGTCCCAAGACACGCACGCATCTTGCCAGTCCTGCAACCGTTGCGGCCTCTGCCATCATGGGTTGTATCGCAGACGCTAGGGAGCTGAGCTAAACATGGAAGCACTTCAGCGTGTTACAGGGGTTGCAGCACCCTTCATGCGTATCAATATTGATACGGATCAGATCATTCCTGCACTTTTCCTTGGAGGGACTGACGCCAAAGGCTATGGTGCCCATCTCTTTAATGGTTGGCGTTTCCTAGCGAATGGAACGCCCAATCCTGAATTCATTTTGAATCAAGCGCCCTTCGATCGCTCTGAAATTTTGCTCGCAGATCGAAATTTTGGTTGCGGCTCATCACGTGAACGGGCGCCCAAAGCGCTTCGGGAGTTTGGATTTCGTGCAGTGATTGCGCCTTCGTTTGGCGGGATATTTTTTAATAACTGCTATCGTAATGGGATCGTACCGGTCGAACTTCCGATTGAGCAAATCAAAGAGCTTGTCTCAGAAGTAGAGGCGAGCTCAGGCCAATCGCAAATCACTGTCGATTTAGAAGGCCTCTGTGTCAGCACAGCCAGCGGCAAACGCTTTAGCTTCACCGCGCCTCCAGCGCTGCGAGAAATGCTGTTGCAAGGTCTCGACGAGATTTCGCTGACTCTTTCAAAATCTGAGTCCATCGAACAATTCAGAACGGCTGATCAGGCGAAGCGACCCTGGGCGTACGGGGTATGACTACTTAATCAAGCGGTCACTTGCGATACGCGCACCTTCAGCAAGTGCGCGTAATTTTGCCCAGACTACATCCGTTGCGACACGTCCCATTCCCGCTGAGGTATCAAACCCACAGTCGGTTCCAGCTAAAACTCGCGTTGGGTCTCCGACATCTGCAGCCACTCGCTCTAGGCGGTCAGCAATGACCTCTGGATGTTCAACAAAGTTGGTCAACACATCGATCACACCGGCAACGATTACCTGGTTGTCTTGCAAGGGTTGCTCGCGCAAGACCTTCATTTCGTGGGCGTGTCGAGCGTTCGCAAAGGGCAGTACAAAACCACCCACCTTCGTCTGACGAATGACAGGCCATATCTTTCGCAATGGCACATCACAGTCGTGCGGGCCTTCATAATTTCCCCAGCACACATGCATACGAACACGATCTTGGGGAATATTACGCAACGCTACATTGATTGCGGACACAACACGCTCAATAAAGCCTAAGAATTTCGTATCCGACTCATCATGATAAGAAACGTGTCGCTCAAGCGCCAAGTCTGGACAATCTATTTGCAGAATAAAACCATTGTCGACAATTGCTTCGTACTCTAAGCGCAAGGCCTCTGCCAAGGCTGCCAGGTATGCCTCTTCGGTTTCGTAAAACTCATTCTTACAGGCAGAGGCGATAATTCCTGGCGACGGAGCCGTCAAGAATGCTTCTGTAAACGATTTTTCCTTGCGCGTATCTAATGTTGCACGAAAATCGCGCGCTTCCGACGCGGCTAACGCGGGGTCTATATAGCGAACCTCTCCGACCACGCGTGGGGGCAAGAAATTACTCACTGCCACTTTACCGCCAGACTGCTGCTCCAGCATTTTTTTAAATTCCGGATAGCGCTCGACAT
>CAJBTJ010000335.1 GCA_903958565.1 uncultured beta proteobacterium
AAAACAGACATCTACGTTCGGAGCAATCCGTACCACATGCGCAGTGCCGAAAGCCGCCGGCGCCGTGTCCTGCACCGAGACAGAAGCGCTAGGGCTCCTCTGAGGCATAAATAAAGAAAAATTTGTCTCCGCATCCGGGGTCACAACAAACTCAGCGCCTTGTATCGCCCTACCTGTCGCTAGAATTTCGCGGGCGACCTGGACTTGATCAGGCAACAGATGGCCACTGTGACGCCTGCCGCTTGGCTCCGCCCACACGGCATGGCAATGCAGCCACGGCTGCCCTGCGCGCAAGCCATAGGTTACCGTCGCAGCCTCAAGCAAGACAGCACCCTCTACGCGATAGGTCTCACTGAAATAGACCGCATGCTCACTTGTCTTAGAAAGTGCTGGCATGCAGTAGGCAAAGCAATCCAACGCACCGCCACTCAGACGCATCACGGCACTCGAGCCGCCGACATCGCGCATCGCCGTTGCCACTGCGTTGAGCAGGGTCTTGCCGGGCGCGAGACGCGTCACAAACCCCTCTACCCGACAGGGCACACTATGGAGACGTTCGGGCGCTGCATTGCCTGGGTGCTGGATATGGCGCATGGTGGAAGGTATGTGCGGAAATCTGTGGAATTGCGATAATAGAGAATAATCACCAAAATCGCTTGGCTAATGATACTTAGAAAAGTCTCCTCATGCGAAGCGGTTTGGGTACGAGGCCTTAACAAGGATCCAAAGATGGAATTTTCACTATCCCCCAGGCAGCTTGAGCTGCAAGCGCGCACCCGCTCGTTTATTGCCGACGTCATTATCCCCTTAGAGCGGGATCCGAGAGCCACTGGGCACGGCCCGACCGAAGAGCTGCGCAATGAACTTGTTGCACACGCCCGCGCCGCCGGTTTATTGACCCCCCACGCCTCGGTTGAACTAGGCGGATTAGGACTCACGCACGCTGAAAAGGCCGTCGTCTTTGAAGAGGCGGGCTATTCCACCCTAGGACCAACCGCCATGAATATCCATGCCCCTGATGAGGGCAACATTCACCTCATGGAAGTTGTGGCCACACCGGAACAAAAAGAACGCTGGTTACGCCCTCAGGTACAAGGTCATATCCGCTCGTGCTTCGCGATGACAGAGCCAAGCCCTGGCGCCGGCGCAGATCCATCCATGATGCAGACCACGGCCGTCAAGGACGGCGATCACTATGTCATCAATGGCACCAAGTGGTTTATCACGGGCGCAGAAGGTGCCACGTACGTGATCATCATGGCAAAAATGGAAGACGGTTCTGCAACCATGTTTTTAAGCGACATGAGCCGCAAAGGAATTAGCGTCACACGTCAAATGGATGCTATGGATAGTTGCTTTACCGGGGGACACTGTGTGATGACCTTCGAAAACGTTCGCGTCCCTGCGACTGATGTCCTAGGAGAAATCGGGCGCGGCTTCAAATATGCGCAAGTGCGCCTAGCGCCTGCTCGCCTGACACACTGTATGCGCTGGCTGGGACAAGCGCGCCGCGCCCACGATATCGCGACAGACTATGCACGCAAGAGAGAAGCTTTCGGCAGAATATTAGGCAAACACGAAGGTGTTGGATTTATGTTGGCTGATAACGACATGGACTTGCAAACGAGCAGGTTACATATTGCGCACACCGCATGGATCTTAGATCAGGGCCATGGTGCTAACTTCGAATCGAGTCGAGCCAAGGTCGTATGTTCCGAGGCGGAATGGCGCGTCGTGGATCGTTGCGTACAAATACTGGGCGGACAAGGCGTCACCGGCGAGACGATGGTGATGCGTATTTTCACGGATATGCGGGCGTTTCGAATCTACGATGGTCCAAGCGAAGTACATCGTTGGAGCATGGCACGCAAGATTATCGAGGCTGGAGAGAAACGCGTATGACCGCAACAAACAATATAGGTGCACAATTCAGCCTCACAGGCCACACCGCACTGGTAACAGGTGCATCGAGTGGAATTGGGCATCATCTCGCCCTCACGCTCGCGCAGGCGGGTGCGAGTGTCGTGGTCGCCGCACGCAGAGAGGATAAGCTCAAGGACCTCGTGAGTGAAATCAAGAAACGTGGCGGTCAAGCGTATGCGGTCGCGCTAGACGTGACAAGCGCATTCAGCGTCTCAGCCTGTTTTGACGCGATCGAAGCGCTCGGGCTGCTGGCGGACGTCGTGGTCAGCAACGCTGGAGTGACGGTGGCCAAGCCTGCACTCCAACAGACCGAGCAAGACTGGGATCAAGTTCTGGATACCAATCTTAAAGGGTGTTGGCTTGTCAATACTGAGGCGGCACGAAGGCTTGTTCATCATAAGAAGCCGGGAAGTATCATCAATATTTCTTCCATTTTGGGTGAGCGTGTGGCGGGTGCTGTCGTGGGTTATAGCGCATCGAAAGCCGGCGTTATACAGTTCACGAAGTCCTTGGCTCTTGAATTTGCTCGCTATGGGATTCGGGTGAATGCGGTGCTACCCGGCTACGTGGTAACAGATTTAAACAGTGAGTTTTTGGCCAGCGATGCAGGAAAGAAATTAGAGTCGCGCATTCCCTTTAGACGTTTTTGCCAAATGTCGGATATGGATGGCCCAATACTATTGCTGGCTTCAGACGCTGGTCGTGCCATGACGGGCACAAGCCTCGCTGTTGACTGGGGACATCTCGTGAGTTCCCTATGACTCAGCCAGTAGCGACAACCACACAAACTGTTGCGTTCGATCAGAGTGCGCTCGCGGCTTGGTTAAAAGCTCAGGGCTTACTTGACCGCGCCACGCTCACCGTCAAAGCATTAACCGGCGGCCAATCCAACCCAACTTATCTTCTCTCGAGTGGTGCGCAGCGTTACGTTTTAAGAAAAAAACCGCCGGGCCCACTGTTGCCTTCAGCACATGCCGTCGACCGTGAATATCGCGTCATGCAAGCCTTACAACACAGTGATGTGCCGGTGCCAAAATTGTTTGCGTATAGCGAAGAGCTCGACGTCGTTGGCACACCCTTCTACATCATGGAGTATTTAGATGGCCGGGTGATTGTCGATCAATCCCTGCCCGGCCTTTCAAAAACCGATCGAGCAAGCGTCTATCAAGACATGAATCGCGTCATCGCTGCCCTACATAAGGTTGACTACGCTCGGGTCGGACTGGAAACCTTTGGCAAGCCCGGCAACTACTTCGGGCGACAAATTGCCCGCTGGAGCCGACAGTACAAAGAGGCGAACACAGAGGACATCCCCGAACTTCATGCTCTGATCGATTGGTTGCCAGCGAATATCCCCTCGGGCGAGCAGACGTCAATTGTTCACGGAGACTATCGGTTAGATAACCTGGTGCTGCATCCTACCGAGCCACGCGCCATCGGCCTACTAGACTGGGAGTTAGCGACCTTAGGCCATCCGCTTGCGGATTTTGCTTATCACTGCATGAGTTGGCATATACCCGCATCCTTATGGCGAGGCATCGGGGGGCTAGATCTCGCTGCGCTAGGCATACCCGACGAGGCACGCTATTTAAAACAATATTCTGAGACAACTGGACTAGACGGCGCAGAACACTGGGACTTCTATCTCGCTTATAACTTGTTCAGAATGGCGGCGATTCTCCAAGGCATCGCACGAAGGGCCGCCGATGGGACCGCCGCATCGAGTGATGCGCTCGAGACTGGCAGCAAAGCAAGACCACTCGCTGAAATTGGCTGGAGATATGCCCAACGGTACGCAAGCAGCAGATAATCGGTACACGCAGATGCAATCAGACTCCTCGCAAGAACTGGCAATTTAAAGATACTAAGCGGTTCGCTGCACAAACGACGGGCAGACGGCGTTAGCATGGACACGATCCGATTGAATTTGTACTATAGTCGTCTATAACTGATTTCTTTTTCTAGGAAAACCGCATGAGCACAATAATTCGATGTGCCGCAAGTGGCTTAATTGCCGCCTGTGCGCTTATATCAACCCACGTGTCAGCCCAGGTTGTGTACTGCACGGCCGAAGGTGCCCCAGCGGGCTGTGTTGCACGCGCCGTTAATCCAGGCGCTCCCGGAGTCGGTGTACTACCCGGCCCAGGCGTTGGTGCTCCTGGGCCAGGCGTGGCGCCCGGCGTCGGTGTACCTGGGGTTGGTGTACCTGGGGTTGGTGTACCTGGGGTTGGTGCACCTGGGGTTGGTGCACCTGGCGTTGGTGCTGCGGGCGCGCGTGGCCCGGGCGAGGGTCCTAATCGTGGCGGTCCAGCGAATCGGCCCGGTGCTCGATAACACCTCGGGTTGGTGTTGATTATTTCTTTAGAACCTTGTTCGCTGCTTTGGCGATCAGGGTTGCGATGACGTCGCTACGCGGTTCTTTGTAGTGTTCCGCGAGCGCGTCCAACGCCCCGAATACATCCTTATCAAGAATGATTTCGACGCGTTTAGCACCTGCTTCGATGCGCTTGCGCCGATGCTCTGCAGTACGTTCGACCGGTGAAATAGCTACAGGCAACCTCGGTCGCCCACGCCGCGAAAGTCCTGGCAAAAATCCCTGACCGGGCAGCACGACGGTTTGGCTGGTCGAATGATTAGGCAAGGTGCCTGTTCGTTTGTCACTCGCTCGTTTAGGAGATTGCTCACGCGCCCGAGCACGTTGAGCGCGCTTCAATTCATTATTGGTCGCACCAACGGAATCAACAGGCTCTACTGGGATGGCTTCGTCCTCGCCGAACAGTGGAAGCACTTGGCCTTTCTTCGGATCTGACATCACAACTCAATAAATCAACCGGATAGGTATATTTATATCATGATCTCTAGTTTTCATCTAGCGCGCTCAGGTAGGAAGGCTGCGACTCCCCTCGCCTAACTCTCGCTCAAGCATTGCCGTGTCGCGCCACTGCCCGAACTTGAAGCCGACCGACCTAAACAGTCCAACCTGCTCAAACCCCGCCGCTTTGTGTAAGGCCACAGAGGCCGCACTACTGTCTCCAATCACAGCAAGCATTTGGCGATAACCAAGCATCGTGCAGCGCTCGATGACCGCGTCAAGCAGAGCTCGTCCAATACCTTTACCGGCCAGCCCTTCTCTGACATACACAGAGTCTTCGACCGTAAAACGATAGGCGGGGCGGGGCCGATACATGGTCGCGTATGCGTAACCCACGACAACCCCCTCAAGCTCTGCAACAAAATGAGGCAAACCTTTCTCGACAATATCCGCACGGCGCTGTTGCATCTCTTGAAGCGTTGGTGGTGTCAGTTCAAACGACGCCGTGCCGTGCAGGACGTGGTGTGCGTAAATATCTTGGATGACGACGACATCGCCTTCAACACTATCGCGAATCAACACCGCTGGCTTTGTGGACTGCATCGCTTATCTCTCCATCAATTCCAGAATTGCATTCGCAAACACGCTGGGCACCTCTTGAGGCATATTATGCCCAACCCCAGGCACAACCCGATGTTCACGCTTGCCAGAAAAACGTTGAGCATGCGCTGCAGGACTGGACGGACTACGCACGCCATCGTCGCCGCCATCAAAAGTGATGGTGGGAACAGTAATAACCGGCGACTCTGCTAAGCGGGCTTCGATCGCCGCATAGGCAGGATCTCCCGCAACCAAACCAAACCGATGCCGATAACTGTGGATCACGACATCGACAAAGTCGGGGTTATCAAACGCTGGAGCGCTGCGTAAAAATGTTGACGCATCGAAATTCCAGGTCGGAGACCATAAACGCCACAGCAACTCAATCAAGCCGCGCCGATCATTCGCGAGCCCAGCTCTGCCCCGTTCGCTATGGAAATAGTATTGATACCAGAGTCTGTGCTCATTGGACGGAGTGTCGGGCTTGAGCGCCGTCGCAATATTTTGAATGTTGTAGCTATTAAAAGAAACCAATGCCTGACAACGTTCAGGCCAAAGTGCTGCTACGACGCATGCAGCACGGCCGCCCCAGTCATACCCAGCGAGCACGGCAGATGGCACCTGAAGTGCATCCATCAAGGCAAGTAAATCGGCACCAAGCGCCGCCTGCTCGCCAGAGCGCAGCGTGTTGGGATCTACGAAGCGTGTCGGGCCATACCCGCGCAAATACGGGACGATCACCCGGCATCCTGCCGAAGCGAGAATCGGCGCAACCTCTGCATAGGTATGCACGTCATACGGAAAGCCGTGCATCAAGAACACGACAGCGCCATCCTGCGGCCCGTAGTCGCAATACGCGATCTCGAGCGCACCAGCACGTATGCTGCGCGGGTCAGGCATCACTACTTTGGTTTGTAAAGAATCCATAACTCTTGTCAATGTAATGAGCATCAAGCCAAACACAGGGGTCTAAGAGCGTGCCTCAGTGTGCGGTCGGGAAGTGTCTAAATATTGGGGTTAGTCCAAAAGTGAGCATACAAACTAATACGAACACTAAAAGAACTTGATTCTTCCCAATCTTTTAGGGGGAGAACCAGGCTCAATAACTAATGCTTCACCCTCAGCCAATAATCTAACTAAAGATAACTCTTCGCTTAGAGCGCCAGGCAAGAACGTGATCGCGTGTCCTACAAATACGTTATTTTTGCCAGATGG
>CAJBTJ010000336.1 GCA_903958565.1 uncultured beta proteobacterium
CTGTTCCGAAGCTAAAAAGCGATGCTCTTCCCCAGCAACAATCAAAGCTGCGGCGACGTCAATCGCATTATTCGTCAAACCCGACAAACGTTTTGCAGCCTGTTGAAACAAGCTTTCGTTACCAGTGAGACATATAAACTGCTTCGGGAAACCCGCTCGGGACAGCGGCCACAGCCGAGTGCCAGAACCTCCACAAAGAATCACCGGAACCACTGACATAACAATCTTTTTAGCTAAAGTCATCTTTTTACTTATTTGGTTTGATAGAGTCGAAAAAGCATCGCACAGACCTCATTGCAGACGATCAGCATCCAAAAACTCAGGGAGGGCGACCACTGCGATACCTTCCTCCGCAAGTGCTTCGCGTTCTTGCTGGGTTGCGGTCCCGCGGATGGGCCGCTCATCGGATTCACCCTCATGGATTCGACGGGCTTCGTCAGCGAAACGATCGCCGACGTTCTCGGTCTTGCGCACGAACTCGCGCATCTGGTGCATGACGGCAGCCTGAAGTTGCATGAGCTGGGCGGATTCGTTGGACACGGCGAGCGGATTCGACGACTGCGCAGACGCGATGGCTTGCGTCTCTGCCGCCGCAACGGGCTCTGAAAAATGCCCCACATTGAGTCGTGGGGCAGAGAGGCGTTTTGTGATGGTCGTGTTTTGACAGAGTGGGCAGCCGACTAATCCCCTTGCCTGCTGGGAGTCGTAATCGTCGTGCGAGCCGAACCAGCCTTCAAACAGATGGCCGTTCTCGCACTGTAGATCGAACACTTTTAGTCCCATACATCCAATCTTGTGGCAAAACCAGAAAAGACAAGCTTCAGAGTATACCGGAGGCCATCCAGAACACGCGGCTACGCCCCGAAATCGAGTCTGGGAACCGCTTCTAAGAGTTCGCGCGTTAATGGGTGTATCGGCGCCTGCAACACCTGCTGGGCGTCACCCAGCTCCACAAGGATTCCGGCATCCATCACCGCCACGCGGTCAGCAAAATATTCCACCACCCCGAAGTTGTGGGTGATAAACAAATACGCCATTCCGGTTTCTTTCTGTAGATCCGTCAATAAATCCAGAATCTGGGCCTGCACCGATACATCTAGTGCAGACGTGGGTTCGTCCAAAATCAACACGGCAGGCTCCACGGCGAGTGCCCGAGCGATCGCAATGCGTTGGCGCTGGCCTCCCGAAAACTCGTGCGGATAACGGTCAGACGCATCCGCAGGCAAGCCCACCCGCTCAAGTAGGTAGGCAATCCGACGCGCTTGCTCGTCACGATTCCACTCGGGACGCAGGGCCTCGATCCCCTCTTGCAAAATCGCACCAACACGCATTCTGGGATCGAGCGAGGCATAGGGGTCTTGAAAAACAATTTGAATCTGTCGGCGCAATGCCAAAAGCGTACGGCCCGAGCAGGTCAACATATTTGCACCACCTATCGTTGCCTCACCAGCAACCTCGGCATTCGAATCAAGCAAACGCAGTAGCGACTTTGCGACCGTTGTTTTGCCACAGCCCGAGGCCCCCACCAGGGCGAGTGTTTCGCCCGCGTGTAGCGCAAAGCTCACACCTTGCACAACGTCGTGATAGCCCACGATCCGGCGCAACAACCCTTTACGTAAGGCATAACGCACCTGCAAATCCTGTACAGTCAAGCACACTTCGCGTGGGCGTGATGCACTGGAGCTCGTCGATTGATGCCCCAGTGACAAACGCTCGCGACCCAGCGCTGAGAGTGGCTGCCCTCGTTTACTAAACGTCGGGATCGCGTCGAATAATTCACGCGCATAGGCATGCTCGGGATGGCGAAAGAACTGCTCAGCGCAAGCGGTTTCAACAATCTCGCCATGCCGCATCAACGCAACCGTATCCGCAACATCTTTAACCACCGCCAAATCATGGGTGATGAGAAGAATAGCCATGCCCAGCTCTTTTTGTATATCGGCCAACAGCCTCAACACTTGCGCTTGCACCGTGACATCCAAGGCGGTGGTGGGCTCATCGGCGATCAATAACTCTGGCTCTGCAGCCAAGGCAATCGCAATCATGACTCGCTGCTTTTGTCCGCCGGAGAACTGAAAGGGATAATCATCCACGCGCCGCTCGGGTTCAGGGATCCCCACCCGTGTCAGCCATTGAATCGCACGGGCACGCGCCGCCGATCCGCGAAGCGTCGTATGTGCTTCAATGGCCTCAATAATCTGCTGACCGATTCGCATGACGGGGTTCAGACTTGTTGCGGGCTCCTGGAAAATCATGCCGGCGCGTCCCCCACGCACATCGCGCATCGCAACCTCGGGTAAACCGAGTAACTCAGTGCCTTCCAACACCACCCGCCCACGGGTCACCTGTAGCGCCTCGGGCAACAAACGCAGCAACGCCATCGCCGTCATACTTTTACCGGAACCCGATTCGCCCACTAAGGCGAAGGTCTCGCCACGCTGTACCGTTAAAGCGAGCGCTTTGACCGCAAACTGTAAGCGTTCTTGGGCGTCGATCGATATCTCTAGGTCCGTGACCTGAAGCACGGGCTGCGCCGTCTTTGGTCGCGCGTTTGCGCCTTGGCGCGCAGCATTCAGGTCGGCAGCACCGCCCTCCTGACGACCACCCGCAACACGGCGACGCAACCTAAAGGAGCGCGTGCGCGGATCAAAGGCCTCACGCACGGCATCGGCAAAGAGATTGGCGGCCAGCACTAGGGCAAGCATAAATAGAAACGCAGCGAGCAAATTCCACCAGATCATCGGATCGCGCGACATCTCAAAGCGCGCTTTCTCAATCATCGAGCCAAAGGAGTTCATGCTTGGATCAACACAAATGCCAAGATAGGACAGCACTGCTTCATACAACACCAATCC
>CAJBTJ010000337.1 GCA_903958565.1 uncultured beta proteobacterium
CAGAACCGTCGTAGGCAAGCAAAATATTTTTATACATATCAGCCTCCAAAATTTTCGCCAAATGGGTATTTCAGCAAATGCAACTTGTGGGTGGGGTTGCTAGAGTAGATGCTTCATATGCAGTCTGTTAACAGGATAAACCCTCGTTGGTACGAGAAAAATAAATCATTTGAAAAAATCTCGGGTTTTCCCTGCACGTTATGGGTGCCAATTGATGAGTTTCTGGGAGTAAACCCTGTGCTGTTTATTCTCGCTGTGTTATTGCCTTTTTTGGCGAGTTCATCTCCATAAAAAGTCATTCATAATTTGGTATGCAAAATCAAACGAATTCGACACCAGCACCTCTGCTTATCACCGCAGGGGGACGTCCGCTCCGCCAAGCACTCAAGGTCCGTTCTGGACACATGGTTTACAGTTTGTACCGGTCACAGGCTCTACTCCATTAACGGGGGATGAGCAGTAATCATCAAATAGCAGTACTCATCAAACACGGCAGAATACGCCGTTCCAACCGCAGTGGGCCAAGACCCTCAGCCGGTAATTCTCAAAGTTCCTAAATCCATATGCCCTTCGGGACATCATTTCCATTTTAGTGTGGAATCCTCCTGTGACTCCGTTAGATTTTGAAGTCCGCCACATCCTGACGATCGGCGCCAACAGATCGGGATTACTGAGAATGGCAAAGCCGTTTAGCAATCGCTTTTTTTAGGCTCGGATATGTCATAATGATCTAAATGTCATTATTAAATTCGTCTTAAAAAAATTTTGATGCGCATAGTGAATCTAAAAAAAATACTTTTATCCCGGTCATTGTGCGTGTCAGCCTGCGACGGTGATCGCGAAGTGGCGACTTCATCCGTTCAACAGTTGTTTAATAAATCCAAAATTAAACTAGGCTTATTTCTTATACCGACTGTATTGTTGGTAGCTTGTGGTGATGGAGATAGCTCTTCATCCAGCTCCCCAACATTAAATTTAAATGCTGCCTATTCGAGCTACGTTAAAGGAGGAAGCTCAGTCACGGGTGAGATTAGTGGCTACTGCCAAGGCACTAAAGTATGGACTTTTACTCCTACGTACTCAGGAACAACTCTCGATGGTAAAGCGGCGATCATTGCAGACGAATCTCAGTCCGATCTCCTGGTGGCGAACTCTAATAAATTTTGTATGTCTTACTACAGCAGTAAGGCGTATCAAGTCTATTATGATCCCACGACTGTAGTCCCTATTACTAACGGCAGTAAACCACCTGGTACTGTCTACTCAAACCAAGTTCCGCTCCCAGATTCAGTGACTGCTGGATCATCAGGCACCTGGTTCACTACTCTCACATACGAAAACTCGGTACCTGTCATTGAAAGTACCTTGACTTGGGCAGTTACGGCAGATACTCCTACCACCCTGTTGTTTACTACCACTAACACCGCATATACGTTTGTAGGAAAACAATTGCTTTACAACAGCATTACCACCTACCGTTTAAATGCGAACAACACCCTGACAGATTTGCGTAAAAATGTACAGGTAACCACAATAGTTACAGGTGGGCAGGGGGACCAGAATATTTATGAAGTCTATCAACTGCCATGACATGGGGTTAAAAAAAGGGTTTAGAAACGCCTACCGATAAAGGCCAAAGATTAGCCATGACTAAGGCAATCAGCCTTAGCGCAGCACGTCAGCACAAGCATGTGCCACATCGTCAACCTCGACCCTTCTTATCTCCAGAGATGCATCTCTGGGCGTCACGTATCTCGCATACGACCGGTCCCAGAACCATTCCGAATTAGGCTCATGCAACACTGTCACATAAGGCACACAGGCCAACTGCGCCAAATGGCTCGGACCGCAATCATTCGTCACCACCAATCGCGCACCCGACATCAGCCGACATAGTTCGCCGAGCGGACGATTTTCAAAAATCAAAACATCTGAGCGCGCTAAGCTCTTAAGCACTGCTGCCTCGGCACTTTCATCCGGGCCAAGAACAAACCCAAATCGAGTGTCAGGCGAGAGCTGGCCCTTCAACACATCACACAAGGCTAAAAAGGACTCAAGCGGCCAACGTTTGTAAGGTCCTGCGCCTCCACCGGGAATCATCACCACCAAACCGGACGGCAAGTCTGCCGAGGGGGCTGCTGAAAGCGCCGCGATGCAGTTCTTTGCGGCAGTTTCGGGGTCAAACGGCGAGAGCTCGCCAAGTAAGCGCATATTTGATAACCCCATGTATTCAGACCAATCTTTTTTATGTCGATGGGTCCAAATAAAATCAGTCAAGCGGGCATTACTAAAACCGAGTCGATACTCCGGTCGACGCAAAATACCCACTGCTCCGTAGCGCTCACTCGCGAAGTGCAAGGCTAATATCAGATCGGTATCAGAGCTAACACTCTTAAGTTGCTCAGCAAACCCTTGCGCATTCACATAGCGCTGCACCCAAGGCAAGCTCTCATAATACTTATGCAGCGGATCCGTTCCGACCACGGTGATTTCACAGTTGGGCCACAGCTGACGCATTTGGTAAAGCACCGGATAGGACACGAGCTGGGTGCCCCAAAACGGCATGCTCCGAATAAAAACAGTGGCTTTTTGGACTGACACGGTCATACGCTCAATTATCTACAATTTTGGAAGCATTATCTAGGTCCTATCGGCGTAATATTTTAGCCCTGGCGTGTGCAGTCACGCCGGCAAACGGCTACCTAGTGGTAACCTCACACTTGCAAACGATGCGTGCACGATAAGGCGCGCCAAAGTCTTTCTTTATACGGTGGATGACAATGCTACTCAAAAAAATACTGATTACAGCTTTGACCGGTTTCGCCTGCCTCGTCGCAGGCGGTGTGCACGCTCAGAGCGACTTCCCCAACAACCCCGTCAAAATTATCGTCCCTTTCCCTCCTGGACAAGCGACTGATATCGTTGCACGCTTATTGGCAGACGGCCTGACAAAGGTTTGGGGCCAACAAGTCATCGTTGACAACCGCGCAAGCACCATCGCCGGTATGCTCGCCGGCAAAACAGCCCCTAATGATGGTTACACATTGACGTTTGGTACGAGCGGCTCGATAGGGGTCAACCCAAGTCTGTATCCAAAGTTGCCCTACGATCCACAAAAAGACTTTGTGATGGTTAACGGTGTGTTTATTGTGCCCTTAATGATCATTGCACACCCCTCGTCGCCCTTTAACACGCTCGGCGAATTAATTGCTGGCGCAAAGAAGAACCCCGGTGCGCTAAACGTCGGCTATGCAGGTATCGGCACATCACAACACCTGACAGGCGAGCTTTTCAAGAGCACGGCTGGTATTGACTTTACCGGCGTGGCTTACAAGGGTAGCGGTCCTGCCATGACAGACCTGCTCGGTGGGCAAATTACGCTGTCCGTCGATAGCCTAGCCTCTGCCTTGCCACAGGTTAAAGCCGGAAAAATCAAAGCGATTGCGATGACAAGCGAAAAACGCGTCCCGCAATTACCTGATGTCCCTACCGTTGCCGAGCTTGGCTTTCCTGGATTTGAAGGCAGCGGCTGGGGCGGTTTGATTGCACCGGCCGGCACCCCACCCGCGATTGTGGAAAAGATTAGCGCCGATGTGCGTAAGCTCGTCAATGACCCTGACTTCCAGAAACGCATCATCGATCGCGGCGCGATTCCTGACCCGCGTGATGCGAAAGAGTGGACAAAGTTTGTCAACGCTGAAATCGTGAAGTGGGCCGGTGTGATTAAAAAGGCCAATATTAAGGTCGACTAAATAGATGAATACTCAGCGCACAACTAACTACTGCCTGCGCCCGCTTTGGACGACGGCTTGTGCGTTCGCTGCGCTGACACTCACCCCACTTTCTTATGCTTACGCCCCGCTCAATACCGACGATGCAGGCACGGTGGGACATAAGACGAACCAAATCGAACTATATGGCAGCTTTACCAAAGAGTACGGTGCAGCGGGCGAGCAAATTGATCCGACCAGCGCAACCGTAGATTACGAAGGTGGGGGTGCGGTGCGAGCCGCACCTTTTACTTATACGCGAGGTATCACCGATGAGCTGGACGCATTTATCGGTGCAACGTACTACGGCAGCCCCAAAGGCAATTTCTCGTCAGTCACCAATTACTCTTTCGGTTTGAAATGGCGGTTTTACGGCGACGGGGAAACGGGATTGAATCTCGCGCTTAAGCCACAAGTGATTCTTCCCGCGACAAACGCACAGCAAAACTACGGCTTAGGAAATGCAGCGCTTAACTATGGCGTGATTGCGATTGCTTCGTATTTTTGGGAAGAAGCGGAGTTACACGCGAACCTTGCGTACCTGCGCGCTCCTTACAACACAAGTCAGTCAGTCGGTTTCAGTAACGATCCTAACCGAACCAATCTCTATTCCGTTTCTATCGCACCGGTATGGCGTGTAACGCCTCAGTTCAAGCTGGCGTTAGATACGGGTATCAACACGAATCCCGTCGTAGCAGATCAATCTTTGATTAATTACGGCATGGTTGCGGCGATTTATTCGCCTGCCAAAACGCTCGATCTCGGTTTGTCATTTCAGCGCTACGCAGCTAATTTCGGTAGCGTATTCTCTGGCTCTGGGACATATACGAACCGTATTCAAGCAGGCGTTACATGGCGCTTTGACTAACAAAATCATTCATCATTTTTCGGATCAATAAAAAATGCCACAGCGAGCTTACTCGTGTGGCATTTTTTTACAGCCTAAGGAATTAGATTGCTTTGATCATTGAGGCAGCATCGCTGACTTCGTACTTGCCGGCAGCTTCGATATGCAGAACCTTGACGACACCGTCAACAATGTACGCTGCATAACGCTGCGAACGAACTCCCATGCCACGCGCAGTGAGGTCAAGCTCAAGACCGAGCGCTTTGGTCCACTGCGCAGCACCGTCACCCATCATGCGGACCTTCGTACCAACCTTTTGCTCGCGACCCCAAGCACCCATCACGAACGCATCATTGACCGCAACGCACCATACCTCGTCAACGCCTTTCGCTTTGATCGCAGCGGCGTGCTCGACATAGCTTGGTACATGTTTAGCCGAGCAAGTTGGGGTAAACGCACCGGGCAACGCAAACATCAAAATCTTTTTGCCCTTGACTAGATCCGCAACCTGAAAATTGTTGGGGCCAACGGTGCAGCCCGCCGTTTCAACTTCAATGAACTCTGTGAGTGTGGCATCGGGCACTCGATCGCCGACTTTGATTGTCATGTGATTTCTCCTCGGGCTTCACGGGCAGCGACGGCTGCCACACTTGAACCCAGCGTGAGCGCTATCATAAGCCAGTCGGGCACGAAATGCGGGCGCACGCGCTTACCCATTCCCACATAAACCAAGGGGTTTTTTGCGACAAAGGGCTACTTCGCGGGCTTGGGATCGTCTTTTACGCGATAAACCAAGACCGGCATGTGTGTCAGCGCCAACACGTTGGTTGTCACACTCCCGAGCAACAGACGAGCCAATCCGCTGCGACCATGGCTGCCAATAAAAATCATGTCGCAACCGTAGTCCTGCGCCGCTTGCACAATCCCATCCGCAATATTGAAGTTTGAGACCGCATGGACAGTCGCCTTCACATTCGCAGTCTCTGCCCGATCAAAAATAGACTTCAGGTATTTTTTAGCTTGCTCGGCGTTCGCTTGCTCGTAATCGGTGTCTGAAATTGCATACGCTGCCGACATACCCTCAAAACCAATCGTCGCAGCAAACGGCTGTGTGACATAAAGTGCCACCACCTCGGCTCCCGTTGCCCGCGCATAACTGATACCCGCATTTGCCGACTGCGCAGATAAAGGTGAGCCGTCCGTAGGAATTAATATTTTTTTAAACATGACCAAACCCCTTTACGTTGAAATCAACAATTTCATGCTAAGTGAGCGACCAAAAGAACTCCAGCGATATCTGCGCTGGGCTTGACATAAGTCAACCGTTTCCGGTCGCAGCCCGGTACAAGACCGAGCAACGGGTCCCGGAGCGGCAATAGGCCAGCACGGGCGCAGGCATGGTTTGCAAAAGCTCAGCAAAACGCACCACATCATCCTGTGTCATTGCGCCGCTAACAACGGGTTGGTACTCCACCCGTAGTCCCGCTTCGCGCGCGGCCACAGACACCTGCTCGGCTGTGGGTTGATCAGGCCCCGCCTCGTAGTCGGGTCGGTTGATGATGACGCTTTTAAAGCCCGCAGCGGCCACGGCGGCCATATCAGACGGCTGCAACTGCGGCGCTACCGCAAAATCAGGGGTAAGGGAATTAATGGGCGTCGACACGAAGCGGCTCCGAGTAAAAGGGCTAGATACATCTGGCGGTAAAAATCAGCGTTACAAATAATGCTGATCGCATAGTTACTAGTATACGCAGCGAAAACCGATATAGACGACGTAAACATCGATCGACTTGTATTGCATCCCCTCGACCCGCATCTGCGAGGGACCATACC
>CAJBTJ010000338.1 GCA_903958565.1 uncultured beta proteobacterium
CAACTCAATTTGCCCTTGCACCTTCTCGTCAATAACGCAGGGGTGGCTGGTCTGAGAGGTTTAACCAAAGATGGATTCGAGATGACGTTTGGCGTTAATCACTTAGGACACTTTTTGCTGACTCAATTGCTGCTAGAAAAAATGCAATCGTCAGGTCTTTCACGTATCGTCACCGTATCAAGCCGAGCCCATAAGCGAGCAGCAAGTATTGACTGGGATGCCTTGTGTCGACCTACAAGTTCGTGGACTGGTATTCGCGAGTATGCGGTTTCAAAATTAGCTAATTTACTTTTTAGTGCAGAACTGGCAAAGCGGGTTCAAGGAACTTCGGTTTCGACATACTCTTTGCATCCTGGCGTTGTTGACACCGAAATCTGGCGAGCAGTTCCTGATTGGGTCCGAACATTATTAAGACTTCGTGGTTTTCTGACTCCAGAAGAAGGTGCTCGTACAACTTTGTACTGTGCAATGCATGCACCCCAACAAGAATCAGGCTTGTACTATGCAGACTCTAAAACGATGCAGCCTGCCGCACCGGGAAGAAACTCTGAATTAGCAGCTGAGCTTTGGCGACGCAGTGAAGAGTGGGTCAGCCAGAGTTAGGAATAAAAAGGAGTTATGGAAGGCGACGCAAGGATCGAACTTGCACCCCCTGCAGTATGAATTCGATTCCGTGATGTAGCGTCTAACTTTTCCAAAAACTATTTCAAGCCCCAAGGCTAGCGTCTAACTTTCGGGCTCACAAATGACAGCAACAAGTGCAAAATCAACGAAATTGGTGGGAAAACTGTAATTTACAGTTTTCGTTCAATTACACGAAATATTACACGTCGGCTATTTTTGCCTGTAAGTTGTTGATTTATATGGTTTTTTGAGGAGCCTGGATTTCTGTTAATCAGGGGTTCTTTGAAGCAATTAAGGATAACGTGTTGTTTGGTTTAGACTAACCTTGTTGGTGCTCGCGAAGCCGGTTAACGGTTCGCAGTTCAACGGGAAGCAGGAGGGAAAAGCCACCAAGGCCGACCTAACCTGCGCTGCCCCCGCAACGGTAAGCAGACGGGTCTTTGTTAGCTTAAAGACCCAGCTTTCATCTTAAACCACTGGACACCCCTGAAACAGGTGACCGGGAAGGTGATGAAGGTAGCTCTGTCAGCCCGGATACCGGCCAACAAGGTGGAGGTGCGTCGCAAAACGCACTTCTAAATCGCTCATGCACTGTCGGGGAAGGCGGTGAGAGCAAATAACTGTTGGTTTTAAATCATGAAGAAATCTTTTTCCCTTCGTTCGGGTGCGCTTGCGCCTGTGCTTTCTGTGCTGTCTTTGGCGGTTGCAGCTAGCGTTCATGCACAAGATGCAATTAACAATGTTGTGATCAGTGCATCACGCACTGAACAGCGCATTCAAGATGCGTTGCCCGCTACAACACTAATCACTCGCGCAGATATTGATCGGGCACAAGCGGTAGACCTTCCTAGCCTAATTCGGAATGTCACTGGTATTGAAATTGTTCAAAATGGTGGCGTAGGCACTGTCTCTAGTGCATTTATTAGAGGTGCTGAATCACGCCATACCCTAGTTCTTGTTGATGGTGTCCCAATTAATAATTTGAACTTCAGCTTGGGAGCCTTAGAGCATATTCCACTTGTCAACGTTGAGCGCATTGAAGTGGTGCGTGGAAACGTTTCTAGCTTGTACGGCAGCAATGCACTGGGTGGCGCGATACAAATATTCACGCGTGATGCAGGAACATTGCCCTGGACAAGTTTGACAGCCCAAGTTGGTTCGCGTGGGCTAGTCGATGTCAGTGGTAGCACCGGAGTTAAGATGGCATCTGGTTTAGCGCTTACGGCCAGTGCGCAAACATTACATTCCCAAGGATTCAACGCTACCAATCAAAAAGAACTTACAGGCACTAATCCTGATCGTGATGGATATTCGCGACGAGTGCTTTCAGCTGGTGTATCGCAAGATTTAAGTCAACTTGGCCGTATTGGTCTTAAATTGAGTGAATCAAAAGGTGTGACTGAATATGACAGTCAGTTTGGGCCCGCAACACAAACAGATAAATCTAACTTTGCTCTGACAAACGCATCACTGTATGGTCAGTTCAAATTAGCTTCGAATATGCAGCTTGATGCAAATATGGGGCAAACATCGGATAATTTGGACGCTTCTGTAACAGCCTATCCATACCGTATCAAATCTTCATCCCAAAATTCAAGTTTAGGATTAACTTGGCGTGCTTTACAGGGGCATATAGTAACTGCAGGGTATGAGACAACTACACAACGTCTAGAGAGCAATACGGTTTATAAGAAAACCGAAAGAACTCTAAATGCGTCTCGGCTCGGTTATCTCATTGACCAAGGCGATCACCAGCTTCAGATCAACCTACGGCAAGATGATTACAGTGATTTTGGGATGGCAACGACTGGCCTCTTTGGCTATGGTTATCGTTTGACGCCAACCTTGAGAGTCAGCGCAAATACGTCCACAGGCTTTATGGCACCTACATTTAACGATCTATATTACCCCTATGGTGGTA
>CAJBTJ010000339.1 GCA_903958565.1 uncultured beta proteobacterium
CGGTCATTGTTCGCTTGTCAGACTTTAAATCGAACGAATATCGCAAACTTGTTGGGGGTTCACGCTATGAGCCTGAGGAAGAGAATCCGATGCTGGGTTTTCGCGGCGCCTCGCGCTACATTTCTGCAGATTTTGCAGAGTGCTTCAAAATGGAATGCGAAGCATTAAGGCGCGTACGCAACGAGATGGGGCTGACTAACGTAGAAATCATGGTCCCCTTTGTTCGCACCGTGCAGCAAGCCAAGCGCGTGGTGGATTTGTTGGCCGCACATGGTTTAGTTCGCGGAGAAAATGGTTTACGTCTGATCATGATGTGTGAAGTGCCCTCAAATGCGATCTTAGCTGAGCAGTTTCTTGAGCATTTTGATGGTTTCTCGATTGGTTCGAATGATCTCACGCAATTGACCTTAGGGCTTGATCGCGATTCGGGTATGGAGCTTTTAGCGGCAGACTTCGACGAGCGTGATGAGGCAGTCAAGTTCATGTTGAGTCGCGCCATCAATGCGTGTTTGAAAGCAGGCAAGTACGTGGGTATTTGTGGGCAAGGGCCAAGTGATCACGCTGACTTCGCTTTATGGCTGCGTGATCAAGGCATCCTTTCTATGTCACTCAACCCCGACACGGTCGTCGACACCTGGAAGAAGCTTGCAAGCTAATAGAACTTAATGAGCGGTGTGTAATAGAAATGGGGTCGATGACCCCATTTTTTAGTCTCGAGTTCGAGTGTCGTGCTTCATTAAGCGTTCTTTTTCGCGTGCCCAATCTTTTTCTTGTGAGGCATCGCGCTTATCATGAAGCTTTTTGCCCTTACCCAGACCAAAATCAAGCTTGATGCGGCCATTTTTGTAGTGCAAGTTAATGGGTACGAGGGCGTAGCCGCGTTGTTCAACCTTACCGATTAACTTGCTGATTTCCTCTGCCTTAAGCAGTAGTTTCCGCGTTCGGGTCGAGTTTGGCAGAACATGTGTTGAGGTTGAGTGCAAAGGGCTGATGTGCATGCCTAACAGCCACAGTTCCGCCTCAAGAATCACAACATAGCTTTCCTTAAGCTGGGCTCGCCCCTCCCGGATCGCCTTTACTTCCCAGCCTTCCAGGACTAAACCCGCCTCAAAGCGCTCTTCGATCAGAAAGTCATGAAACGCTTTGCGGTTTTCGATAATGCTCATTATTTCGATTACTTGGCCTAAAGAGTCAGCATGTTTTTGTCATGCTAGGTCGGACAGTTTAACCCGTGCTGCATCGGGAGCGATATCTAGGTAAAATCCGCCACAATATTGAAAAAAACACGGTCCGTTTTTGTACGGTGGGCGGACTACAACGCTAATAATTTAGAAACAGATACTCCACGTTGCCATGGTTTTCTCTTCTCTGGTATTTCTGTATCTGTTTCTCCCCTGTAGTCTGATCCTTTACTATTTCTTAGGCTCTAAGTTTCGTCACGGAATTGCTGCTGACGGTACGACGGGTTCCGGCGCGCCGACCGAGGCGCAAAACTACATTCTAATTGCCGTTAGTTTGTTTTTTTATGCTTGGGGAGAACCGATTTGGGTCTCTCTTCTAGTTCTTACGGCCGCCGTTGATTGGCTCGCAGCACTTTGGATGGAGCGTACACGGGGTACGAACGGGCCAAAGTTTGCGCTTGCCCTATCGCTCGTCTCTAATTTATCTCTGCTTGGCGTTTTTAAGTACAGTGATTTTTTTGTAGAGAACGTCAACACTACATTCGGCGCTTCATTTAATTTACCCGGGTATGCGTTGCCGATCGGTATTTCGTTTTATGTGTTCCAAACGCTGTCCTACTCGGTTGATGTCTACCGAGGCGACGTCAGAGCGCAGCGTCGCTTCATGGATTTTTTGCTCTTCGTTAGTCTCTTTCCGCAGCTTGTGGCGGGGCCGATTGTTCGGTATGTCCATATCGCGGCAGAGATTCGTGGTCGCAGACATTCATGGGATTTATTTAGCCGTGGCCTGCATCGCCTGTGCGTGGGACTATTTAAAAAGGTGTTTATCGCGAACGTGGCAGGAGAATGGGCGCAGCGCACGATGGGTGGGGATCTGACCGCGCTATCTACCGGCGATGCCTGGTTAGGTTTAGCGATGTTTACTTTACAAATCTATTTCGACTTTTCTGCCTACTCTGATATGGCGATTGGGCTGGGGATGATGTTCGGTTTTCATTTTCATGAGAACTTTAACTACCCCTATATTTCGAAATCAGTCACAGAATTTTGGAGGCGTTGGCATATATCGCTCAGCACTTTCTTTCGAGACTATGTATACATCCCTTTGGGCGGGCGAAAGCATCGTCCGTTTAGAAATCTATTCATCGTGTGGGCGTTAACGGGATTTTGGCATGGGGCCAGTTGGAACTTCATGTTATGGGGGCTGTATTTTGGAGTTTGGATTGCAATCGAACGGATCTTTTTGAGCCGACTGCTTGAGAAACTTCCCGCATTATTTGGGCACGTCTATTTGCTTTTTATTGTGACCCTAGGCTGGGGACTGTTTTATTTCACCGATTTACAACAGTTAGCCACATTTCTGAGAATTTTATTCGCCCTAGATGATGTTCCCTTGCTGGGCGAGCAAACGCTTTCTGATCTACAGGCGCACACACTGTGGATACCGCTTGCGTTGATTGCGTGTACGCCTGTGGTCCCCTGGCTTGCTGCGCGAGCGATGCGCGTGAGTGCTGTGCGCTCGGTGGCAAGCTGGAGGCCGATTGTGACGTTAGGCGTGGATGCCGTCTTGTTGCTGTCGTCCACGGCTTTACTTGTCGGGCAGAGCTATAACCCGTTTTTATATTTCCGTTTTTGATGAAACAGTCCACACAAGGCTTTAGCGGTCAAGTTCCATACGCGAGTCGATGGACGCGAATCCTGCACGGCATTCTCATTTGTTTATTGTTGACGGGGCTAGGGGTTATTTTTATTGCCGAATATGAAACACGGCAAACGGTATCTACGACAGAGAATCGTCGCTTAGCTGTCTGGCCGGAACTGACGCAAGTCAGCTTGCTCGACGGCAGCTTTGCCCGTGCTGTGGAGTTATATGTGGCCGACCACTTTCCGTTGCGCGAAATCTTTACCGAAATTGCTTCCCTTGTGAAGACAAACCGTGGCTTGATTTTGGATGGTCGAGTCGTTCAGGTTAAAGGTGGTGAAGCGGGTTTTGAGGACGTCAATAGTTGGGCTAAGCCTCAAACATCTCTCGTGCAGGAGATCTCGACGAAAGACGGTGCTGTCGACACAGAGATCACATTGGTTACTCCGGGCCTCGATCGCGAGGCTAACGGAGTGTCGGTGGTTTCCGAGCGCTCTGACGTCACACCAGAGCCTGGGAGGAAGGATACGTCCCGGCCTGCTGTAGAGCTGATGCGGCCTGACACTGTTGCGCAAGCCGCGCCCATTGAAGCGGCAACCCGAACCTCAGAAAGCGATACTGAACCTAAACCTAAACCTGAACTTGAGCCTAAACCTGAGCCTAAACCTGAGCCTAAACCTGAGCCAAAGCCAACA
>CAJBTJ010000340.1 GCA_903958565.1 uncultured beta proteobacterium
AGATCGTTTTAGTATGCAAACCACACATTACTAGGAAATTTTTCGCAGCAATACTATTATCCACCTATAACTAAGCCGTTGTGTTTTTAAAATTGGATCAATGATGACGATACGTGTCACGGTAAATACACTGCTCTGGATATTCGCCTCGCTGACCTTTACCCAGCATGCTGCGGCGCAAGAATTTCCAAACCGCTCGGTGAAAATCGTCGTTGGTTATCCACCGGGCGGCGCAGTAGATGCGAATGCTCGGATTCTTGGTCAATTACTTAATGAACACTGGAAGCACTCCGTTATCATTGAGAACCGCGGTGGCGCAGGGTCGACCATTGCGACCGGCAACGTAGCCCGTACTGCCGCCGACGGTTATACGCTTTTGCTTGCCTCACCTGCTCACGCGATCAACGCAACGCTATACAAGAATCTCACGTTCGACACCTCAACGGCCTTTGCGCCGGTGGCCAAAATTTCGGTAGCGCCTTTGGTGTTGCTTTTGCACCCGACGGTACGCGCTGAAAATGTCGAACAACTTATCGCGCTAGCTAAGGCGCAGCCTGGAAAGCTCAATTACGGATCATCCGGTGTGGGAACTAGTGTGCACCTCGCGGGCGCACTCTTCAATATGATGGCCGGAACCTCAATGCAACATATCCCCTACCAAGGAGGCGGACCAGCACTCACGGCTCTACTTGCAGGTGATACACAATTGATGTTCGCGGGCATCGAGGGATTAGCGCACGCCAAAGCGGGCAAGCTTCGTGCACTCGCAATCACGAGTGCGCAACGTATTGCACTATTTGGCGACATACCCACGATCGCAGAATCAGGACTACCCGGTTTTGATGTTGAAAGTTGGTACGGAGTCTATGCGCCAGCCGCAACACCCAAAGACGTGGTTGAAAAAATCAATCAAGCCATTAACCAAACCTTAAAGACGGAGGCCGCGATTGCGCGCTTTCGCAAGCTTGGGTTTGAAGTATCTCAAAGCACACCCGAGCAATTCTCGGCGTTTACGCAAATCGAATTAAAAAAATGGCGAGAAGTAATTCAATCTGCGAAGGCAACGCTCGACTAAACACCTCAGCCGTAGATATAGACTCGCGTGTATTGCGTAAGGTTATATATGAAAAGTGTCACACAAAAGTTGCTCGGCGCGGTCATGATTATGTGCTGCCAACATGCGGCGTCCATGGATATCACAGTAACGGGCACAACAGTCTACATGTCAGGAACAGTTGTCGGGGGCGAATGCGATAAGCTCAAGCAAATCATCAATACAAGCAAGATTGAACTCGTCGTGCTCAGCAACTCTAATGGCGGGAATGCGAATACGGGTTACTGCGTTGGCGAAACGATCCGAAAAAACAATATTTCAACAAGTATCGATGGCTTCTGCTTATCTTCTTGCTCCCGCATGTGGCTCGGTGGTGTGAATCGGAAACTTGAGGGCGATGACTCAACCGTAGGCTTACACGGAAACTATCGGGGCGTTCATTTGATAGAAGAGAGTACCGCACGCTTGCGCGCGTGGATACCGCGCTTTGCACCCGACGTTGACGTCGAGCTCATGAACCGGTGGACCGCTCTTTTTTACAACAAAGAAATGATGTACTTTTATAACAAGCGAGCAGCGTTATGCAGGAATGGCAGAAACGAATGCTCGAGCATAAAAGACAAAAATGTTTTTAATGCGGGTTTAGCGACTCAGTAGATGTAGTCATTTATGCGTATGGTTGCCTGTCATAACCAGCGAGGCAGCCGACTGGGACATGTTCGATAAAATCGAAGGCGACTGTCATGACAGCTCATCAGGCGTCAGAAGCGTTAATTTTTAAAAGTTAAATCAATGAAATCAATCTTTGAAAAAAACGTTTGTGTCGTTACTCACCCACTCGTACAACATAAATTAACGTTGATGCGCGACAAGAATACCTCATCGAGTTCTTTCCGAACACTATTGACTGAGATATCAACACTAATGGCTTATGAGGTGACAAGCGATCTAGCCATGCAAGACATTGAAATTGAAACGCCGTTAGAAAAAATGACAAGCAAGGTGATTGATGGGAAAAAACTTGTATTCGTAAGTATCTTGCGCGCAGGCAATGGCATTTTAGACGGTATGCTCAGCGTGGTACCGAACGCGCGGGTTGGGCATATCGGTTTGTATAGAGATCCAAAAACCTTAATGGCAATTGAGTATTACTTCAAGCTCCCGGACAATCTAAATGAACGCGAAGTTATTCTGATTGATCCGATGCTGGCTACCGGTCATTCTGCTATTGCCGCCATCGAGCGAATTAAACAGCTGAGGCCTCGTTCTATTAAGTTTGTGTGTTTAGTGAGCTGTCCGCAGGGTATTCAAGCGGTGCACCAACAGTTTCCGGAAGTTATGATTTACACCGCTGCCATAGATCGCCAGCTTAACGAGAAGGCCTATATTTTGCCCGGACTTGGCGATGCAGGCGATCGCATCTTTGGGACAAAATAATCAGCCAGCGCTTCATACTTTAGGATTGACGCCATGAGGCAAGTCGATTTACTCGTCAAAGCCGAGTTTCTTTACCCAGTCTCTGAGGGAATGCCGATTATCTCCAATGGCGAAGTTGCCGTGGTCGGCACTCGGATCGTTTATGCAGGCGCGGCTAAGCCAGCAGACTACTGGGATGCGCGGAAAATTTTAGGCGGACCAGGGAAAATTGTGCTGCCAGGTTTCGTCAATTGCCATTCGCACTCAGCATCTCTTATTTTCCGCAGTCAGACAGACGATCATTCAGCTAAGGCGGCTCTACTGGATGTGGCATTCCGACTGGAGAAAGACGTGACCGAGGAGGACTGGTCGCTCTTGGGTGCACTCGGCTGTGCGGATATGTTGTTATCCGGCATTACAACGATTAATGATATCTGGTACAGCCCCGACACCTTGGTTGAGAGCGTCTTACAGTCAGGACTGCGTGCGCAGATTGCAAACAAAATTTTTGATGTCAAGCTCCATGAGCTTCGCAACGGAGACTACACACATTACTCTGCAATTGGCGAGGCGCGGTTGCGGCACGGAGTCGAATTTGTTGAGAAATGGCACGGTGCGGCTGATGGTCGTATTACAGGGCGCATAGGCACCCATGCCACTGACACCTGTAGTTCTGCCTTGCTCAAAGAGGCTAGAGATGAAGCAAACCGACTAGGGGTTGGTATGCACATCCATGCAGCACAGAGTGCTGCTGAAGTCGACCAGATCATGGCCGTCCATGGTTGTGGGCCGGTTGAATACTTGCGCGATGTTGGATTACTTTCAAACGATGTAGTGCTCGCGCACCTCGTATTTGCTCAAGATGCAGACTTAGATGCAATCGTCTCTTCTAATGCAAACTACGCCCACTGCCCGACCATTTACCCACGGCGCGGCCGGTATCCGCAGTTTGAAAAAATTATTGCAAAGGGGATCAAAACAGGCTTTGCGACAGATTGGATGTTGAACGATCCCTTTGAGGCGATGCGTTATGCAATCAATGCGATGCGTTTACGTTCAGGCAGCCCGACTGCGATGACCTGCGATCAGGCATTACGCTTCCACACCTTGGGTGCGGCCGAGGTATTAGGCCTTGAGACGGAGATTGGTTCGCTGGAGATAGGAAAAAAAGCCGACTTGATCGTGATCGATATTAACCAAGCACATCTCCAGCCGTACTACGGCAGCTATGCCGCATTTGTTTATTATGCCAAAGCAAGCGATGTGGTCGACGCTGTGATTGATGGCAAAGTCGTCATGCACGAGCGGCATATTACTGGGCTAAATCATCAGTCAACGCTTGAACAAATTAAAGAGCGAGTACCAACATGGCGCTCGCAATTATCTGCTTTGGGTAGCCCCGCGGTATTTGGTCCGGGTTGTGATTGTTGTGGTTTAGGTTGATCCGCGAAGCTCATCCGAAGTGAAGCTACAAATCAATTGTTATTGTTCAATACATTGGGCTGCGTATTTTAAAATACACCACTGCCATCCGGGTTGCCAAGCCACCTAAAATCACACCTACGACTGCCGCCGTCAAATGAATCAGCTCATACTTAGGCAGAAAGGAGTACCAGTTTAGAAAAAGTGACAGTACCAATCCCCAAATCAAGGCAACCTCAGCGTAGAAGGATCCTTTGAGTCCCGGGTTGTCTGCGTCGGCGCGAATCACGTCTCGCAAAATCCCACCTCCAGCGCCTGTTAGGGCCGCCAGTAGTGGGCCCCACATCCATAACGGCTGAACCTTCGCTTCAACTGCAACGATCACACCTACAACAGCGAATGTCGATAGCCCTAATGCGTCAAAAAACTCAATCGCTGCATGGTTAGATGTCCGGCCAATAAACATATGCTCATGATCAAGCGCGTTTTTTTTCTTGCGACGATACCAATCATCTAATTGAAAAACAAAATAAAAAAACATCACCGTCGCAAAGATCGTAGCCAAATATACTGGGGACGCTAGCACCGATAACTTCTCGCGGCTGATTAAAATGTCACGCATCACTCCGCCACCAATTGAGGGTAGTGCTGCCAGAACCAGTGCGCCGAACAAGCTGTACTTCCCCTGGCGTGCCAGTAGCAAGCCTGATATGGCAAAAGCGATTGTTCCAATAAGATCAATAATAAAGAACCATGTCTGACCCGCCGTTTGGCCCAGCAAAACGGGCAGAAGGTAATCTCGCATCACTTTGTTGTATTCGCCACTTTTCTGCATCTGCAGTAGCGTTTGATTAAAGCGCTCGACCAATTCGGGATTCGTCGTTTTCTTACTAAACAAAACGTGGATGGAATCTTCGAAAACAGGATTCGGCATTTCCACAACTTGTTTTTGCCATCCATAACGCCAGCCCAAGGTTGCACCAACGAGATGATCAATCGGAAAAGCGTCAATCTTGTGTTCTAACAAATTAGTGAAGTTTTCTCGATCATCTTTTACCTTGATGATTCTATCGGCGTTTCTAGGATCGTTGATATATTGCATCAACGGCACGCCATAAAAATACCCCTCGATGACGCCAAGTTTGTACGAACTAGACTCAAGCGTCTTGACGAGCTCGGCTGCGGTATTAAATTTAAATTTCTGCTGATCGTCCTTTCGGACATACAACATATCTTTTTCTGAACGATAGGGCATCGAATAGTAGGCATATATGTCGCGCTCTTTACTTTTAAAAGCACCACCTGCGATATCTCGCTTACCGTCTTTCAAGTCCTCCTGATGCTGTCTCCAACCGACCGGATCAATCTGCAGCTCGTAACCCATCTTGCCAAAGATGGCCTTGAGCAACTGGACATCTAGACCGGTCAAATACTTCAACTCGCTCTTAACAGTCTCGTATTGATAAGGATCCCATTGGTACCACCCGCTTCTCAAAATCCTCGACTCTTGCTGCGCTACAGCAGGGGAAGCGACCAGCATAAAAAGCAGACCACACAGAATATTCTGCAATTTCCGCACAGACAAATACCTTCCTACTTTGTCGTTCATGGCATATCCAGATAAATCGGTAGATTTAGTCTTACACACGTTAAGTATTAAGCATAGTCCATTAAAACTATGCTTTGAACAAAAAATAGCGCTATGCTCGACAGACTTCAGTCGCAGAGTATTTGAATCTTGTACAACCCTCATCTTGCCGCGAACGTCCGCAGATTTTCCGTATGTCTGATTGTTATATGTCAGATAACAGCGATGGCCTTATGGTTCTCTGCTTCCGCCGCCGTGCCGAGTCTCTTAGACTCAAACCAAATCTCCGTCAGTGCCGCTGCCGCCTTGACCTCTGCAGTTCAACTTGGCTTTGTCGCGGGGACTCTAACGAGCGCCCTATTTGGCCTAGCCGACCGCTTTGACTCCCGCACAATTTTCTCTGCTGCCGCCGCGTTTGGAGCACTATTAAATGGAGCTTTGCTAGTCTATGGCCTGGATCATCCGACTGCCCCTGTTTTGAGATTTGCAACGGGTGTCTGTATGGCGGGCATATATCCAGTCGGAATGAAACTCGCTGCTGGCTGGGCCGCAGGAAACATGGGCCTGCTGATGGGCTCTTTAGTTGGAGCGGTAACGCTAGGCTCTGCCATGCCACACCTTTTTTATGCCTTTGCAAATGTTAGCTGGCAAGTTCCAGTTTCTTTGGCCAGCGGCTGTGCGTTCATTGCTGCAATCTCCATTCACTTTGTGCGACTTGGACCTAAACATGCAAAGTCAACAACATTTCACTGGTCGGATCTCAAATCTCTTCTGCATAACAAGCCAATTCTCCTCGCACAAGGAGGCTACCTCGGTCACATGTGGGAGCTCTATGCAATGTGGGCGTGGCTAGGCAGCTTTCTCGTCTGGGCACTCCCCGCCGCTGGCATGCATGTGGAGCTCGGTCAATCTTCAATATCACTCATCACGTTTCTCGTCATGGCTGCGGGAGCCTTTGGTTGCCTACTCGCAGGTCTGCTTGCGGATCGCTTTGGCCGTACCCTAACAACTATTGGTGCGCTTTTACTGAGCGGCGGCTGCGCACTGACCATTGGCTTTTCTGTAGAGTTCGGTCCTACGGTAGTGATCGTCATTGCGGCGATATGGGGGATGACCGTTGTCGCCGATTCCGCACAATTTTCGGCGGCAACTGCCGAGCTTGCTGACCCACGCTTGATCGGAACTGTCTTGACCATGCAAACGAGTCTAGGCTTTCTCCTTACCGCCGTGTCAATCTGGCTCATCGGACAAGCAGCCGAATTAGTTGGCTGGCGCTACGCCTTCAGCCTGCTCGCGATCGGCCCCTTGTTCGGCGCGCTCAGCATGCTGACGCTGCGGCGACAACCCGAGGCAATCAAAATGGCCGGCGGGCGGCGTTAGAATTTGACATCACCATAACTTAAGCAGCCTACTAGGAGTGCAATAGTGAAGATCTACGTCGCCGGTTATCAGCATGAAACGAATACCTTCGCCCCCACAAAAGCGGACTGGGCTGCTTTTAATCGTGGAGAATCCTTCCCGGCCTTCATACAAGGCCAGCCGATGTTAGATAGTTTGCGCGATGTAAATATTCCGATCGCTGGTTTCATGGAAGTGGCGCGGCTCGAAAGATGGCAACTAATGCCTGGCTCTTGGTGCGGCGCGATTCCCTCTGCACATGTCACACGCGATGCCTTTGAGCGTATTAGTGATTCGATCTTGACTGATATCCGCCAAGGCGGCTTCGATGCCGTCTATCTTGATCTACACGGCGCCGCAGTGGCCGAACACGTTGACGATACCGAAGGTGAATTGATTGCGCGCATACGTGCGATTGTCGGACCAAATCTTCCCATCGTTGCAAGCTTAGATCTACACGCAAACGTGACACATCGTATGTTGGCGCAAGCCGATGCGCTCGCCTCTTATCGCACCTATCCGCATGTCGATATGGCGAAAACAGGCGAGCTCGCCGCAAAGCTTTTAAAGCGACGCCTACAGCGCGGTGCAAAAGAACCGCTCACTTACCGCCGCCTACCCTACTTGATCCCACTCAATGCACAAAGCACGTGGCTTGAGCCCGCAAAATCCCGCTATGCGGAGCTCGCTGATCTCGACCGCGAATTCGACACCGTCCTGAGTTTTTGTATGGCCTTCCCCGCTTCAGACATTGAAGAGTGCGCTCCGATGGTTTGGGGGTATGGGGATAGAGCGGAGACAGCAGTACAGCAGCTCTACAAAAACGTAAGTGAACCCACCCAATGGGCCTTAGAAATGCTCTCGGCGCGCGATGCCGTCGAACGGGCTTGTTTACTCGGTGAGACCAACGAAAAACCCGTGATAATCGCAGACACCCAAGATAATCCTGGCGCAGGGGGTGACAGTAATACGACCGGTCTACTGCGGGCCTTACTTGAAAAAGGTGCTGGCAAGAGATTGCCTGGCAAAGTTGCGCTCGGTTTACTCTTTGATAAGGCTGCAGCAACCATGGCTCACGAAGCGGGCTTGGGTGCCACCATCACCACCGCGATCGGCACAGCGGTGCCGACGTTCACCGGACAACACAGTGATCCACCGCTACAAGGTAGCTTCAAAGTTAAGGCGCTCTCGGATGGGAAAGTGACGCTAAAAGGTCCGATGATGACGGGCTCAAGTATTACGCTGGGGCCCTGCGCGTTGCTAGAAATTGAGGGTGTGCTCGTGGCTGTTGCAAGCGGGAAAAAACAACTGCTAGATCGAGAACTCTTCAGGATGTTGGGCGTACACCCCGAAACGATGAAAGTGTTAGTCGTGAAAAGCTCAAATCATTTTCGGGCAGATTTCACACCGATTGCATCACATATTCTGGTGGCCAAGGCGGCGGGGCCCATGGCTGCAGATCCTGCTGATCTGCCATGGACGAAGCTTGCAAAAACGACACGGACCAAGCCGTAAGGCAGTTTTTGTCTACAATGCTTTTTGATAACCGCCTTACGGCGAACACGCTTGAATACGAACAACCACTTGTTCAGGAGACAACGATGAAAAAGAAAACTTTACCTATTAAACAAATCTGCGCAGTGCTCATGGCGATGACAGGTATCGCTCTAACAAGTGGTCAGGCGCAAGCGCAAGCAGCTGACTCATTTCCGACCAAAGCGATTAAGCTCGTGGTGCCCTTCGCGCCTGGTGGCGTGACCGATACAAGTGGTCGCATCGTCGCCGAGGGATTATCGAAACGACTCGGCCAACAAGTGATCGTTGAAAACAAACCCGGCGCCTCCGGCAATATTGGTGCGCAGCAGGTTGCGACCGCGGCACCCGATGGCTATACGCTCTTTTTAGCGTTGGACGGCACCTTGGTGATTAACCCCCACGCGTACTCAAAGATTGGCTTCGATACCCTGA
>CAJBTJ010000341.1 GCA_903958565.1 uncultured beta proteobacterium
GCCGAGCACTACGAGGTACTTTACGCAAAAAGTATAGCCGCGCGCAATGAGAGCGCTTGAAGCGGCTGCGGCGACTAAATCCAGCCTCTCAGTTTGTACCCAAGGAGTCCTAGGTGCTCTTTAATGATCGTGCGGCTTGCCTCGAGGCTTCGAATGTGAGGCCACCACAGCGCAGGTGGCTCATCTTCCGGCAGCACGATTTGTGGTGCACTGCTTGCGGGTGTGGCTTTGATGCCCCTTTTTTCTGCTGCGGCTTGCGCACGTGGCATGTGCAAAGCGGACGTCACAAGTAACGCAGAGTTAAGTTTGTGCGAGCGCAGTAGAATTTCGCTATAACGCAGATTTTCATAAGTGTTGCGGCTGTCGTTCTCAAGGATCAAGGCAGAATCCGGAATGCCTCGTTGCTTGAGCAGACGCGCTAGCGCCTGCGCTTCACTCACTTTTCCTTCCCTTGCTCCGCCCGACAGTAATATTTTTGGCGCACGTCCTGCCAAATACAGCGCTTCAGCGCGATCAATACGATCTACTGCTGTCGCTCGGTTGTAAGGCTCAAACCAGTTGGCGCGATTAGCCTGCGTATTGCCGCCAAGAACAAGAATGACATCTGCTTTAGGGAGCTCGCGCGGTCCTTGGTATGGATATTTTTCCTCAAGGACTCTACCGAAATGGATAGACGTGATCGGAAGAGACCAGACGCCTACCCAAATAATGGCGAAGAACGTTAAAAAGACTGCAAGGCGTTTGAGAGAAAAAAGAGCGCAAACAACGGCTGCAGTGAGCAGAATCAGGCAGAGCCCTGGGGGATAGAGCAGCAGGCCTGATAAGGGGATATCTGAGAGCACGACGCTTATGCCTTGGTTGTGCTGAGCAGTTGTTGCACGCGTGCGATAGTCTCGCCGAGTTGGGGCCAGCGATCACTTGCGCCCAACAGTACGGCATCTGGGTTCCAAGGCGCAGTGTGTGCGGGGTCTGTCACGCCAAAAAGCGTGATTTGTTTGGCACCCGCTGCGGCGCAAAGATGAGAAACGCCCGAGTCGTTACAGATCACCAGTTTTGCGTGGCGCGTGAGTGCGCAAAAAGCGCCGAGCTCTAGAGGCCGAATTTGCGTGGCGGTGGGAGTAGTCCGAAAAGCACTATCGACTTCTTCGTCGGGCGGACACATAGCCACCTTGACTTTATTGTTTTGCAGCACACGCGTAAAGGCATCAAAGTGCGGCCAGACCTTACCTTGCCCCTTGTGGCGGCCCGTCGCAGTAGGGGCAATCAGTACAAACTCGCCTGAACACAGTCCGACCTCTTTCATCGCCGCCTCAGCAGCTTGTTCGTGATGTTTGGCGATGGGTAGACGTAGTCGGTTTGAAGGAGCCCGGTCAGCCACCTCAATGCCCCAGGCGATTAGTGCGCGTTTCGTGACATCCAGCCAGGACTCCACGGCGTGACGGTCCGACGAAGGCTTTGTAAAGCCCCACCGTAACAGCAGGCTGCGCCCATCGTCGCGCCAGCCGGCACATTTCAACCCCGCAAGACGAAAACTCAGTGCGCTGGACAGAGAATCTGGCAAGAGCAGTCCACGACGGTAGTTGGGATGCTGGCTGAGGAAGAGTTTGACCGAGCGCATGTTGCCAAGCACCGAGTCCGTCATCGGTACGAAGCCGGCGATCGGCTTACCCGCGAGTAGGGAACGGGCCCAGGGCCGGCCGCACAGCGCGTATGGAACCTTGTGGTGCTCTAAAAGCTCTAGCGCGGGTAGCGTCATACAGACATCGCCCACCCAGTTGGGAAGACGAACCAAAACGGGATCCTGACGAGGGGTTGAGGTATTTGCGTTCATAGAGTGTAAGGATACGATAGGCTGGCCGTCCATCCAAGTAATCATTGGCGGTTTGGACGGGTAAAATCAACACTTCACGAATTTTAGAGTCATATCTTGAGCTCATCCACCAGATCGGCACCTGCGACGTCTGAGCCGACTAATAAAAAGCTTTGGGGCCGAATTTACAGTCGGGTCGGCGTGTATTGGCAAGGGTTGGGGCTTGCCATCCTCTTTATGGCTGGCGCGGCGGCCACGCAGCCCACGCTAGCTGTAGCGATGAAGCCCTTGCTTGATGAGGGATTTTCTGGAGCAAAACCCGAATATGTATGGCAGGTGCCGCTGGCCATTATTGGGCTGATTACGCTGCGAGGTGTTTGCAATTTCTTTAGTGACTACCTGTTGGCCTGGGTGGCGAACAATGTGTTGCTCGGCGTGCGCGCCGATATGTTTGAAAAACTTTTGTCGATGCCTGACAGTGAGTTTAAAAAGGGGGACACCGGACGACTACTGAATCGCTTCACGGTTGACGCGGGTAATGTGACAGGCTACGCAACCGAAGTATTGACTGTCCTCGTGCGCGAATCCCTGGTTGTTGTGGCGATGATTGCGGTCTTGCTTTATATGTCTTGGGAACTGACCTTGATCATCCTGGTGACCATGCCTGTCTCCGTCTTGATATCGCGCGCCTTCATTGCACGCTTACGACGTATTAATCGTGACACGGTAAACATGAACGCCGAACTCACGCGAGTCGTGAGCGAAGGCATCGACGGGCAGCGTGTGATCAAGCTCTTTGATGGGTATGCCTTTGAGCGCAAGCGCTTTGCCTATGTCAGTGGCCGACTGCGCCGCTTTGATATGCGTGCGTCCACCTCGGATGCCGCCATGACCCCGATCACACAAGTTGTGACAGCGGTTGCTGTCGCTGCGGTGATCGCGGTGGCCTTGAGTCAAGCCAATAGCGGCACCCTGACCGTTGGGAGCTTTGCTGCTTTTATGGCCGCGTTGGCACAGATCTTCGACCCAATTAAGCGACTGACCAAGGTGGCGGCACGCATGCAAAAGATGCTGGTGTCGGCCGAAAGTGTTTTTACGCTGGTGGATCAAGCCTCCGAACCTGAGACAGGCACCAAGACTTTCGAAGGTCGCGCCCTAGGCAAAGTTGAGTTCCACAACGTATCGCATCGGTTTGCGGATGGTCAAACCGATACGCTGTCAAACGTTAGCGTGA
>CAJBTJ010000342.1 GCA_903958565.1 uncultured beta proteobacterium
CCTATCATTTCAGAACTTTCCAAAAGCCGCCCTTTGACGGACCAATTCGCTCAAGTCGACCGTCAGCGCGCAAGGATTGAATGGCACGCTCGATGGTTCTCTCCGATAACTCAAGGGTGATTGCAAGCTCAGATACCGTTAAGCGCGAGTCCTGCTTGATAAGACCCAAAATCTCCAATGTCGGTTTCCCCGACATTTTCCCCGACATTTTCCCCGCCTTTAAGCGCCTGGGCAACGGGAACACGCAGCGCGCCAGGATTGCGAAATTCAAAGCCTGAAGGCCTCTTAATGACACGCACCGAAGCCCGATCTGAATAGTCGGCATGGACCAAAGTGTTGACCAAGGCCTCCCGCAGCGCTTGATGAATAGGCGTGTCGTCTACACGCTTGTCGCCTTGCAGATGAAATGGCACCTTTAAGTCGGCCGTTAATTTACGGATGACCTTTCTGTAAAAGTCGAATAAATTACCCGACCAAGTGCCGTCTGGCACCACCCTATCTAGCCACCGAACTGAGGTATCGGGTTCATCGGGTTGTTCTTGGTAATCCACAAAATAAAGTGGGGCACAGGTCATGATGGCTGGCCATTGACCAAACATCAGTAAACCAGCCAATGTGAATCCGTTTTCTTTGGTTTCTCGGTCTTCTCGCCAGGCGCCTAGTAAATGCAGAAACTCGGTGTCTTCCGCTCCCAGCCAAGGGTGCCCAGACTTGTAACTTGCAAACTGATTTCGGTAAGCATGCAAACTGTCAAGGTCAATGTCATTCAAGCCATATCGGTTACAGATGCGTAGAGGCATGGCAGCAAACTTTTCTTGGCCTCCTCTGACACCACGAGCCTCACCCGCATGGGCTGACAGTTCATCGACGTTGGACACCATTTGGCCAAGTCGTAAAGCGCGAGAAGCTGCTGTTCTGTAACGGGTTTTGACAACCACTTGCTATGGGATCGGCCTTCGGAAAAAAGTGCCTCAACAGATGAATTAGTGGCTGTCATAAGGGAAAACACTCTCAATTTTTATCGATAATTACTTACTATACACATTTAATCGCTGATTTACTCGCTCCGCAAATTGTGTAATTAGAGCCAAGTCAACCAGCAGCAAGATGATGTTTAAGATCCAATCCAGTAAGGTTTATCCATGAGATTAGTCAGTTTCAGCGCATCAGGCCAAGCCGGGTGGGGTGTTTTGTTGGGGTCGAAAGTTGTGCCCAGCCAACAACTGGATAAAGATTTGCCCCAATCCTTGCAGGCTTTGATTTCTGGTGGGGACGAATGGCCCAAGCTGATGAAGGTGCTTGCAGAACGGGCCTCAAGCTTGCCAGGGCTGCCGATATCCGAGGTGGAACTGATGCCCTGCGTCCCCAGGCCCGGTAAGATCATCTGCCTGGGAGTGAACTACGTGGACCATGCCAAAGAAGGCGGTAACCAGATTGGTGACTATCCCTCTATATTCATGCGCTGTGCGACGTCGTTGCTCGCCCACGGTGCTCCACTTCAAGTGCCCACAATCTCCAACAAACTGGATTTCGAGGCCGAATTGGCCGTGGTCATTGGGCGCACCACCCGTTTCGTCTCAGAGAGCGATGCGTTGAATGCGGTTTTTGGTTATGCATGTTTCAACGATGCCACACTGCGCGACTATCAGCGCAAGACCTCGCAATGGACGATTGGCAAGAACTTTGACTGCACCGGCGCGTTTGGCCCCTGTCTGGTCACGCCCGATGAATTGCCTGCTGGGTGCGTCGGCCTTCAAATTCAATCACGCCTAAACGGTCAAGTGATGCAAAGCGCAAACACTGCGGACATGGCCTTTGGAGTGGCCCGCACCATCGCTTTGTTATCGGAGTCACTCACACTGGAGCCCGGAGATGTCTTAGTCATGGGTACACCGGGTGGCGTAGGTTATGCCCGCACACCCCCCGTTTGGATGAAGGCTGGAGACACCATCGAAATTGAGATCGAGGGCATTGGCACACTATCAAATAAAGTGACGGCGTGAGATCTCATCATGATCAATATCGACACAACCAACATCACCGAGATCGCAGCAAATAGCTTTGCAGCGCTTCCTGACGAGCGGCAACAAGTGCTGGTAAAAAAGCTGGTAATTGCCCTTCATGGCTATGCCAAGGATGTGAGGCTTACCCATGACGAATGGCGCGGCGCCTTATCTTTTCTGCATAGCTGCGCCAAAATCACGACCGATTCGCGCAGCGAGTTCTCACTGCTGTCTGATGTTCTCGGTATTTCCAGCCTTGTTGATCTACTGGCATCGACGACCGACGCAACCCCTGGAAGCGTATTAGGGCCTTTTCATACGGTTGGTTCCCCATGGCTCGATAACCCTGCGAATTTGATCGGCGCAAATGTCGGTGAGCCAGTGCTGCTTCGAGGCCGCGTGTGCGATATAAAAGGAATTGCATTGCCCCAAGCGAGTCTGGACCTGTGGCAAAACGCTGCTAACGGACTCTACTGGCAAACTGATTCGGCACAACCCACGGACAACTTGCGTTGTCAATTGCGGGTGGACAATGAAGGTTATTTTGAAATTGCGACGATACAACCCATGCCCTACCAAATACCCACCGACGGGCCTGTATGGCATTCGTTGGTCTCGCCCGCGCAAAAGGAGTTCTTGGCGCGCCGCACACTTTCACATGATCGTGTCCGCACCGGGTTACCGGACGCTGGTCACCGAGCTGTTCGAAGCCGATGACCCCTATCTGTCAACCGATGCCGTTTTTGGCGTGCGAGAAGCGCTTGTCAAACGATTTGAGCAGGTAACCGACGCCGCGGCATGTGCCAAGTACGGGATTGCGGGAGACCAATGCCGTGTCATGACGGTCGAGCTGAGACTCGCTCCAACTGTCAACAAGGAATAAGCACTTTTCCCAACTGCCATTGGAGTTCAATATGCAAAGAAGATCGAAATTCGAAAAAACTGCCAATCTAGGCATGAACACACTTGTTGAATTAATTACGACAAAAGGGAAGTCGATGAAACACTTCCTCATGGTCCTTCTGACGCTTTTGTCGCAAATGCCCATCGGAAGCGCCATGGCTCAGGTAAAAGCGCCTGCAAACGATGAATTCCGCGTCACGCTACTTGGTACCGGCAGCCCAGCACCGGTGATGCGACGTTTTGGCCCTGGGGTTCTCGTGCAAGCGGGTGGAAAAAACCTGCTCATTGACAGCGGACGTGGGACCACACAGCGGCTGATGCAGTCCGGCCTCAAGCTAGGTCAGGTAGATGCCTTGATCCTTACACATCTGCACTCAGACCATGTGGTCGGAATACCGGATCTTTGGCTAACGGGCTGGCTAGAGGCTAACTATGCGCAGCGAAAAGGACCTTTCGTAGTTTACGGTCCCAAAGGCACGCAAGCTCTCATGGATGGCCTTGCGATTGCTTACGATTGGGATATCAAGGCACGCATTGCGGATCAGAATTTGAAGCCCGAAAGCATCCAGTCGAAGGTGACGGAAATTGACGAAGGGGTTATATACGAACAAGGTGGTGTCAAAGTTGTCGCCTTTAAAGTAGACCATGGCGAACTTCTGCAGCCAGCTTTTGGCTATCGCATTGACTATGCTGGACGATCGGTAACGATATCCGGCGACACTCGGTTCAGCGAAAACCTCATTAAATTCGCTACCGGCACTGATCTCTTGATTCATCAAGTCGCAGCAGCGCGTGAAGATCTACTGAAATCTCCGGTTTTCCAAGTCATCCTGGCACACCACACCCAGCCGCATGAAGCCGGCATTGTATTCACTAGGGTTAAGCCAAAGCTTGCGGTTTACTACCACTTTGTTCTGCTGGGCATCCCCGGGATACCGGCGGTCACTGAGAAGGAGGTCTTCGAAATGACACGAAAGACCTATGACGGCCCGTTACTGATTGGCGAAGACCTCATGGCCTTTCGGCTAGATGCTGAGGCGGTTGTACCCCTGGCTACTCGCTCGCAATGAACAATTGCTAATTCACAGCTTCATCAACTTTGCGCAAACCATGCTGAGGCGTGATCTGAGCTTTTTCCATCAGTCAACTGCATTTCAATTCCGCGGGCCACAACCGCATAACTACCTTGAGGAGACATCTCATGAAACGATTTGTAATTGGCCTGCTGGCCACCTTGTTGTTGGCTGCCAATAGCTTTGCCGCCTTTCCTGAAAAGCCGATCCGTTTCGTGGTCGCCTTTGCCCCCGGCAGCTCCACCGACATCGTGGCCCGTTTGATTGCCGAGCAGGTTTCTGCCTCGCTGGGCCAGCCGGTGTTTGTCGAAAACAAACCCGGCGCGGGCGGCAACATTGCCACCCAGGGCGTGATGAACGGGCCTGCCGATGGTTACACCCTGTTGTTTCACAGCGTGGCTTATGCGGTCAATCCGACACTTTTCGGCAACGCTGGCTATGACGCGGTTAAAGATCTGCAAGCCGTGGCGCTTGCCGGTTTCACACCCAATTTGCTTTATGTGCACCCGGACGTTAAGGCCAACAACTTGCCCGAGTTGCTGGCGCTGGCGCGTAACGGCAAGCTCGCTTATGCTTCTTCAGGCAATGGCACAACCACCCACCTGGGCGCCGAATGGTTGTTTCGCGGCCTGGCCAAGGTGGATGTGACGCATGTGCCGTTTCAGCCTGCCGCCGCCACCAATGCGGTGGTCAGCGGGCAGGTGCCGATTGCTTCGACCTCCATGCCCCCGGCCGTGCCTTTTGCCAAGACCGGCAAGGTGCGTCCGATCGCTGTCATGTCGCTCAAGCGCAGCCCTGCTTTGCCCGATGTGCCGACCGTGGCCGAATTGGGTTACAAAGACTTTGAAGCGAACACATGGTTTGCCGTGTTCGCCCCGGCCAAAACACCCACCGCAGTGCTGGACTTGCTGAACGCTGAAATCAACAAGGCGCTGGCGGTCAAGTCGGTGCTGGAGCGCTTTGACACCTTGTCGCTGGAGCCCGGGCGTATGGACCGTGCCACGCTACGTCGTTATGTCGAGACTGAAGTCCTCAAATGGGGCCAACTGGTCAAAGATCTCAACATCAAGATACAGTGATTTTTTTAAACAATTTCAAAACGATAAGTCATGCGTTTTGTCAGTTACAGCAGCGGCAGTACCCTAGGCTAGATCGTTTTAAATGGCGACAGTGTCGTGGATTGCCGCCAGATAGATGCTGCACTGCCGCACACGCTGCGAGAGTTAATTGCACCGTGCGCCGCCCAGCCGGGCTTGCCGGCCCGAGTGGCTGAGCGCTCTGCTGCCGCGAGGGACACCCCGCTGGGCGCCTTCGCCCTGGCGCCTTGCGTGCCAGACCCCGGCAAGATCGTCTGCCTGGGCGTGAACTATGTGGACCATGCTAATGAAGGCGGTAAGGCGATTGCCGACGACCCTGCTTTCTTTTTGTGCTGCAACACTTCGCTGCTGCGTGCAAGCGTGCACATAGCCACAACTTCAGCCGCACCATAAGCCGCTTACGAAAGGGTCATCATGCTGGAACGCTTCATTCAAAACAAGCAACTCGATGCCGCCAAGCTCAGCGCCAAAAAGCTGCTGAGTGCACGTGGAGAGGCCAATGCACAGAGCATGGCCGTGAAGCTGATCGACCATTACGAGCACCTGGACAAGTGCAGCCAGATCGATTTTTTCCATTTCTTGTCCAGTCAGTTCAACCCAGACCCGGCCATGGTTCTGGATGCGGCCAACAAATACAACGCGGACCGCAACGAGGCCAGCCTGATCCATTTGTTCCAGACCGTAGAGCCGCCTAGGCAAGAGCTGCTGCGGCGGGTGAACCGGGCGCCTGCGGGCACCTCGACCATCTTGAAGATGCGCCAGACCCTGCTGAGCTATCTAAAAGAGCACTCGGCCTTTGCGGCATCAGATGCCGATATGCACCACCTGCTCAGCTCCTGGTTCAACCCCGGTTTTTTGGAGTTGCACCAAATCACCTGGAACTCGCCTGCCCAGCTGCTAGAAAAAATCATTGAGCACGAGTCGGTGCATGCTATCGATGGCTGGGACGATTTACGCCGACGCTTGCAACCCGACCGCCGCTGCTTTGCCTTTTTTCACCCCCAGCTGCCGGGCGAGCCTCTCATTTTTGTCGAGGTGGCCTTAGTTCCCGGCATCGCCAAAGACATTGAGGGGCTGATTCATAAACAGACCCCGGTGGGTGAGCCCAAAAGTTTCAAGGCTGCCATTTTTTATTCCATTAGCAATTGCCAACCCGGCCTCAAAGGCGTGTCCCTGGGCAATTTTTTGATCAAGCGTGTAGCGCAAAAATTGGTTGAAGAGGTGCCCTCCTTGAAAACCTTTTGCACCCTCTCGCCCATTCCTGGCTTCAGCGCATGGCTGGACGCGGGCGCGTCTTTGCCCGAAGAAAAGCTCAGTGCTGTACAGCGGCGCAAATGGCAAGAAGCCCAAACAACCCTGTCGGTGGGCGGCCTGAGCTGGGCCGACCGCCTGAAGACGGGCTGGCACCCTGATCGCTGTCCCGATACCGAAAAAACCGCGCTGCTGCGCCTGTGCGCCCTATACCTGATGCACAAGACCCCCGAGGCCCGGGGCGATGCGGTGGGCAAGTTCCATCTGAGCAATGGCGCGACCCTGCACCAGATCAATTGGGCCGCTGACTTGTCCAAAAAAGGGCTGCAACAGGCCGGTGGGCTCATGGTCAATTACCTGTATGAATTGAACAAAGTAGAGGAGCAGCACGAGGCCTTCAGCCAAAAGACCGTCAGTTTTTCACGCGCAGTGGACAAGCTTGTGTAGGCCACTTCGAGCGCGGCAGTCAATCTTCTCGAACACAAAATTGTGGTTCAATCTCAAAGATTTTTCTGATCATCAATAAACATAAAAATTTCTTTATATGGTACGGAAACTTGCACTTAACGACACTTCGGCTCGTGGCGTGACATCCGTGACGCGCGCTAGCGCAGTCTACGAGCAATTGCGTTCAGACATCGTTCAAGGCGTTCTGGCACCAGGAAGCAAGCTCAAAGTTGAAGCCATGGGCACACGCTATGCCACTGGGGCGAGCCCAATCCGCGAAGCACTTAGCCGACTGTCGTCGGAAGGCTTGGTTGTTCGCACGGAACTGCGCGGATTCAGCGTGGCCCCACTGAATTGGGATGAACTTCCGACTTTGACGCAAAACCGCATTGAGTTGGAGAGCCTTACCCTTAGGGCATCGATAGAGAAAAGAGACCAGGAAATGGAAGAAGAACTGGTGCTGCTCATGCATCGGCTGTCACGCATGCCCCGCTCACTTTCGACCGAACACTTTGAGCCGAACCCAGCATGGGAAACCTTGCATAACGAATTCCACAGGGTATTGTTGTCACGTTGCCCTTCAAGGTGGCTAAAAGCCTTTTGTACGAACCTGGCTGACGAGGCTTACCGCTTCAGACAGGTAGCAGCAAGCAAGAGCTTCAGCTCTCGAAACGTCAACGCTGAACACATGGCGATATTCGAGGCGGCAATCGAAGGCCGCACAGACGAAGCGGTTCTGCTACTGGCACAGCATTACACCAAGACGTCGTCTGTGCTGAAAAGCCAAGCTCCAGATTAGATCAAGCTATCACTTTTAGCGTTTTTAAAAGTGGCATTCTCCCAAATCCTTAGACACTTTTCATGGCGAAGTCTGACGCTACCCCTCGAACTCGTGACAGCAGATTTTGGGAATGACTGCAATACAGCGGCTACTGCCAGTAGGCTGAATTTCTGCAATGTCTGCTTCCAGTCTTAAAAAGACACTCGAGGCCCTATTGAATTTAATCTTTTTATCTGAAGAAAGTAGACAAGCAAGTCAGATCTTTCAAATTCTGCGTCGAATAACCCCTTTCAATTTCCCTCATTTTTCAAACCCCCTCTTGAAATCTTCCCAAACACCCTTATCA
>CAJBTJ010000343.1 GCA_903958565.1 uncultured beta proteobacterium
ACTATTTATTTCATAAAAAAGCTATTTATGAAATATTTAATCTCATATTAATATTTATGAAATATAATTTCATAAATATGATCTGCTTTATGATCCCACGCCGTTTAGACAGACACTCATGACCCTCTCCGCTCTGGACGATCTCGATCGCCGCATTCTGGATCAGCTTCAACAGGATGCCTCGCTCACGAACCACGCCTTGGCTGAACGGGTACACGCCTCCCCCCCAACCTGTCTACGTCGCGTCAAGCGGCTCCAGGCGCTCGGCGTGATCGCCAAACAGGTCGCTCTTCTCAACCCAGAGAAACTTGGTAGCGCGCTCACAGCCATTGTTGAAGTCACACTTGACGCGCAATCGTCCGAACAACTCCCTTTATTTGAAGCCGCGATGCAAAATGAGGGTGCGGTAAAGCAATGCTATCGGGTATCGACCGGGCCTGACTTTGTATTGATTATTCAAGTCAAAGATATGCCGGCCTACCACGCGTTGGTGCATCGCTCGCTCACCGCCCAAGCAAATGTCCGTAACGTTCGTACCTTTTTCTCTGTGCATCGCAGCAAGTTTGAAACGCTCACCACATTAACCTAACCACTTACCAAGCAGGTTAAGCTCTTACTATGAATAAACCACTTCGACTCGCAATTCTTGACGACTACCAAGATCTCGCTCACCGCATTGTTGACTGGAGCCAGATTCCAGGTCTATCTGTTGTCGCCTTCAAAGATCACGTCTACACCGAAGACGACCTGGTTGCTCGACTGCAAGGTTTCGATGGCGTGATGCGCATCCGTGAGCGCACAGAATTTCCGCGCTCTGTCTTGACCCGACTGCCGCAACTCAAGTTCATGCTGGCAACCGGTATGCGCAATGCCCGTTCGCTAGACCTACAGGCCACCGATGAACTTGGTATCACGGTCTGCACAACAGAGGCCATGCACCAAAGCACAGTTGAGGTCACTTGGGCTCTCATCCTAGGATTGTTTCGTGCGATTCCGCAAGAGACTGCTTCCGTGCGAGCTGGGGGCTGGCAAACAACAGTGGGCGATGGTGTGGCCGGCAAGACTTTGGGGATCATCGGTTTAGGCAATATGGGGATCCCTGTCGCGAAGATCGGACGTATCCTCGGAATGCGCGTGATTGCCTGGAGCCAAAATTTAACGCAAGAACGCGCAACGCCTCATGATGTGATCTGCGTGACCAAGGATGAACTGATCGAAACTTCCGATGTGATTACGATCCATCATCCGCTCACCGACGCAAGTCTCGGCCTCTTAGGCAAGAATGAGCTCGCACGCATGAAATCCAGCGCCTATCTGGTGAACACGTCTCGCGCGCAGATTGTGGATGAAGAAGCCTTGATCCAGGCGCTCGCCGCAAGAAAAATTGGCGGCGCAGCGTTGGATGTCTTTACGTGTGAGCCTCTGCCACAAAACCATCCATTTAGAAACTTGCCTAACGTGATCGCCACCCCGCATATCGGCTTTGTCACACAAGAAAATATGACTGAGTTTTTTTCTCAGTCCTATAAAAATCTTGTCGCCTACCTTGCTGGCCAACCAATCAATGTGATCAACGCAGCGCATCCCTTTTTGCCAGAGTCACAGGTCGCCAAACAGATGCACAAAAGTCCTCTGCACTCAAAAAGTTAATGCTTTTAGAAATACGTTCGGCGTAACTAAACGATGAAAAATCCACCTACCGCGCGCGCCAAAAAATCAAATTCGGCGGATGCGCTTGAAAATGATTTGCCAGGTGGCGAACGGGCCTATCGCTACATCCGACAAGCCCTCGCGAACCAGCAGCTGATGCCCGGCGATCGTCTACGTGAAGTAGAACTCGCCGAGATGATCGGCCTGAGTCGCACCCCGATTCGTGAGGCCCTTGCCAGACTAGAGTCTGAAGGTCTTGTCGTGCATGACTCTACCCTTGGCATCATGGTCGCGGAGCTCGACTACAGCATGGTGACCGAACTTTACTTCATGCGTGAAGTGCTCGAGGGAACGGCAGCCAGGCTTGCGGCACAACATGCTTCAAGCGTTGAAATCTCCTTGCTTGAAGACATGTGCGAACAGTACGCCAACTCTGTGGGTGACGATGCACAATTGGCCAGTAGCAATCGGCAGTTTCACGAAATGCTCTACAACTGCAGTCACAATAGATATCTGATCAAAATGTTAAAGACGTTGCACGACACCTTAACGTTGTTAGGCAACACGACACTGACAGATCCCAAACGCGTCAAGGACACCATCAAAGAACATGAGGCGGTTGTAGCTGGCATCCGCAAGCACGATCCAGAAGCCGCAGAGAAAGCGCTCCGCGCACATATTTACGCCTCGCAAAAGATGCGTATTCGTCGGCTGATTTCAAATCAATAAGCGCCTCATGTCTAAGAATATGACTCTCGATTTTGTAGCGTTGCTACGCGCCTGGTCTATCGAGGATCCTGCCCTGATCCGCGTCGCCCGCCTGTTACTCCTTGATGGCCTAGCCGTCGCACTGGCCGGATCAGACCAGCCGGGTCCGCGCCTCGCGGCCGCTCTCGCGCGTCAACAAGGCGGCAAAGAATCTGCTACGGTTATTGGTCAAGGGTTTTCAACCTCACTGTCGCAGGCAGCTCAAATCAATGGGCTGTCTATGCATGTGCTTGACTATGAGCCAATGTGGAACCCCCCTAATCATGCGCTCTCCACGATGTTGCCTGGCTTACTTGCGTTAGCGGAGCAGCGTGAAGCGCTTGGAGTGGGTCCGCAAGGCGCTCGACTGCTGCACTCACTACTCAAGGGCGTCGAAGCCCAAGGACGCTTGCGTTTATCGTCTGGTCAGATCGAACCGCGCGAGCTGAGCTTGCATCCTCCGGGCGTCGTGGGCCCTTTGGCTTGCGCGATTGCGTGCGGGGACTTCTTAGAGCTATCTGAGGAACAGCTTGTTGCGGCCGTTGGTATCGCGGCATCACGCGCGGGCGGCGTACTCGCTAACGTTGGTTCAATGACTAAAGCGCTTCACTGCGCAGATGCCTGTCGCAGCGGACTGGAGGCAACGCTGCTTGCTCAAAGCGGATTTACTGCTAATGAGGATGCGCTGGCTGGCCCACGCGGTTACGGGTATGCCTATTTTGGTGATCGCTTTGATTCATCACATCTCTTGGCACCCTTGCTTGTGCCGCGCGTGCTCACGCCTGGTCCTGCTTGGAAATTGTTTCCCTCGCAATATGCAACCCATTTCGTCATTACGGCAGCGCTGGACTGCCGCGCTGAAATCGCAGACCCCGCCAGCATTAAGCGGGTGGAGATTCTTACTCCGTTAATGCCCTATATCGATCGGCCGACTCCAACCTCCGGACTAGATGGTAAGTTTTCGCTCCAATATTGCGTCGTGGCAGCACTCCTCGATGCTCGTCTTAACTTGGACTCCTTTAGTGATGCACGGCGCTTTGCCGAAGATGCCACGCGCCTATTGTCTGTCACGCAACTGACGCAAACGGCCGAGATTTCTGGGCGCCTGGACGCCATGCATGTTGAGGTTTGCGTCACGCTCGCCGATGGAACCGTTGTTCGCCACCAATGCGCAGCACCACTTGGAAGTTGGTCGCGTCCTATTTCAGACAAAGTTGTGGAGGACAAAGCCCACGACCTGATTGACCGACGTATCACGCCAACGTTGGCGAATACATTCTGGTCTGAGCTCGACGCGCCGCCCCAGGCGCTCCGAATCTCGACGTTGATGGCATGCCTTACTGCGGATCAATCACTCGGCTAACGACCGGGTGGTAGGCGTCTTGGTCGCCACGCGCACGCGCTAAATCGTACAGACGTTGTACATTTCGAGCACCCGCCGCATCGACTCCCGTGTCTTGCGCAAGCTCCAGTGCATAACGTAAGTCTTTCACAGCATAGTCGACTGAAAACGCTC
>CAJBTJ010000344.1 GCA_903958565.1 uncultured beta proteobacterium
ATGAAATACCTGAATTTTGTGTCAATTCTGATATATTTACATTTCCGGCAACTTTACAATTGGAATAATCTTGTGTTTGTTTTATGGCAGCCTGTGCCATACATTTTTGAATAGATTCCACTTCAAAATTAGCCTGAACACTATTTGCAACAACATTTTGCATAGCGGTGTTGTTATCGGTGCAGACGGTTTTGGCTTTGCGCCCGATCCAAGTTTGGCTAAAGGTGCGTGGGGCAAAATCCCACAATTGGGTGGCGTGGTGATTGGGAATGACGTTGAAGTTGGCGCCAACACAACCATTGATCGTGGTGCACTCGAAAATACTGTGATCGACGATGGTGTCAAAATCGATAATCTGGTGATGATCGCGCACAATGTACGTATCGGTGCGCATACTGCGATCGCAGCATGCGCTGCCATTGCAGGATCTACTGTTATTGGCGCTCGGTGCACGATTGGAGGGGCATCCGGAGTTTCTGGGCACCTCACGATTGGTGATGACGTGCATGTTTCTGGCGGAACGGGTATTACGAGCGACGTATCAAAGCCTGGTCGTTATACAGGTGTGTTTCCGTTCGGGGAACATTCCGAATGGCAACGGAATGCGGCCGTGGTTGCGCAACTCTGGAGTGTTCGTAAGCGTCTGCGTGCGCTTGAACGTGGATAGAGTTGCCTACGATTAATCGCGACAGCCTTTTGTTGTCGCTCTCTTAAAGCATTGAATCAACATGGCGATACAGCTCGATATTAAAGAGATCCTCGATCGGATTCCCCACAGGTACCCGATGCTGTTGGTCGATCGTGTTCTTGAGATGGTGCCTGGCAAGTCGATAAAGGCACTTAAGAACGTATCGATCAATGAGCCATTCTTTACGGGGCATTTTCCCCACCATCCCGTGATGCCCGGTGTGTTAATCCTTGAGGCGATGGCGCAAGCAGCGGCGATTTTTTCTTTTGCAGATGAAACGGGCTTAAAACCTGTAGATGGTGAGGCCGTGTATTACTTCGTCGGGATTGACGGAGCGCGTTTCCGCAAGCCGGTGTTGCCCGGCGATCAGCTTATTATTGAGGTCGAGGCCGAACGATTAGGACGTACGATTTGTAAGTATCAAAGTAAAGCGTTTGTCGACGGCGCTGTCGTGGCCGAGGCGAAACTTATGTGTGCGATCAGACCACTGGAAAAATAATGTCTGCCCAGATACATCCTACAGCTTTGGTCGACTCGCAGGCCAACCTTCATCCATCGGTGAGTGTCGGTGCCTATTCCATCATTGGTCCGCATGTCGTGGTAGGCGCGAACACGGTTGTTGGATCACATTGCGTGATTGATGGGCACACCACGATAGGTTGTGATAATCATTTTTATCGGTTTTGTTCGGTAGGGGGCATGCCTCAGGACAAAAAATACGCCGGTGAACCGACAAAGCTCGAGATCGGGGATCGGAACATGTTTCGTGAATACGTCACGATCAATACGGGCACGATTCAAGATGTGGGCGTGACACGCATGGGCTCGGATAATTGGGTGATGGCGTACGTGCATGTCGCCCACGATTGTCAGGTGGGTAACCATGTCATTTTGGCCAACGGTGTGCAAATGGGCGGTCATGTCCACATCGGAGACTGGGCGATCGTTGGTGGGCTGGCTGCCGTCCATCAATTTGGGCGTATTGGTGCACATAGCATGACGGGCGGACAGAGTGCACTGCACATGGACATACCGCCTTACGTGATGGGTTCCGGTAATCCGTGCGTACCAGTTGGGATTAATTCAGAGGGCCTCAAGCGAAGAGGTTTTTCGCCAGAAGCGATCTCTGCATTACGAGACGCCTACAAGATCATCTATCGCCGTGGCCTATCGCTTAACGATGCATGCCAAGAGTTGCGCACTCGGCAGCAAAGTGAACCTGCGGTGGCCGAGGCGATCGAACCCTTGCTGGCTTTTTTCGCGGCAAGCACACGAGGCATTATCCGCCCATGACTTGGCGACTAGGGCTGGTTGCCGGTGAACCTTCTGGGGATCTGATTGCCGCTCGAGTACTAACAGGTTTGTCGCAACGCGATCCTGGGTTAAGGGCGGAGGGTATAGGCGGGCCAAACCTCAGTGCGCAGGGAATGGATATTTGGCATCCTATGCATGCGTTAACCGTATTCGGGTATGTTGATGCGTTGAAGCGTTTGCCATCGCTGTTTCGAATCTACCATGATGTAAAGTCTAGATGGCTGCGCGAACCGCCAAAGTTGTTTCTTGGTGTGGATGCCCCAGATTTTAATTTCAGGCTCGAGCATCGGCTCAAGCGCGCAGGTATCCCAACCGTTCACTTTGTAAGCCCCTCTATTTGGGCCTGGCGCTACGGGCGCATTCGGCACATTCGTGAGTCGGTGTCACACATGCTTGTTCTCTTTCCGTTTGAGGAAGCGATCTACCGTAAGGAAGGCATCCCTGTCACGTATGTTGGCCATCCGCTCGCAGACGCCATACCGCTTAGCCCGGATCGTGATTCTGCCAGAAAACGTTTAGGGCTTTCCGACACCGCACGCGTGATCGCGATTTTGCCGGGTAGTCGCTCCTCCGAGGTTCGTTTGATTGCGCCGAGGTTCTTGCAGGCTGCGCAAAAAATGCAGCAACGTGATCCATCCATACACTTTATTGTGCCAATGGTGAACCAAGATCGAAAGCGAGAGTTTGAGGCCGCGCTTGCACTGTGCCCAGTTAAACATCTGCAGATCTTGCTTTCCTCGACTGAAACGGGTGTGCAGACCGATCCGGTCGCCTGGGTTGCGCTTGAGGCCTGTGATGCGGCATTGGTTGCAAGCGGCACCGCTACACTTGAGACCGCTTTATTTAAACGTCCGATGGTGATCTCCTATGCGGTATCGCCGATGATTCGTCGTGTCATGGGCTGGAAGTCTGGTCAAGAGCGCCCCTATCTACCCTGGGTCGGACTGCCGAATATTTTGCTGAATGATTTTGTCGTGCCTGAGCTCATACAGGAAGATGCGACACCTGAAAAATTAGCGAGCGCGATGTGGGAGTTGTTAGATAGCCCATCTCGGTGTGAGCAAATGCAAAACCGATTTACTGAGATGCATCACACCTTGAAACGTGATACGCCGAGTCGTGTCGCTCAGGCGCTGGAGCAAATTGTTCATGACGGGCGCTAAGCTGACCTATCCGTTTGCAAGTGATTTGGTGAACTTCACGCATTGCGCAGGAGTAGATGAGGCGGGGCGAGGCCCATTAGCCGGTGATGTGTACGCCGCTGCCGTCGTCCTTGATCCTGCAAGGCCTATCGCCGGACTGGCTGACTCGAAGATTCTTTCAGAATCTAAGCGCGATGCGCTTGCACTCGACATTAAGAAGCATGCAATCGCCTGGTGTGTGGCGAGTGCAAGTGTGGAGGAGATTGACCGCTTGAATATTCTTCAGGCGACGATGCTTGCGATGCAACGCGCCATTCAAGGCCTGGAGGTTGTGCCTGATCTTGCTTGGATCGACGGTAACCGCGCACCGCTGTTGGACTGTGTCGTTAAAACAATCGTCAAAGGCGATGCGCTGGTTCCGGCAATTTCTGCGGCATCGATATTGGCTAAGACAGCTCGGGATGAAACGCTCTTAACCTTACACGCGTTATATCCGCAGTATGCCTTTGATCAACATAAGGGATATGGTACGGCGCTCCATATGGCACGCTTGCGTGAGCACGGTCCGTGTCCGGCTCACCGACGTACCTTTGCACCTGTACGTGTTTTATTGGATCCGCAATGAAAAGCATTGAGTCACGTTCGAACCCGTTATACAAGCAACTGTTTAAATGGCAGTCGAGCGCAGGGCGCCGAGACGAACCCATTCTTTTGGAAGGTGTTCATTTGTGCGAGGCCTTTTTAGCTCTCGGACGACAGCCTCAGTACGCCTTGTTCGATCAGGCACGGATCCATGAGCCTCAACTCGTCCGCTTGATCGATAAGTTATCAGAAGAGGTTTGCTGTACTTTGTCCGGCAGTCTGTTGGGGAACCTGTCGAACGTAGACACGGACCAGGGCGTATTGTTCGTCGTCAAGCCATCGAGTCCGCCATTGCCTGAGCAGTTGACAGGCAATATGCTGTGGCTTGATCGTGTACAAGACCCGGGTAACGTTGGCACGCTGCTTAGAACGGCTGCGGCAGCGGGCATTGTTCGTGTGTTGGCCTCAACGGGTACGGCGTCATTGTGGTCGCCTAAGGTGCTGCGCAGCGCACAGGGAGTGCATTTCGGATTGCGCTTGCATGAGCATGTCGATTTAGTCGCGGCGACACGTGCCCTGACCGTTCCTTTGATCGTGACCACACTGGGTGATGCGACTAATTTATTCGATACCAAGTTGCCACCACACGCTGCGTGGGTATTTGGGCACGAAGGGCAAGGCGTGAGTCAATCACTCATTGATTTGGCTGCGCTGCGCTTAAAAGTCGAACATGCGCCCTCGGTCGAATCTTTAAATATCACTGCGGCTGCCGCGGTCTGCCTCTTTGAGCAGCGTCGGCAACAGCGTTAGACGCCTTAGTAGGCAGAATGGCGATCCAAGCCGACTTCTTGTAATACGGTGGTTGAAATCTCTTCGATGGACTTTGTCGTGGTTGAGAGCATCGGGATGCTTTCTCTGCGCATCAGACGTTCAGCTTCAGCGACTTCATGGCGACACTGTGGAAGAGAGGCATACTGGCTATCTGGTCGGCGTTCGTGTCTGACTTCCGTGAGGCGCTCGGGCTGAATCGTTAGACCAAACAGCTTTGCCCGATGGGGCATGATTGTCTTTGGTAATGCCCCACGGTCAAAGTCTTCGGGTATAAGCGGAAAATTAGCGGCCTTGACACCGTATTGCATCGCGAGGTACAGACTCGTCGGTGTCTTTCCACAACGAGACACGCCAATTAAGATAACGTCTGCTTGGGCGAGCCCAGACACGAACTGGCCGTCATCATGCGCTAAGCTAAAGTTAATGGCTTCGATGCGGTTTCGGTACTGTAGCGAGCTCACTGCTTTATGCGATTTGCCGATGGAGTGGCTCGATTTCAACCCGAGATTTTGCTCAAGCGGCTCGACAAATGCCCCAAATAAATCCAGAAAAAGTGCGTTAGCGAGCTTGACACGCGAGAGCACGTCAGGATTCACAAGCGTTGTAAAGACGATGGGCGGATTGCCTTGATCGGCGGCACAGCGATTAATACGTTGTACGACCGTATCGGCCTTCTCGACTGTGTCAATGAACGGCACGCGCACTTGTTTGAAGGTCACCGACTCAAACTGTGACAGCACAGAGTGACTGAATGTTTCCGCTGTAATACCCGTGCCGTCCGAGATGATGAAAACGGTTCGTTCACTGGCTGGAGTGGTCATATCAAGTATCCGTTCCGAGATTCCTAAGGAGTATAATGCACTGCAACAATTTGTATTGAAAAGTCACCGCAAAAAAGTCACCGCAGAAACGTAACACTCTGCGCCTCGAGGGTGGTAGGCCAGTTTGGTTAGCGTGTGTCGCACTTTAACCAAACTCGCTTTCTTATATCGTTAAAGGTGACTTTCATGTCGTATGTCGTTTCATTCGAGCAGCTCCGTATGACGGATGTTGACTCAGTTGGAGGAAAAAACGCCTCTCTAGGCGAAATGATTAGCCAGCTCGCAGATGCGGGCGTTCGAGTCCCTGGTGGTTTTGCGACCACTGCACAGGCGTTTCGCGACTTCCTTTCCGGCACGGGATTGGATATGCGTATCGCTGATCGCCTCAAAACATTGAACCCGGATGATGTGCGCGAGCTTGCTTTGGCTGGCGCGCAAATTCGACAATGGATTGTTGAAGCACCTTTGCCCAAGCAGTTGCACGATGATATCGCGTCTGCATTTGCACAGCTTGATGCTGACGGAAAAGGCTCGTTTGCGGTGCGTTCGTCCGCCACGGCAGAAGACTTGCCGGACGCGTCGTTCGCAGGTCAGCAAGAAACTTTCTTGAATGTAGTGGGCTTTGACGACGTGATCGATAAAATCCGTCATGTGTTTGCATCGTTGTATAACGATCGCGCGATTTCGTATCGCGTGCATAAAGGTTACGCTCATGCCGACGTCGCACTTTCGGCGGGCATTCAGCGAATGGTGCGTTCTGACAAGGGCAGTGCAGGCGTGATGTTCACGCTTGACACGGAGTCTGGTTTTGCCGAGGTTGTGTTTATCACGTCATCGTATGGGCTTGGTGAGACAGTCGTTCAAGGCGCGGTGAACCCAGATGAGTTTTACGTATTTAAGCCGACTTTGGCTAGCGGAATGTCTCCGATTGTTAGTCGGCGCATTGGCTCTAAGCTCTTGAAGATGGAGTTCGACAAGGACCGGACAGAGGGCAGGGCCGTGCGCACGGTCGATGTGCCCGTCTCGGAGCGCAATCGCTTCTCACTGACTGACGCTGAGGTGATTGAACTCGCGAAATATGCGGTGATTATCGAGCAGCACTATCAGCGACCCATGGATATTGAATGGGGTCGCGACGGAATCGACGGAAAAATATACATTCTGCAGGCGCGTCCTGAAACAGTGAAGTCGCAAGAAGGTCATAGCGATGTGCAGCAGCGTTACAAGCTGAAGGCTACGGGCGATGTTCTCGTGACGGGTCGTGCGATTGGACAAAAGATTGGTGCGGGGCCCGTGCGCGTGGTGGGCGATATTTCCGATATGGACAAGGTCCAAGCGGGGGATGTCTTAGTGACTGACATGACCGATCCAAACTGGGAACCCGTCATGAAGCGTGCCTCGGCAATCGTGACTAATCGTGGTGGTCGGACCTGCCACGCTGCAATTATTGCGCGCGAGCTGGGCATCCCCGCTGTAGTGGGGTGCGGTGACGCAACTGATCGGCTTAAAGATGGACATCAAGTGACGGTGTCTTGCGCTGAGGGCGATGAAGGTCGGATCTACGACGGTTTAATTGAGACCGAGATCGAAGAAGTCCAGCGTGGTGCGATGCCTGACATCGGTCTTAAAGTGATGATGAATGTGGGGAACCCCCAGCTGGCCTTTGATTTTTCATTTATCCCGAATCACGGTGTTGGTCTTGCACGTCTCGAGTTCATCATCAACAACAATATCGGTATTCATCCTAAAGCCGTGCTTGACTATCCCAACGTGGATGCTGAATTAAAGGTGGCTGTCGAGTCTGCCGCTCGTGGGTACGCAAGTCCTCGGGCATTCTTTGTGGATAAACTTGCCGACGGTATAGCAACGATCGGCGCGGCGTTTTATCCAAAG
>CAJBTJ010000345.1 GCA_903958565.1 uncultured beta proteobacterium
GAAACATCAATTTGATCTTGCGATACACCACCTAGGTTTGGGGATAAATCAAACCGCGGATACATCCAACTTAGCAGCCGTCTTGGCTTTGATCTCGTCGACCGTGACCCCAGGCGCAAGCTCGAGCAGCTTCAAACCATTGGGCGTCACTTGCATCACACCAAGATCAGTGATCACCATGTCAATCACACCGACACCGGTCAACGGTAAGGTGCACTTGGGCAACAACTTGAGATCAACAGTGCCGTCCTTTTTATGTGCGACGTGTTCCATCAGCACAATCACACGACCCACCCCTGCAACCAGATCCATCGCCCCGCCCATGCCCTTGACCATTTTGCCGGGGATCATCCAGTTGGCCAGATCGCCCTGCTCGGACACTTGCATCGCGCCAAGAATGGCCAAGTTGATTTTTCCACCACGAATCATCGCGAACGAATCCGCAGACGAAAAAATCGACGAGCCTGGCAATGTCGTCACGGTTTGCTTACCGGCGTTGATCAAGTCAGGATCGACTTCATTTTCGAGCGGGAACTGCCCAATGCCGAGCAAACCGTTCTCGGATTGCAACCACACTTCGATGCCCTTTGGCACATGGTTAGCAACCAAGGTCGGCAGACCGATGCCCAGGTTTACGTAAAAGCCATCTTTAAGTTCGCGTGCTGCACGCGCAGCCATCTCATCACGAGTCCATGCCATGATTATTCTCCTTAGCTCGCTGCGCGAACGGTGCGTTGTTCGATGCGTTTTTCGGGTGTTGCATTGATCACAATGCGATGCACATAGATACCGGGCAGATGGATGTTTTCTGGCTCAAGCGTGCCGTTCTCAACAATCTTCTCAACCTCAACCACGGTAATCTTTCCTGCCATCGCAACGGGCGGATTGAAATTGCGCGCTGTCTTGCTAAAAATCAGGTTGCCACTACGATCGGCGATATACGCCTTGACCAGTGAGACCTCAGGAACTAGCGCGCGCTCCATGATGTACTGCTCGCCGTCGAACTCGCGAATTTCTTTGCCGTCGGCCACAATCGTTCCCACGCCGGTCTTTGTAAAAAAAGCTGGGATTCCGGCCCCGCCCGCACGCAAGCGTTCGGCCAAGGTGCCTTGGGGCGTGAATTCGAGCTCAAGCTCACCCGCCAAGTATTGACGCTCAAACTCTTTGTTTTCTCCGACATAGGAAGCAATCATCCGGCGCACTTGCCGGGTCTGCAGCAACATGCCCAGACCAAAACCATCGACACCTGCGTTATTACTGATACAGGTTAGATCTTTGGTGCCCAGATCACGCACCGCAGCAATCAGTGCCTCGGGGATGCCGCAGAGACCAAACCCGCCTACGGCGATGGTTTGACCATCTTTAAGAATCCCGGTGAGCGCCTCTTTAGCGCTTGGATATAGCTTGTTCATGCAAACCGCTCCTTGGTTATCGCTTAACTGAGATTATCGACGATTTATAGAACTTGCCAATGCCTGCAGGATCTCGGGCGGCCAGGGGTGGGACTTACCCGACTCGAAGTCCATCAACACCATGATCGACTTGCCTTGCGCGCACAATTCAAGCTGATCGCCCTGCACAACGGATAAATCAACCGCATGCTCCATGCTGGAGCGCCCGATATGGACCACCCGATGACTCACGCGGATGGTGGCTGGGTAGGTGATCGGCCTTTTAAAGTCGCAAGAACAATGGACAACCACGGGGTTCAGGCGTGCAGACTGAGCAATACCGCCCTCATAAAACATCCGAATACGCCCTTCTTCCATATATCGGAAATAGTTCGCATTGTTTAAATGATTCAGAGGATCAGCATCGGCCCAGCGCATGGGCACATCCATATCAAAAATATCGCCAACGGCGAGAGTCGATCCGTCTGAGACAGCCACAGAATTCTCCGCAAGAAACGCAAAAGGGTTGCTTCGGCTCTTTGCAAGGCCAAGACCGCAAAAAGTCCGACAGCCGTGCAATACAATCGAGCGATTAAACATCATACCTTTTAAGCAGGGAGACTCTTATGTCCGCACGTGAATCGATGGAATATGACGTTGTGGTGGTCGGCGGTGGTCCCGCTGGCCTGGCAACTGCCATCAAGCTCAAACAGCTGGCGGCAGAGCGCGATCATGAGGTTTCAGTTTGTGTGCTCGAAAAAGGGAGCGAGATCGGCGCACACATCCTGTCTGGCGCAATCATGGATCCCATCGCGCTGACCGAACTGATTCCCGACTGGAAAGAAAAAGGGGCTCCGCTCGACACGGCAGTGACTGAAGACGAATTTCTGTTTTTGTCCCCCGCTGGCTCGCACAAGACGCCGGAATGGCTACTGCCAGAGTGTTTCCAGAACCACGGCAACTACATCGTTAGCCTGGGTAACGTTGCGAGGTGGCTCGGCGAACAGGCCGAGGCACTTGGCGTCGAGATCTTCCCAGGCTTTGCGGCAGCGGAAGTCTTGTATGACGACAAGGGTGCTGTGCGCGGTGTGGCCACGGGTAACATGGGTGTGGGCCGCGATGGCCAACCAACCGACCAGTATCAACAAGGCATGGAGCTGCTCGCCAAGTACACCGTGTTTGCCGAGGGCGCACGCGGACAGCTAGGGCGCGAACTCATCGCCAAGTTCAAGCTTGACGAAGGCCGTGATCCACAGGCCTATGGCATTGGCATCAAAGAACTTTGGGAAATCGATCCAGCCAAGTCCAAGCCTGGCCTGGTCGTGCACACCGCCGGTTGGCCGCTCGATTCGGACACCTACGGCGGATCGTTTCTATACCACCTGAACAATAATCAGGTGGCGGTGGGTATGGTGGTGGGCTTGGATTACGCTAACCCGTGGATTTCTCCTTTTGAAGAGTTTCAGCGCTACAAAACGCACCCTGCGATTCGGGGCACCTTCGAAGGTGGAAAACGCTTGGCCTATGGTGCGCGCGCCATTACGGCGGGCGGATTACTGTCCTTACCAAAACTCATTTTCCCAGGCGGTGCGTTAGTCGGTTGCGAAGCGGGTTTCCTGAACGCGTCCCGCATCAAGGGCAGTCATGCCGCGATCAAATCAGGCATGATGGTTGCGCAAGCCGCCTTTGATGCGCTGCTTGCAGAGCGCAGCCACGACGAACTGCCAGCCTACCCAGCCGCCTTTGAGTCGTCATGGCTGCATGCTGAACTAAACAAGGCGCGCAACTTTAAGCAGTGGTTTAAAAAAGGTCGTGCCGTGGGTACTGTGATGACGGGGATCGAGCAGTGGTTGCTAAAAGGCAATATGCCCTGGACGATCCATCGCACCAAGCGCGACCACGAGTGCCTGCAGCCTGC
>CAJBTJ010000346.1 GCA_903958565.1 uncultured beta proteobacterium
GCTCGCGCTCTCTCTTGGCAGCGAGCTCGCGCTCCCGCTTGTTGCGTGCTTCTTCTGTCCTGACTTCTTCCCGCGCCTGTCGCTCTTGCTCAGCGCGCTTCTTGCGCTCTTCATCGAGCGCGATCTCTGGGTCGACCTCAGCCTTCGGCGGAGGAGCCGACACGGAGGGTGCGGATGGAGGAGGCGGGGGGGGTGGCGCCGGTGCTGGTTCAGGCGCTGGGGTGGGCTCTGGGGGTGGCTCCGCTTTTGCTGGCGGTTGGGGTGGCGGGTTCACTGGACTATTGCCGTCTGCCCACAACTGAATTTGTATGGGACCTTCAGCCTCGGTCTTCCAGTTCAGGCCAACCACAAGAAGCAAAACAAGCACGAGGTGTGCAAGTAAAGCCCAGCCAAACGCCCGGATATCCAGCGTTTGTTTGGGCGGCAACATGGGCCCGCTCACAGGAGTTGCTTTACTTGGCGTCATGGGTGGTGCAACAGGCGCTTGGCGTGGTTGCGAAAGTCCTTTTCATCGGCGATTGGTTGGCTTGCCCGTCGGTTTGGCATTGGGCGCCGGCGCATCACTTTTTTGATCGACAAGCAATCCCAGCTTTGTCACCCCGTTTTTACGCAAATCATCCATGACTTTCATGACGGACTCGTAGGGGACTTTGCCGTCCGCAGCGATCACGACGGGTTGGTCTGGCTTGAGCTCAGAGAGGATGGTTTGCGCGAGCGCGCTACGCTCGACAGGGACGTTGACCGCGCCAGGTTCACGTTTACGCCAAGAAAGCTTTCCGTCCTCGGTGATTTGGATTTCAATCGGCGTGAGCGGCACGTTGGCCGCTTGCCCGACTGAGGGAAGCTCAATGACGCCCGGGGTAATGAGAGGCGCTGTCACCATAAAAATCACCAGCAGCACTAGCATCACGTCGATGTAAGGCACCACGTTGATTTCGTTTTTTAGGCGTCGGCCTGGACGCCCAGAGCTCGAGCGAACGGAGGACATCAGCGCACCTGTCGTTGCAAGATGTTCAGGAATTCGTCGACAAAGGTCTCAAAACGGATCGACAAACGATCGATGTCATGGGTATAGCGGTTATAGGCAACAACTGCAGGAATCGCTGCGAACAGGCCAATGGCCGTGGCGATCAAGGCCTCGGCAATGCCCGGGGCGACAGAGGCGAGTGTGGCTTGCTGTACGTTCGCGAGCCCGACAAAGGCGTGCATGATGCCCCATACCGTGCCCAACAGCCCGATATAGGGGCTCACGGAGCCTGCGGATGCCAAGAAGTTCAGGTGTGACTCAAGCTCGTCCATTTCACGCTGAAAGGCCGCACGCATCGCACGACGCGCACCGTCAAGGCTGGCGGTGCTTTCAGCGGAGGCTCCGGCGCGTCGCCCTTTCAGGAATTCGGTCATGCCGGAGTCGAAAATCCGAGCGAGCGCGCCTTGTTCTGCGCGGCGAGTAGAAATAGATTGGTGTAGCAACGCCAGGTCGCCACCGGACCAGAAGTCGTCTTCGAAGCGGCGAGTTTGCGTCAAGGCTTTTTTGATTGCGGAGCGCTTGGCGAAAATAAATGTCCAAGAGGCGATCGAGATGACAATGAGCAACAGCATGATGAACTGAACGGGAATGCTCGCGTTCAGTACCAGCGAGAGCATTGACATATCTGAAGTAGTTGGCATCACTTAGTCCCGAGTAATTGCAGCAAATTTTGTATGAATCGATTCCGGAATCGCAGTGACTCGCATGTTAACTGTTTCTACACAGCAAACTTGGATATTCCCTTGCGCCAAGAGTTCCCCTTGGCGACGAATCGACTGCCTGAAGTGTAACGAAGCTCGGCCGAGTCGTGTCACTTCGCTTTCAATTTGTAGCAAATCGTCGAGTTTGGCCGGCAAAAGATACTTGATATCTAGCTTGGCGACCATGAACATTCGCTGTGCGGTCTGCGCCAAGTCAAACTGATTCACGCCCATGGCGCGCAGCCATTCTGTACGACCTCGCTCCATGAACTTAAGGTAGTTCGCGTAAAACACCACCCCACCCATGTCGGTGTCTTCGTAGTACACCCGCACATCGAAACGGTGCGGCATCAATATGTCTCAAGTAATGCAAGCGTGTGGGCGCAGCTGTCCGCTATCGGCACGCGGGCGGCCTCAGTTTGTTTGCGACCAAGCAGCTCGACTACGCCGTCGTTGAGCCCGCGCTCGCCCACGGTGATGCGCACGGGTGGGCCAATCAGCTCCCACTCGGCGAACATAATGCCTGGACGTAGATCGCGATCGTCTAGGATGACATCTACGCCTTTTGCCTTGAGCTCGGCATAGAGCGCTTCGGCCGCCTCACGTACCGCCTGGCTCTTGCCCCACCCGACCGCGCAGATTGCGACTTCAAACGGCGCGATGGCACGTGGCCAGACGACACCTTTCGCGTCGTGATTTTGTTCGATAGCGGCGCCGACAATGCGTGTCACACCAATCCCGTAGCAGCCCATTTCCATCAGCGCCGGCTTACCAGTTTCATCGAGGAACGTGGCTTTTAAGGCCTCTGAGTATTTGGTACCGAGGTAAAAAACGTGGCCAACTTCAATCCCGCGCTGTATCGCGAGAGTACCTTTGCCGTCAGGCGCCTGGTCTCCTTCAATGACGTTGCGCAGGTCGGTCACGAGGTCAGGCTCGGGTAGGTCACGCAGCCAATTGACACCTGTCAGATGAAAGTCTTCTTGGTTTGCGCCACAAATAAAGTCGTGCATATGCGCGACGGTCAGGTCGGCAATGACTTTGACGGGCTTGGCAGTTTTGACGGGGCCGAGATAACCCGGCTTGCAGCCGAAGTGCTCGATGATTTCTGCTTCGGTGGCAAAGCGAAAGCCTTTGTTCAGACCGGGGAGTTTGCCGGCTTTGATTTCATTGAGCTCATGGTCGCCACGTAGCAACAAGAGCCAGACTTGCGCTGGACTTTTCTCGGGGTCGGTCGCGAGTACGATGGATTTCACTGTCAGGGAAAGGTCAATTCCCAAGAGCTCGGCGACGGCTTCACATTTGGAGGCGCCGGGTGTGGCTGTGAGCGTGAGGGGCTTAGACGCGGCCTGACGCTGAGCCAGCAGACAGGGCGCCGGCGCCAGCTCCATGTTGGCGGCGTAACTCGAAGCCGGATCGTAGACGATCAAGTCTTCGCCAATATCGGCGATCACCTGAAACTCGTGGCTTTGTGAGCCACCGATCGAGCCCGTGTCTGCCGAAACAGCCCTGAAGGTCAATCCCATCCGTGAAAAAATCTTCATGTAGGCGTCAAACATCGTCTGGTAGCTTTTCTGGGCGCTCGCGACATCCCGATCGAAGGAGTAGGCGTCTTTCATCGTAAATTCACGTCCGCGCATGACGCCGAAGCGTGGGCGTCTTTCGTCACGGAACTTAGTTTGGATATGATAAAAGTTGACTGGAAGTTGCCGCCAGCTCTGGATTTCATTGCGGGCAATGTCCGTAATGACTTCCTCGGAAGTTGGCTGTAGGACAAAATCGCGTCCATGGCGATCTTTCATGCGCAAGAGTTCGGGCCCGTACTGTTCCCAGCGGCCCGACTCCATCCAAAGCTCTGCCGGCTGTACGACGGGCATGAGCAACTCGAGCGCACCCGCGGCGTCCATCTCCTGACGGATGATGTGTTCAACTTTGCGGATCACTCTTAGACCGAGCGGCATGTAGTTATAGATACCACCGGCGAGCTTGCGGATCATGCCCGAGCGCATCATCAAGCGGTGGCTTGTGATCTCTGCATCGTTCGGGGCTTCTTTGAGGGTACTGATATGAAAGGCTGAGGCGCGCATGGGGAACCGATAAATTTTATTGGGGCAAAAGTGCCGACAGGTACGTATAATCAAATGCAATTGTATTGAATTCGTTGGGAGTGGCCATGCTTGATCGCGAAGGCTACCGTCCTAATGTTGGAATCATCCTTGTTAATCAAAAAAACGAGGTCTTTTGGGGTAAGCGGATTCGGGAACATGCTTGGCAGTTCCCCCAGGGTGGCATCAAGCAGGGTGAGAGCCCCGTTCAGGCCATGTTTCGCGAACTTCACGAAGAGGTCGGCTTAAAACCTGATCATGTTCGAATTTTAGGACGCACACGTGAGTGGTTGCGCTATGACGTGCCGGATACCTTTATTCGGCGCGAGTCGCGGGGGCATTATCGAGGGCAAAAACAAATCTGGTTTTTGTTGCGAATGCTTGGGCGCGACCATGATGTTCAATTGCGCGCCACCGCGCACCCTGAGTTTGACGCTTGGCGCTGGAGCCACTACTGGGTATCGCTGGACGACGTGATCGACTTTAAGCGGGATGTCTATACCCTTGCGTTGAATGAGTTGGCCACCTTGATCTTTAAACGTGGGCAGGATGTACGCCCGGAGGTTGAGGGAGTGGACCTAGAAACAAAAACGGCGCCGTAAAGCGCCGTTTTTTTCATACCGATCGTGCAAATTACCGGAGTCGCTTGAGTAAACTCGACGTATCCCAGCGATTGCCACCCATCTTTTGAACATCCGCGTAAAACTGATCCACTAAGGCGGTGACGGGCAGGCGCGCACCATTGCGCCGCGCTTCGTCCATCGCCAAATTCAGGTCCTTACGCATCCAGTCAACCGCAAAGCCAAAGTCAAACTTGTCGTCGACCATGGTGTTGCCGCGGTTTTCCATTTGCCAGCTTTGGGCTGCCCCTTTGCTGATGACATCCAATACTTGCTTCATGTCTAAGCCGGCCGCTTCGCCAAAGGCGACACCCTCCGACAAGCCTTGCACCACACCTGCGATGCAAATCTGGTTCACCATTTTGGCAAGCTGACCTGCACCCACTGGTCCGACTAGCGTGACCGCGCGCGCCATGACAGCGATCACCTCACGCACAGCATTGAACTCACTTGCATCCCCACCACACATGACGGTCAGCATGCCATTTACTGCGCCAGCTTGCCCACCCGAAACGGGTGCGTCGATGAAACGCAGCCCTTTCTGTTTGGCCACGGCGTGTAGCTCGCGGGCAACCGAAGCGGATGCCGTGGTGTGGTCGACGTACGTCGCACCTGCATGCATCCCTGCAAAGGCACCCTGGTCACCCAATACGACGCTGCGTAGATCGTCGTCATTGCCAACGCACGAGAAAACAATCTCTGCGCCAGTCGCGGCTTCTTTGGGCGTCGCGCATGCGCGACCACCGAACTCTTTCACCCAGGCTTGCGCCTTTTGGGTATTTCGGTTGTAAACAGTGACTTGATGTCCCGCCATGGCCAGATGTCCAGCCATGGGCAGGCCCATCACCCCTAAGCCCAGAAAGGCGACTTTACGGGGGGATGAGGCTTCATACGTTTTGCTGTTGATACTTGGCATGTTTACTCTTCAACAAAGGCTTCTTCGCGCTTCTTCTTGATCGATGGCAGAGCCACAATCACAACCAGCAAGGCGGCCACGCCCAGCAGTGAAGCGGATAGCGGACGATCTAGGAAGGTCATGAAGTTGCCGCGTGATAAGAGCAAGGCGCGACGGAAGTTTTCCTCCATCAGTGGGCCAAGCACCAAGCCAAGAAGCAGCGGTGCGCCTTCGCACTTTAATTTCGACCAAATGTAACCAATGATGCCGAAGATAACTGTGACGACAATATCAAAGGTGTTGTAGCTCAGCGAGTACACTCCGATCGTACAAAATACCAAAATAGCCGGGAATAAAATGCGATACGGTACTTTCAGCAGTTTGACCCAGATGCCGATCAGCGGAAGGTTCAGTACGATCAACATGAGGTTACCAATCCACATCGAGGCAATCAAGCCCCAGAACAGCTGTGGGTGGCTTGTCATCACCTGAGGACCAGGTTGGATGTTATGAATGGTCATTGCACCGACCATCAGGGCCATCACAGCGTTGCTAGGAATACCTAGTGTCAGCAAAGGAATGAACGAAGTCTGGGCACCGGCATTGTTTGCCGCTTCTGGACCAGCCAAACCAGCAGGGTGGCCTTTACCAAAACGCTCAGGATTCTTCGAGAGTTTTTTCTCGACCGTGTAGGACGCAAACGACGACAACACGGCACCACCGCCAGGCAAGATCCCTAGCAATGAGCCGATCGCCGTGCCACGTACCACGGCAGGCCATGCCTCTTTGAATTCTTGCTTGTTGGGGTAGAGTGATCCGATTTTTGAATCAAGCTCGACGCGATTTTCTTTCAGTTCGAGGTTGGTCATGATTTCGGCAAAACCGAACACGCCCATCGCCACGATCGCAAAGCCAATGCCGTCTTGCAGTTCAGGGATGCCGAAATCATAGCGTGCGACGCCTGAGTTCACGTCCGTACCAACCATGCCCAAGAGCAAGCCGAGCAAGATCATGCAGATCGCTTTGATCAGTGAGCCTGACGCCAATACAACCGCTCCAACCAAGCCCAGAACCATCAGCGAGAAATACTCTGCAGGCCCGAATTTGAAGGCAAGCTCTGCCAACGGTGGCGCGAAGGCTGCGATCAGCATGGTGGCAACGCTGCCGGCAAAGAACGAGCCCATGCCAGCAATTGCCAAGGCAGCACCTGCGCGACCGTTTTTCGCCATCGCGTGGCCGTCAAGAATGGTCACAACCGATGAGGTTTCGCCCGGCAAGTTGACCAGAATCGCAGTGGTTGAGCCGCCGTATTGTGTGCCGTAGTAAATGCCGGCCAACATGATCAGACCCGCGATCGGTGGCAACACGTACGTGATCGGCAGCAACATTGCGATCGTTGGAACGGGGCCCAAGCCTGGGAGCACGCCCACGAGCGTGCCGAGCAAACAGCCCACCAGCGCGTAGGTGAGGTTTTCAGGCGTGAAGGCCACGCCGAAACCAATCATTAGATTATTAAGTAATTCCATGAACAGGTGCTCCTTAGTTCATACCGAGAAAGGCGGGCCAAATGGGGAATACCAGCTTGAGTCCTTTAACGAACGCAGCCCAACACATCACCGTTAAACATACGGCGTTGATGATGGTGGTCTTCCAGTTATGGTCGTGGCCCGCATTGCTGCTGATGAGAACGACCGCCATGATTGAGAGCAACAAACCAAGAGGACGAAGCATCACAGCAAAGGCCAAAACAGAGACGCAAATAATCGCTAAGATTTTAAAGTCTAGTTTCGCGATTTCAGTCTTTTCGGCATTTTTACGCATGGAGTTGAGCAATATCAGCGCGCCTAACGCCGCCATGATGATGCCTAGCCAATACGGGAAATAACCCGGGCCCATTCTGGCGGCCGTACCCATCGAGTAACTGGTCGCCTTCCAGGCGAATGCCAAGCCGAGGACGATGAACATCACCCCTGACCAAAAATCCTGTTTATTCCTAAGCTGCATGGTAAGTAGCTCCTTGACTGCGCTGCTAATAATTATTTTGTTGAAACGAGAGGCGCAATGTTGCAACCCCAATTCACTGACTGGCCGAAAAACCTCAGACGGTCGGTACGGTGTGCATGGTAATGGACTGTCGAGGCAATGCAAACAACAAACCGTCTTTTTAGCGATGGGGTTTTCCCTAGAAAGCCTCAATAAGATGCTCCTTTGTCGGTAAAAGGAGTCAGATTTGTGTGGATTGGGCTTTACACACCAAATTGATTTGTTTTTTTCTATTCGGTAGCATAGTTTTCTGAACGCTAGCTTACATTTGTGGTTGGTTTTGTCAGCTTCTGATTTTGGTATTTGCAATTTTGCTTTACGATAGCGATATGCTTGACGATCTCGATCACCTCTCCACGCGCATAGCAAAGCTTGTTGCCCTCACGCAGCAGCTCGCGGCCGACCAAAAATCCCTTCAGTCTCAACTGATACAAGCTCAGACTGAGCGTGATGCGTTGAAAGCGAAGTTAGACCTCGAGGGCAGCGAAGCGAAGGTGCTCCACAAAAAAGTGGACACGTTTGCAACCGAGAAAGCCTCGCTCCAAGGATCACTCGATTTATTTAAGCAAGAACAGACATCGTTGCAGGCGCAATTGCAATCGCGCGATCAAGAGGTCAATGCCCTACGCGAGGCCACTGTACAGGCTCGCCAGCGGATTGAAGCGGTGCTCGAGCGCTTGCCCGGCGCCTCGCAACCTGAGGAGCCTCGTTAATGGAACGCGTCGATATCTCTATTCTCGGGCGCGAGTACTCTTTGGCCTGCCCCGCTGAAGAGAAAGCCGCGCTGACTTCCGCTGCGCAACACGTCAGTCAGCTCGCAGGGCGTATACAGGGAACGGGTAAAGTTTCCGGTAATGAGCGCATTGCGGTGATGGCGGCCATACAAATTGCCGTGGAGCTCTTGTCCGTGCGTGCACCGGACGGTCCCTTGGGCGGTTTGGCTGTCGGCGACTTCAAGCGTAGAATTGACGATATGAATGCAATGCTTGATGTAGCGATCGCTACCTCAAGTTCTAGCAAGACAAAGTAATTTCCAGTTTGTCCCTGCTGTGTTCGTGACCAGGTCATATATTCTCTGAACCAATGCTTTGGCATACATAGGTTGTGGGATAGCCCGACAGGCATGCACGTCTCTAGTCAGATGCGCTCAACGTCAGGCAGATCGCGGCCAACTTGAACCCTAGGTTCGAGATGCCGACCTGAACGGCACGAGCGGGGCATCTATATCGAAGGGTCTGCCTAGTTGGGCAGACCCTTTTGTTTATCGGAAGATGCGCGGCTTACTTTTTGGTTATGAGCTGCGGTGTGCCTCGCGCCCAAGCAAATAAAATAACTCCGGCTCCAACCATCGGCAGGCAGAGCCATTGCCCCATGCTGAGTCCCAGGCCAAGCAGCCCTAAAAAACTGTCCGGCTCACGCGCAAACTCAGCTGCAAATCGCAGGATCCCGTAGCCCATTAAAAATACAGCGCTCACTTGCCCTGTGGGGCGAGGTTTATGTGCAAACCACCACACCAAGCCAAATAGAACCAGACCTTCCAGGCCAAATTGATAAAGCTGTGAGGGGTGCCTCGCCAAGCCGTCGCCGCTCTGTGGAAACACCATCGCCCAAGGAACGCTGCTTGGCCTTCCCCATAGCTCGCCGTTAATGAAGTTTCCTAGTCTGCCCACGGCCAGACCGAGTGGAATCAGCGTGGCGACGAAGTCAGCCACCATAAAAAACGAGTAGCCGCGCGCTCGGGCTAGTAGGAACATCATGGCAATCACGCCAATGAGCCCTCCATGAAACGACATCCCACCTTCCCAGACGTAGAGGATCTCGAGCGGATGGGTAAGGTAATGGCCGGGCTTGTAAAACAAGGCATATCCTAGGCGACCACCTAGCACGACGGCCAATATCCCATAAAAAATAATGTCTTCAAGGTCCCGAGCGGTCAGGTCGGTTTTATGATGCGAGATGCGCCAGCGCCCCAACAGCCAGGCCGATCCAAACGCGACCAGATACATCAAGCCGTACCAGTGTATGGCGAGCGGTCCGAGGCGAATGGCCACGGGGTCGATAGTCGGGAATTGCAACATGGCGCCCCAGCAAGTAAAAGATGTCCGATAATAACCGCTGAAATCTTCACCAACAGGTAATCCTCATGGCAAATAACGAACGTTCCAAACACATTACTGAAGGCGTGACGCGCGCGCCCAACCGCTCGATGTACTACGGCATGGGCTACAAAGAAACTGACTTCGCGAACCCCATGATTGGTGTGGCGAATGGTCATTCCACCATCACGCCTTGTAATAGTGGTTTGCAGCCTCTCGTTGATGCCGCGATTGCCGCGGTGCGTGAGGCCAAAGCGAATCCGCAGGTGTTTGGTACCCCCACTATTTCTGATGGGATGTCCATGGGAACCGAGGGCATGAAGTACTCGCTGGTTTCGCGCGAAGTGATCGCCGACTGTATCGAAACTGCTGTGCAAGGGCAGTGGATGGATGGTGTGGTGGTGGTCGGCGGTTGCGATAAAAACATGCCGGGTGGCATGATCGGCATCGCGCGAATGAATGTACCGGGTATCTATGTTTACGGCGGCACCATCAAGCCAGGCTCACATAAGGGACGCGACCTCAATATTGTGTCCGTATTCGAGGCCGTAGGTGAGTTCACAATGGGCCGCATGAGTACCGAAGATTTCAAGGCGATTGAGCAAAAGGCAATTCCAGGCTCAGGCTCCTGCGGCGGCATGTACACCGCCAATACGATGAGCTCGTCATTCGAGGCGATGGGTATGGCGCTGCCGTACTCAAGCACCTTGGCCAACGAGGACAAAGAGGCGATTACCCATGCCGCTGAGGCTGCGCGCGTATTGGTTGACGCCGTACGTAAAGGGCGCAAGCCGCGCGACATCATTACGCGCAAGTCGCTAGAGAATGCCGTGTCGGTCATCATGGCGATCGGTGGCTCCACAAACGCAGTCTTGCATTTTTTAGCAATCGCACATGCTGCGGAAGTGCCATGGACGATTGATGATTTTGAGACCATCCGTAAGCGCGTCCCCGTTTTATGCGATCTGAAGCCCTCCGGTCAGTTCCTGACCGTTGACCTGCATCGCGCCGGTGGAATCCCGCAGGTCATGAAGATCCTATTGAACGCGGGCTTACTGCATGGCGACTGCATGACGATTTCTGGCAAGACCGTTGCCGAAGTGCTCAAAGACATACCAAGTGAGCCGCCAGCTGGTCAGCAAGTGATCCGCTCAATTAAGAACCCAATGTACGAACAGGGCCACCTTGCGATCCTGAAAGGCAATCTGTCGCCAGAAGGCGCTGTTGCCAAAATCACTGGCCTGAAGAATCCTGTGATTACGGGCCCCGCACGTGTTTTCGATTCGGAAGATGATGCGATGGCCGCCATTATGGATCGCAAAATCACGCACGGCGATATCGTGGTGATTCGCTACGAGGGTCCCAAGGGCGGCCCAGGGATGCGCGAGATGCTCGCACCAACTTCTGCGTTGGTAGGCCAGGGCTTGGGCGAGAGCGTCGGCTTGATTACAGATGGCCGCTTCTCTGGTGGTACCTGGGGGATGGTGGTGGGTCACGTCGCACCCGAGGCCTATGTGGGTGGTCTGATCGGTCTCATCAAAGAGGGTGACTCGGTCACGATCGATGCGCACAAGTTGCTGTTGCAGCTGAACGTGCCGGACGCCGAAATCGAACAGCGCCGTAAGCTCTGGAAACAGCCGACCCCGCGCTATACGCGTGGCGTACTCGCTAAGTTTGGACATTTGGCGAGTACGGCGAGCCGTGGCGCCGTGACGGACGCATTTGATAAGTGATGCGTGCTGTAGTGTCGGGAAGACGCTGGCGTGCAGCGTGCGCCAGTTTTGTCTTGTGCCTGTTTTACGTAGGGGCTGTCTCTGCGCAGGGTGCGCAGGATGGGTTGGCGCTGGCTAAAGCCAAGACCTGCCTGGGCTGTCATCAAGTAGATGCTAAGCGCGTGGGGCCTGCGTTCACGGCGATTGCGCAGCGCTACGCCGGGCAGGCGGACGCTGAGCAGTACCTCAGTAAAGCGATTAGGCAGGGTGCGCGCGGGCGCTGGGGCGCCGTCCCCATGCCTGCCCAGTCTCAGGTCAATGAGCAGGATGCGCAGCGTTTGGCGCAGTGGATCATTTCTTTGCGACCCTAGTCGCACACAATATTCTTATTTAAGGTGAATCAGATGAGCGCAGCTTCTGTTGGAGTGCAAAGTGCAGTGTTTGGCGGGGGCTGTTTCTGGTGCGTCGAAGCGGTGTTCGCTTCGCTTGAGGGCGTGCATAGCGCACAGTCGGGTTATTGCGGCGGCTCCGTTGATCAGCCAACTTATGAGCAGGTCTGCTCCAAACAGACGGGTCATATCGAGGTGGTGAAGATAGATTTTGATCCCTCGAAGATTGGTTACAAGGATTTGCTTGAAGTGCTGTTTGCAATCCATGATCCCACAACGCCAGGCCGTCAAGGCAATGACGTTGGCCCCCAGTATCAGTCAGCTATTTTTTGGCAGGATGCGGCACAGCGGGATACGGCGCACGCAGCGATTGTTGCGCTAGACGCAGCGGGTGAGTTTGCTGCGCCAATCTGTACTGAACTCAGGCCAGCCGCAAGGTTTTGGCCTGCCGAGGCCTACCACGACAACTATTTTGCGCTGCATCCAGAGCAAGGCTATTGCCAGATGGTTGTGGCACCTAAAGTACAAAAATTTCGGAAACTGTTCACATCCCGACTCAAATCTTCGGCACGCTAGTTATTAATTCGTATGCCCAACTTGACAGGGTAAAAAAATCCGTTCATACTCTTTCTTCTTTGCTTCTACCAAAGCATAGAAATTGATGTAAAGCAGTCAGTAGTAGCCGTGGTGATCTGGTCTGTTAAGGCCATTTAATTCCCGAATACCTACAGATTTGCCGCATTTAGCTGATTTTCAGCCAAATGCCAGTGGTGCCTTGTTCTTTAAAAATTTGACAACCGATAAGTGTGGGCGCTTGATACGCGTAGCGCAGGTCACGTAGCTGTAACAGGCTGCTGTGATTGCAAACGAAATCAAGTGCTCACTTGAAGTGAAATAGTAATGTCTCTGGGTGTTAAAGCCTGGAGGTAAAACGAAGTCACTTCCTTTGAGCAGCGACGTATAACCGGCCCGGGCTTTGGCTTGGGTCATGGAAATACGATTTATACAGAGATTAAACTGAAGAGTTTGATCCTGGCTCAGATTGAACGCTAGCGGGATGCCTTACACATGCAAGTCGAACGGCAGCGCGGACTTCGGTCTGGCGGCGAGTGGCGAACGGGTGAGTAATATATCGGAACGTGCCCAGTAGCGGGGGATAACTACTCGAAAGAGTAGCTAATACCGCATACGCCCTACGGGGGAAAGGGGGGGATCGCAAGACCTCTCACTATTGGAGCGGCCGATATCGGATTAGCTAGTTGGTGGGGTAAAGGCTCACCAAGGCGACGATCCGTAGCTGGTTTGAGAGGACGACCAGCCACACTGGGACTGAGACACGGCCCAGACTCCTACGGGAGGCAGCAGTGGGGAATTTTGGACAATGGGGGAAACCCTGATCCAGCAATGCCGCGTGAGTGAAGAAGGCCTTCGGGTTGTAAAGCTCTTTTGTCAGGGAAGAAACACCGGCTCTAACACAGTCCGGGAATGACGGTACCTGAAGAATAAGCAC
>CAJBTJ010000347.1 GCA_903958565.1 uncultured beta proteobacterium
AGTCGATCTTTCGACGTGACTGCAATGACTTTTAATTTACCGGCCTTAGCGAACGGCTGGGACCCCAGAATTGGATCGATAAAACCGTCAATACGCCCACCCACCAAATCGGTGTAGGCTGGTGACGAGCCCTTATAAGGAATCGTGGCCGCGGTAAATTTACCAGCCTTTTTTAATAACTCTGTGGACAGATGCCCCGCAGAGCCTGACGAACCAATTGCAAATGATAGCTTTCCAGGATTCGCATTCCCATAGGCAATCAACTCTTTAATGTTATTTGCAGGGACATGGTTACCAATCGCTACCGCAAGCGGCGCTTTTGCAACCAGAGATACCGGAATGAAATCTTTTTCAATGTTGTAAGGGATTCCAGTCACTAGCATTGGTGCAATTGTGAAGGTAGACGCACTGAACAGTAATGTGTAACCGTCCGCAGGTGCCTTCGCCACAGCGTTCGCGCCGATCGTACCTCCCCCGCCTGCACGGTTCTCGACAACAAAAGTCTGTCCCGTTTGTTCACTGAGCTTTTGTGCCAGCATGCGGCCCACGATATCAAGTGTCCCTCCAGGAGGGAAAGGGATAATGACGTTCACCGATTTTGTTGGGTAGTTTTGTGCACCCGCTGTGGCGCAAAGTAACGCCACTGATGCCGCAAGAATCATTTTTAGTGGTTTTTCTAATTTCATGTCAGTCTCCGTTTGTTAAGAATTTTGCTTGCCCTAGCGTTTCAGTAAGCCTGCATTCGCTACGGCCGCGCGTAATTGATTGGTCTCTGCGTCGCTCGGCATCTCCGTGGGAGGACGCACGGTCGGCGCATCAATGACGCCAGCCAAATACATTCCCATTTTCATCCGCGCATGCGCCTCGCCAGTAGGCTCTCCGCCCCCGTACACCGCATCTTTCAACGGTGTGATCACAGCCTGAATTTGCATCGCTTTTTTCAAATCACCCGCTTGTACGGCCTGCCATAAATCATTAATCAACCCAGGGATAAAGGTCGCGAAGCCTACCAGGGCGCCATCGACACCTTGCACCATCGACGCGAGAAGATATTCGTCGTGACAGGTGAGAATAGCTTTTGTTGGATCTGCATCGCGCACAGCCTTCACGTCAGCGGCGTACTTATTCATATCTCGCTGACCAACTTTAAATGCCTGAAGATAGGGCAACTTCGCTAGTTCAGCCATTGTTGTGGTCGAATAAGAGGCGCGAGTCCAAGCGGGATAGACGTGTGCGATCAAATCGAGCCCCGATTCTGCAATCGCGTCAAAATACTCCCTGACATGGCTTGGACGGAACCCGAACCGCAACCAATGGTGCGGCGGCATGACATCCAAAGCGGTTGCACCTGCTTTTTTGGCCATGTCTGCGTGTACACGAGCATCCCTTAAGCCTTCACATACGATCGACGAAACTACCGGAGTGCGATGCGCAATCTCACTCGCAACGATCTGGGTGACCTGGGCACGCTCGTCTGGAGTTAACGAAAACACTTCCCCTGTGTGCCCGTTTGTCATCACCGCCACAACGCCGGGCTGCTTCGACAACCAAGAGGCCAGCTTACGCAAGCCCGGCTCGTCGATTCTATGATCAACGGTAAACGGACACGCAATAGCAGGAATGATTCCTTTATAGTTAGTGATGGTCGGCACGCGTAGCTCCTTAGTCGTTGACGGCGAAATTAGCCCGTTAATGTGTACAAGTCATACTTTGCTCGAAAAGAGGCCTTATTTCCAATGCTATTTACTTTGATTTTCATGCTGAAAAAGTACCGCCTATGAACCCCACCTGGTTAGAGGACTTCCTCGTTCTGACAAAGTCCGGAAATTTCTCTCGCGCGGCGCAGGAGCGGCATGTGACACAGCCCGCATTTAGCCGACGTATTCGGGCCCTCGAGGAATGGCTTGGGGTCGAACTATTCGACAGAACACACCAGCCACTCGGGTTAACCCCCACAGGCCTTTGGTTTGTAAGCGTGGCTCAACGAGTACTCGTCGATATCGAACAATTACCGGCGCAAGCTCAAGCAATTTCTCAGGCGCACTCAAACACACTGCGCTTCGCCTCCACGCACGCATTATCTTTTACGTTCCTGCCCAAATGGCTCCGGGCAATGGAATCCCGGATCACTTTCGGAGGAGTCGAGCTCGTTTCCGATGTGTTTCAACGGTGCGAGTCGATCATGCAACAAGGCAAAACGCACTTTCTGTTGACGCACGCGCATGCGCTGGTCCCTTCAACTCTTGATGCTCTAGATTTTCCCTACATAACGATCGGTACAGAAGCGTTAATTCCTGTTTCTGCTCCGGACTTTGAAAATAAGAAACCTTTGTTTAGCCTGATCGCCAATGCGCAGGCGCCTGTGCCCCTGCTCGCTTACAGTGCGGGCTCAGGCTTAGGCAGAATTGTCAGAGCCATGAAAGAGGGTGCGTCCACAAACTATGCTGTCGATACGGTATTCACTGCTGACCTGGCAACCGTACTTAAAACAATGGTTATCGAACGGCGGGGGTTTGCTTGGCTACCCACAGGCCTGATCGAGGACGAACTAGATTCAGGACGCTTAGTCCATGCCGCGGACGCCTCATGGAACATCGAACTCGAGGTGAGACTATACCGCCAGCCAGTGATTCAATCGGCGACCGCTAACGCTCTTTGGCAAGCGATACCAGCAACCAAAAAAACCTTGCAAGGATGAAAAAACTGCATTAGCATGAGGCCTTGATGTAGTGAACGCTACATAAAAAGTACCGCACAAAAACACTACCTAAAACTTGCTTCTTACACAAAGGTATCCTCATGTACGATCACTATCAGATTGAGCGCCTCATTGATCTTTGGTTGACCGAAGACATTGGCTCGTGCGACCTCACCGCTCAGCTCATGATCGACGAAGATGCGATCAGTACTTTTCACATGAATGCACGCGAACCGATGTTTATCGCTGGTATCGACGTTGCCGCGCGTATTTTCACAAAATATGACTCGCGCTTGACCATCACCAAACTCGTTAAAGATGGCGAGCACGCGGAAAAAGGTAAGCGCATCATGACCATCTCGGGCCCAGCCCGCAGCATCGTCACGGCCGAACGCCCTGCCCTGAATATTCTTCAACTGCTCTGTGGGATTGCGACAGAAACTGCACGCTATTGCGCTGCGATGGCAGGTACCAAAGCAAAGTTAATCGATACGCGCAAAACCACTCCGGGGTTGCGTATGCTCGAAAAACATGCAGTGACGTGCGGCGGTGGCCTGAATCACCGACTCGGGCTCGACAACGGCGTGATGCTCAAAGACAATCACATCGCCATCGCCGGAAATATCAAGAAAGCTGTGCAGCGTGTCCGCGAACGTCTCCCCATTCTTACAAAAATCGAAGTCGAATGCGATCGCCTTGAACAAGTGCAAGAGTCGCTCGATGCGCAGGTCGATGTCATCATGTTAGACAACATGTCTGTCGAAGAAATGGCCAAGGCCGTCAAGTTAGTGAACGGACGCGCCAAGATCGAAGCATCCGGTGGCATTCGCATCGACACCATTCATGCGATCGCGATGACAGGCGTCGATTACATCTCGACCAGCAAGATTACACAAGCGGCTCCCGCAGTCGACATTGGACTGGACGAGTAAACACAGAGCATGGCAGCGGGTAGCTTCTTTTTCGTTGTCGGTCCTAGCGGAGCAGGCAAAGACAGCCTGCTCGATGGGGTGCGTGCGTCGCTCGACCCCGCACGCTTTATCTTCGCGAAACGCACGATTACACGCCCCGAAAGCTCGGCCGGAGAAGCGCACACCGCTTGCACAGTGTCCGAGTTTCAAGAACTGCGCGCTGCTGGAAAGTTCCTAATCACCTGGCAGGCACATGGACTTCACTATGGTTTGCCGATCGAACTACTGGACGCATTAAGTTCTGGTCGACATGTCATCGCGAATGGCTCACGCAGCATGATCGCGACACTGAATACACTCGTTCCGAACTTAGTTGTGATTGAAATAAATGCGCCTGCTTACGTGTTGCAGGTCAGACTCAGCGCACGCGGACGCGAAAGTGCGGACGATATCGCCAAGCG
>CAJBTJ010000348.1 GCA_903958565.1 uncultured beta proteobacterium
AGTAAAAAATTAAATAATAGTGAAAAGTTAAATTTACTTATTATTGTTAAGCCTTGATCTGAAACGAGCAATATTTTCGTCATCTTTGTGCAGTGGACGCTTCGGCGCAGAGCTTTGTGGCGCTTGGGTTTGCGGCGACTAATTGTTCTTATGTCATCAAACAAGGGGTTTGAGTGGTGTGCACCAAAGCAACAAATTAAAGTAATACTTTGTTTAAATTACCGAAAATTCTTAGTTGAAACTGTCGTTTTGTTGCAATATGACCGTTGTAAAAAAATAACTGAAACATGAGTGGGAGCAGGGATGAGTCCTTTAGGCATTCGGCGAGTGCGTTTGAGTGTGATGTGTGCCGTCACAACGGTGGCCTTGGCTGGCTGCGCCATTCCCCGGCCCGATGGATCGGCTGTGATTCCAGCCCCGCAGCACCTGACGGAGCCTATCTGCATCGCCCCGCCCGCTGGCAGCATGCTTGTGGGTGCTTGGTACATTCTGCGCAAACAGACCGGTGTGGTGGGTGAAATACAAACCCTGCTGACCCTGAATCCCGATGGAAAGATGACGCACCAGACACGCGTCAAACAAGGGCGCAACATTCGGTCTGAGTTACGTGAGGCCGGTTGCTGGGACGCCCCCGCAGGCAAACTCGTCCTGCGTACCCATCGATCGAATGGTGAGCTGGTGGATTATCGTGATCCCATCTACGTGTCGACCTACATCATCGATCGCAACGACGCCAAGCGTGCTGTCTTTCGGGAAGATAAAGCCGACAGTCGTCCGATGACGGCTCAAAAAGTGCACGCGAGCTTTAGGCTGCAGTAGCAATCCTAGCCAGCACAGTCTGCTTGCCCAGTATCTCTAGTACCGCATCAATAGCTGGAGTCTGCGTGGTTCCAGCCACAGCGACACGCAACGGAATCGCTAACTGAGGCATTTTCAGTCCGTGTGTCGCGAGTAGTGATTTGATCAGCGCAGCGATCTCCACCCGATTCCAGTCGATTGTTTCCGCTTGCTTGGCGAAATCAGTCAAAGCCAGTCTTGCGATCTCAGTGAGATGCTGGGCGCGCAAGTCTTCGGTCGCTGGGGTGAATGTTCCACAAAATAACATTGCAGCCTCTGCAAGTTGCTCAAGCGTTTCGGCTCTGTCCTTCAGTAGTTTGACCACAGCCACCAGATCAGTGCGTTGAGTGTCACCTCCACGTGCGCTCACGCGAGGCGCAACAAGCGCTGCGAGCTGTTGATCATCGGTGTGCTTGATGTAATGCGCGTTGACCCAGTTCAGTTTTTTCGGATCCCATTGTGCGGCTGATTTAGACAAATGTTGCGGATCGAACCACGCGACGAGTTGGTCCCGAGAAAACAATTCATCGTCCCCGTGGCTCCATCCCAGACGCGCAAGATAATTAATCATCCCTTCGGGCAAATAACCGTCTCGGTCATATTCCATGACGCTGACTGCGCCATGGCGCTTAGAAAGCTTTTCACCATCGGGACCAAGAATCATCGGCACATGGCCGTACTCAGGGATAGGCGCGCCCAAGGCACGCAGAATCGTAATTTGACGAGGCGTGTTGTTCACGTGATCGTCACCCCGCAGCACATGAGTGATGCGCATATCCCAGTCGTCGACCACCACACAAAAGTTGTACGTTGGCGTGCCGTCCGGACGTGCAATCACCAAATCATCTAGCTCGGTGTTGTCAAAGCTAATCGGGCCTTTGACCAAATCGACCCACGCCGTCGCACCGTCTTGCGGGCTCTTGAAGCGCACGACAGGTTTGCGATCGGTTGGAATCGGTGGGAGTTTCTTGCCAGGCTCAGGTCGCCAAGTGCCGTCATAACGCGGCTTCTGTCCGGCCGCGCGCGCGCGCTCGCGCATGGCTTCGACCTCGGCGGGTGAGCTGTAGCAGTGATAAGCCGTACCTGCCGACAACATCTGCGCGACGACTTCACGATAGCGGTCCATATGTTGCATCTGAAAGAACGGACCTTCGTCAGGCTTCAGACCAAGCCAAGTCATGCCATCAAGAATCGCCTGGACGGCCTCAGGTGTCGAACGTTCAAGGTCTGTGTCTTCTACGCGCAAAATAAAAGTGCCGCCGTAGTGACGTGCGAAGGCCCAGGAGAAAAGCGCCGTGCGTGCGCCGCCTAAATGCAGAAAACCTGTGGGTGAAGGCGCGAAGCGCGTGCGTACAGGTGTTGAAGCTGCGGTCATCAGAAAAAAACCTTTTATGGATTCAAAGCAAGACGCTTTGTAAAAAACTGGAAATGTCGTTGATCTCTTGTGCGCAAACAGAGTGTGGCATCGGGTAGGTGTGCCATCGCACCGGATAGCCAAGATCGACCAGCTTAGCCCGAGAGGCTTCGGCGCGCTCCAGCGTGACGACGGGATCGTGTGTGCCGTGCGCTAAAAAAATCGGTGTCGCAGCATTCGCTGGCTCGCGCTCATGCGCCGCCATATCGATCAATGGAAGGTAGCCCGACAAGCCCATTAGGCCCGCGAGTTTTTCTTTAAAGCGAATGCCCGTGTGCAGAGTCATCGCGCAGCCTTGAGAAAAGCCCGCCAACACGATGCGTGAACTTGGGATGCCGCGAGCGTTTTCACGCGCAATCAGCGCTTGAATGGCTTGTTCAGAGATACGTATGCCGGTCTCGTCTTCGCGTTTGACGAGTTGAGGTGTCAGGATGTCGTACCACGAGCGCATCGCCATCCCCCCGTTGATTGTCACGGGTTGGATCGTTGCGTGCGGAAAAATAAAGCGAACGGCGAGCGAAGCGAGTAACTGCAGCTCTGGCACGATCGGTGCAAAGTCATGGCCGTCCGCGCCGAGTCCGTGCAGCCAGATCACGCTGTGCGTAGGTTGGGGTCCTGTTTCGTGTTCAACACAGTCGAGTAGAGTGGGCGTTGTCATTCTGCGGGTTCCGAATCTTGTGTTTCCGAATCGTGTAAAGACTTAAGCGCTTGAAACAGCGCGCGGTAGTGTTTGCGTTGTGGTTCTTGACCAGGACGTAATGTCTCGTTTGCCGAGACTTCCTTGCGTCCTTCGCGGATCAAGCTGCGCAAGTGTTGAATATCCGCCTGAGGATATTTTTCGAGTAATGTCGTGAGCGCCCCATCGTCCTTCAGTAACCGATCGCGCAGGGCCTCCAGGCGATGCATGCTCAGAGTCTGTTGGCGCGATCCGTTTTTCCAGGTATCCAGCTGCTTGCGGATTTCGTCGGCCTGCGCGTCTCGCATGAGCTTGCCCACGTAATGGACTTGCCGGCGCAGTCCTTCGCGGCTGGTTGTTCGTTGCGCTAGCCGAATCGACTCATACAGTCGCTCGGATAGTGGTAGCTGTTTTAGTCGCTCCGGCGACAGGTCAACGAGTTCACGGCCAAGGTCGAGTAAAGCCAGCATATCGCGCTTAACTTGCGACTTGCTAGGCCCGTCGTAAACGTTGTCCGGAAGTTCTTCAGGAGATTGAGGTATTTCTTGTGTCATGGGGCTATCATAAAGCTTCACGCTAATGGACCAATATGGCTACATCACATTCTTTCTTGCCAATCGCTAAAAATCGTCTGATTTTTGAAGATTTGGTGACTCGTACACTCGATTACGCACGCAGCTTGGGCGCCAGCGACGCCGCCGCCGAGGCTTCTGAAGCCCAAGGGTTGGCGGTTTCTGTCCGCCGAGGCAAAGTCGAAACCGTTGAGCAAACACGGGATCGGTCGTTAGACATCACGGTGTTTGCCGGACAACGCCGTGGTTCGGCCTCAACATCAGATTTTTCTGATGAAGCGTTGCGTCAGACGGTAGAAGCCGCCTGGCATATCGCCCGTTATACCGCTGAAGACCCTGCCGCTGGCTTGCCTGAAGCTGATTTGCTCGCAATCGGTGCGCGTCACACATTGCAATTACACCACCCTTGGGCGGTGACCGTTGAACAGGCGACCGAAATGGCCCTTGAGGCGGAGCATGCTGCCTTGGCGACCGATAAGCGCATCACGAATACCGAGGGTGCGGCCATTGACACCCACGAGGGGCATTTTATTCTGGGCAATACCCGAGGGTTTTTGGATGGCTACGCTTTTTCACGTCACGGCCTATCCGTGTCGCCAATCGCCGGGCGCGGCCAGTCCATGCAACACGACTATTGGTCGACCAGTGATCGGTCCGCGAAGCGCTTGGCGAATCCGGCGGCAGTCGGCCGCTATGCCGCGGAACGAGCCTTGTCCAGATTGTCTGCACGACGTATTCCGACGGGACACTTCCCCGTGTTGTTTGAAGCACCACTGGCGCTTGGGTTGCTCGGTGCGTTGACGCAAGCGGTTAACGGTGGGGCGCTTTACCGTAAGACCAGTTTTCTGCTGGACGCGCTCGGCAAAAAGATATTTCCGTCCCATATTGAGATCGCCGAAGACCCCCATATCAAGGGCGCGATGGGTAGCTCCCCCTTTGATGAAGAGGGCGTTCGCACGCAAGCACGTGAGTTGGTCCGCGCTGGCGTACTGCAGGGTTATTTTCTCTCGAGCTACACCGCGCGCAAACTTGGAATGACCACGACGGGTAACGCGGGTGGCTCGCATAACTTGGTGATGCGTTCAACCGAGACACGCAGGCAGGATAATTTGGATGCGATGTTGCGCAAAATGGGGACCGGGTTGTTGGTGACGGAGCTGATCGGGCAGGGCGTGAACTATGTCACCGGAGACTATTCGCGCGGGGCTTTTGGCTACTGGGTTCAAAACGGCAAAATTCAACACGCTGTGGAAGAAATTACGATCGCCGGCAACCTCAAAGAGATGTTTGCGCAAATCGTAGCGGTTGGCGCGGATACGATCACCCGAGGCAGTAAAACGACCGGTTCAATATTGATTGAACGTATGGCGATCGCCGGAACCTAGGGAATGCCCGAGCTAGGCTCTGATTGGGGTATTTCCTAGCGCTCAGCGGTGTAATATTGCCCCAATCAGGCGTCTCGATACGCCTGAATAAACTTCCCGAGGAGACCTCGTATGCAACGTCGTTCGTTTTTAAAGAAAGCTAGTGTCGGCGCAGTCGCCGGCAGCGCGGCAGTGGCCGCACCTGTATTCGCCCAAGATATGCCCACGCTCAACTGGCGGTTGGCTTCGAGCTTTACGCGCGGTTTGGATACGCTGTGGGGCACCGGCGAGTTGTTCTCGCGTTACGTGCGTGAAGGCACGAACGGCAAGTTCAATATCCGTAATTTTCCCGGTGGCGAAATTGTTCCGCCGCTGCAAGTGTTGGATGCCGTACAAAAGAACACCGTCGAGATGGGCAACTCCAGTGGCTACTATTACCACGGTAAAGACCCTTCGCTGAGCTTTGATACGGCTGTTCCTTTTGGTCTGAATTGTCGCCAAATGAACGCCTGGATGTGGGAAGCTGATGGCATGAAACTCATGCGTGAAGTTTATGGTGACTACAACATCATCAACTTCCCTCTCGGAAATACGGGCACCCAGATGGGCGGCTGGTATCGCAAAGAAATTAAATCTGTTGATGACCTCAAGGGCCTCAAGATGCGGACGGCCGGCTTTGCGGGCGAAGTCCTGTCCTTACTTGGTGTTGTGCCCCAACAGTTGCCTGCAGGCGATATTTATCCTGCACTCGAAAAAGGTACGCTCGATGCGGTTGAGTTCGTCGGTCCCTACGATGACGAGAAACTTGGTTTCGCGAAAGTCGCTAAGTTCTACTATTACCCAGGCTGGTGGGAGGGCGGTGCTCAGACGTCGCTCTACATCAACAAGGGCGAGTGGGAAAAGCTACCCAAGAGCTACCAGTCGATCATTGAAGCGGCCAGCCGTGCGGCGACCGTCACTATGACGGCACGCTACGACAACCTAAACTCGACGGCTCTGCGTCGTTTGCTGTCGCAAGGTACGCAGTTGCGCCCCTTCCCCCGTGCGGTGATGGATGCATGTTGGGATGCGACGCAGAAGGTTTACGAGCAAACCTCGGCTAAAAACGAGCGATTCAAGCGAATCTTAGCGAACTACATGGGCTATCGTGATGAATTGGTGCCTTGGTTCCGTATCGCTGAAGCTTCTTACGACCAGTACGTTGGTGCCGCCCTGTCGCGTGCCAAGAAGTAATTTTTAGTCCGTTCAGGTCGTCTAGTGGCGACTTGAACCCTAAACGGGTGCTGCCATTTGGCTTGCACCCGTTTTTTATTGTAGAATCAAAGGCTTTCCTCGATCTGTAGTGTTTTTAGCACGGGCGGCATATAACGCTTTGGCAAAAATCAATTGACCGAGGGTCTTTCCGGGATGGTCCCAGAAAGAATTTTTAGGATCCAATCATGAAGACATTTGTGGCTAAGCCGCATGAAGTCAAGCGTGACTGGTTCGTGATTGACGCGAAGGGCAAAGTCCTCGGTCGTGTGGCCAGCGAAGTCGCACGTCGTTTGCGCGGTAAACACAAGCCAGAGTTCACGCCCCACGTTGATACGGGCGATTACATTGTCATTATCAATGCAGCTGATATCGTCGTAACCGGTAACAAGTCGCAAGACAAGAAGTACTTCCGTCATACGACCTACCCAGGCGGTATTCGTGAAACGAACTTTGCGAAGTTGCAAGAGCGTTTTCCGGGTCGTGCAATTCAAAAGGCCGTTAAGGGCATGTTGCCTAAAGGTCCTTTGGGTTACGCGATGATTAAAAAGCTGAAGGTGTATGCCGGTGCCGAGCACCCGCACTCTGCCCAACAGCCACAGACCCTCGAATTTTAAGGACAGGCCATGATCGGTAATTGGAATTACGGAACCGGCCGCCGCAAGACTTCGGTGGCTCGTGTCTTCATGAAAAAAGGTGCAGGCAAAATCGTCGTGAACGGCAAGCCCGTTGACGAATATTTCGCTCGCGAAACAGGCCGTATGGTTGTGCGTCAGCCACTTGAGCTGACCGGACACACCGGTTCATTTGATTTTCATATCAACGTGCATGGCGGCGGCGAAAGCGGTCAAGCTGGCGCGGTGCGTCACGGCATTACCCGTGCGCTGATTGATTACGATGCAACGCTTAAACCAGCTCTGTCGAAAGCAGGTCTGGTCACCCGTGATGCCCGTGAAGTCGAACGTAAGAAAGTCGGTTTCCACAAGGCGCGTCGTCGCAAGCAGTTCAGCAAGCGCTAAGCAAGGCATGCCAGAGACCAGAGCATCGGTCTCAATGCAAACGGGCCGCGCAAGCGGCCTGTTTTTTTTCTTGTTACGTTTTTGTCTAGCGGGCTTCTACCAGACCACCTCTGCGTGGGATAATTGTCCGTTACCCAAGTAAACATCATGGCGAATTGAACATGGCAAACACTTCAACAAAACGAATCAAAGTTGGCATTGTTGGCGGCACGGGCTACACCGGTGTCGAGCTATTGCGCATGCTTGCACAACACCCAGGTGTTGAGTTGGCAGCCATCACTTCGCGCAAAGAAGATGGAATGCCTGTTGCTGAGATGTTCCCTAACTTACGTGGGCACGTAACGCTTGCGTTTTCGGCACCTGAAAAAGCGCCTCTCAATAATTGTGATGTCGTATTTTTTGCGACGCCGCACGGCGTGGCAATGAGTCAAGCCAAAGAGTTGTTGTCCGCAGGCGTACGCATCATTGATTTGGCGTCGGACTTTCGCTTGAAAGACATTAAGACGTTCGAGCACTGGTACAAGATTCCTCATACATGCCCCGAGATCTTGGCTGAGGCGGTGTATGGTTTGGTTGAGCTCAATCGCCCCGCTTTGGCTAACGCGCGGGTAGTCGGAAACCCAGGCTGTTACCCCACGACGATTCTGTTGGGGCTGGCGCCCTTGCTGGGCGGTAAACCTCTGATTGATACAAGCGACATCATTGCCGATTCAAAGTCTGGCGTCAGTGGAGCAGGGCGCAAGGCAGAAGTTGGTAGCCTGTTCTCTGAAGCCAGTGATAACTTCAAGGCATACGGAGTGGCCGGCCATCGCCATCATCCAGAAATCAAAGCGCAACTCGATCAGTTAGCAGGGCATTCTGTTGGGTTGACCTTTGTCCCTCACCTCGTACCCATGATTCGGGGGATGCTGAGCACGATTTACGTGCGTATCTTGCCTGAGGCGCGTGATACAGATTTTCAAGCGCTTTTTGAAGGCCGTTACGCCACTGAGACCTTTGTCGATGTGTTGCCCGCAGGCAGCTTGCCCGACACGCGTTCGGTACGTGCTTCGAATACGCTACGTATTGCATTGCATCGCCCGGGCAATGGTGATCGCCTGATTATTTTGGTGGTGCAAGACAATCTGGTGAAAGGCGCCGCTGGTCAGGCGATACAGAACATGAACTTGATGTTCGGCTTACCTGAAAGCATGGGCCTGAATCAGGTCGCGATTCTTCCGTAACGCATGCTAAAGAGCGCAGGCCGAACGTTTGTTTTCTGGAGCGCCGGCGCGTTGCTGCTTATTGCAGCCGGTGCCGCCGCCGGAATTTTTTTTACACAACGACCCAGCGCGCAGGATGTGGCCTTGCACTTGCGTACCGAGAGGCTCGCTCAGGCTGCGATTCGAGGCGAACTCGAGGCGCAAATCCGAGACGCTCAGACCCGCCTTGAGCAAGTGCGCAGCGAACTAACGATTGAGCGCGCCGCACGCACCGAGTTTGAAAAAAATCTCACCCAGCTTCAAGTTGAATGGAGTCGCCTCAAAGATCACCTAGCGTTCTACGAGCAATTGCTTCCCCCTGGCCCCCAGGGCTCCATTGCCTTGCGCGCCGTCGAGCTTGAGCGTAACGGCCAAAATTTGAACTATCGCGCTTTATTAATGCGCAGCGGTAAGCCCGGCGAGCGCGTCAGTGCCCGGCTGCAGTTCGTCGCTTCTGGGGTAGTTGGCGACAAAGAGGTAGAAGTGGCTTTGCTCCCTTTGCAGGCAGTCCCAGACCAAAATGTTGCGTCAACGGCAGTGCCAAGAGGCACCACAGACGTAGCGGACAGCTTAAAACTCAGTTTTGAGCAGTTTCAGCGCAGCCAGGGTGTCTTGGCGGTGCCCAGCAACATGACGGTGAGGTTCGTGACGGTGCAGGTTTTAGATGGCGATATTGTCCTTGCATCGCGCAGGGTTGATCTCTAGGTGCCCCAAGGGTTTGCGTTATAGTTGACCATCCTAGTCGGGTATCGTTTTTAGTATTAGTCAGTCGCCCTCCAGAAGGGCAGGAGCTACACCATGAGCACAATTACTCAGACCGTTGATTTGCAGGCACCACCCACTCCGATTCTTTTTACAGATTCGGCGGCGGCGAAAGTCAAAGATTTGTTGATTGAAGAAGGCAATGCCAACCTCAAGTTGCGTGTGTTCGTTCAAGGTGGCGGTTGCTCGGGCTTTCAGTACGGCTTCACCTTTGATGAAGACGTCAATGAAGACGACACCACGTTAGAAAAAAATGGTGTGGCGTTACTTGTCGATCCGATGAGTTTTCAATATTTGGTCGGTGCTGAGATCGACTACAAAGAAGACATCGAAGGTTCGCAGTTTGTGATTCGCAATCCGAATGCGACAACAACCTGTGGTTGCGGTTCGTCCTTCTCTGTTTAATTGCGTTGAATGCCGGCGCCGCATCTGAGCGGCTAGGCTGGCCAGCAGGCGCCCAAAATACGATTGCCACGTGCCCCTGTGACAGCTGGTCGGCTCACAGCAATACGTTGCTGATGCGCCCACGCTAGCCACGCGAACGCAAGTGCTTCAACATCTTGCGTGCCAATTCCAAGCTTGTCAGTTGGTTCCACCGCGTACCCGAGTAGATCGCGTAAATCAGCCATCAACGCCTCGTTGCGCGCACCACCGCCACACACAAACACTTCCCTCGCATCATGCGCGTACGTGCGGATTGCGTTGGCAACCGTTTGTGCGGTCAGAGATCGCAGCGTTGCTTGGACGTCCTGCGCACGCGAGTGGTCCAAGACCCCAATGTTGCATTGCTGTAACCGGTGCTCTAGCCAAGCTTGATTAAAGAGATCACGCCCAGTCGATTTTGGTGGAGGAGTTGCGAACCACGGTTCGCCCTTCAAGAGGAGGTCAAGTAAGTCCTGATCAATCGTGCCACCCGCACCCCACAGCCCGTTTGCGTCATAAGGGTCACCGGTATGCAACTGGCACCACAGATCCATTAGCGCATTTGCAGGGCCCGTATCGAACCCTTGCGGTTCGGCATGGGGACGCAGAATCGTGATGTTCGCAATACCACCGAGATTGAGCACTACGCGGGTATGCGATGTGGCAAAGACGCCCGCGTGAAACATCGGGACAAGGGGCGCACCCTGACCGCCCGCAGCGACATCACGACTCCGAAAATCGGCGATGACGTCGATTCCAGTGAGTTCGGCCAATCTAGCGGGGGCGTTTAGCTGGAGGGTGTACCCGTCTTGCGGGCAATGCCGGACGGTTTGGCCATGCGCACCGATCGCCATGACTTCTTCGCGTGCGAGGCTGGCTTGGGTGAGCGCTTGCTCAACTGCTTGGGCATAGAGATCAACGAGTGCATTGGATGCTTTTGCGGCACGTGCGAGCTCATCTTGACCGCTCGTATTCAAAGCGAGGAGTTCTTCTTTCAGGCTCGGCGTAAAACTAACGCTGGCTCTAGACAGGATCGTTGGGTGGCCGTAGGCGTCAAAACGGGCAAGCACCGCATCAATGCCGTCCAAGCTCGTGCCTGACATTAAACCGATATAGCAGGAGCTCGGGCTGGTGGTCACCGTGGAGCTTAACGACTGGCGACGTTGCTGCTTTCTGGGATCGCCTCTTGGTACTTAGCAAGCACCTGAAGCTGCTGTTGATACGGAGCGATGACCTTGGCGAATAGCGCAAGGTGTTCCGGCTCAAGCGGTTTGGATACTGGCATGTTGGCGGTGGCCTGGAGCGGATCAATGGGTTTGTCCGCGACACGGAACTCATAGTGCAAGTGTGGTCCGGTTGACCAGCCGGTCGAGCCAACGTAGCCGATTAACTGGCCTTGCGAAACTTTGGATCCGGCTTTGATGCCATCAGCGAAACGGCTTTGGTGCGCATAGAGTGTCGTGATCTTGCTGTGGTGACGTAACACGATGGTATTGCCATAGCCGTCGCGCCAACCAACAAAATCTACGGTGCCATCCGCTGTCGCGTGAATAGGAGTGCCCATGGGGGCGGCATAGTCAATCCCGGGATGAAAGCCCGACCAAGCCTGTACACCGCGAATCGTACGCATCCCGAACGTCGAGCTCACGCGAGAAAACTTCAATGAGTTGCGTAAAAAAGCACCTCGCAGGCTCTCGCCCTCAAGGTTGTAGTAGCTACCGGTTTCACCATTCGGGCTAAACCAAACGGCGTTATAGGATTTACCACCGTTTACGAACTCAAGCGCCAAGACTCGACCGGCGCCTGCAATGCGACCACCGATGCTGCGCGTTTCGTAGACGACGCGAAACTGATCCCCGGGGCGCAAGCCTCGCAGGAAGTCGACCTTACTACTTAGGACTTCGGCCATCTGCGAGGTGATTCCATCCGGGATGCCAGCGATATCGGTTGCGGCAAACAAGGAGCTACGAATCGTGCCAACGGCTACTTCTGTATGTGACTCGAGCGGTAGTTCAAGCTCTTCGGCCTTGAAACCCGACTCGGTCGTCGAGATTTGAAGTGTTTTGGCGATGCCTTGGCCGTTGATCTCATTGTTTGGACTGTAGATGTAGCGGACCCAAAGTAGGTTGCCATTGTGGTCCGACGCGGCTTGCACGGACCGGCCAGCAAATAACTTGTAGATAGAGCGTGCTTTGGGTTCTCGCGCTAAGAAATTCAGTAAATCGGCGCTAGTAACATCCACGCGCTTGAGCACCGAGGCCAGGGTATCCCCAGCGCGTATGCGCGTCTCGGTGATATAGGGGGTTTCGGTGACGGTGTGCTCGGCTGGAGTTGGGTCGGATGGGAGCGGGAAAGGCACCACATTCTGCACCAGTCGTTGTTCAGGGACTGGCTGTTCAATGAGGTCGGTTCGTTCGGTTTGCGGCGGATGTACGACGCCTAGCGCAACCGCAGCCAAGCCAGCCAGCAGCAGCAGACTGATGATGACGCCAGGGGCAAGACTCGAACGCCGCTCGGTAGCGGGCGCTGCGGTCTGATTTGTTGCTGGGGAGGGCCCCTGCAAGGCGGTATCTGAACCTAAATGCATGTAGCGCAAATCCTGAAGTAAAAAAATGAAAGCCAACGCCTTTTCGCATAGCAGCGAACCGCTAGTTTGCGTATGATGTCGGCTTATCTATAGAGAATGTTAGCCGATTTAAGCAGGCCGGACACATTTTTTTCTGTTTTAGAGTGCATTTTTACGCTTACTTCTGCTATGTCCACGATAAAATATCCTATTACGCCTGCAATTGAGTCTAACTTACGGATAGTCGAGCGCGGCTGCGAAGAGCTTTTGGTTAAAACCGAATTCGCTCAAAAGCTGGCCCGTAGCCATGCGACAGGTGTGCCTTTGCGTGTCAAGCTTGGACTGGACCCCACCGCACCGGATATTCACCTTGGTCATACGGTCGTACTCAATAAGATGCGCCAGCTTCAAGATCTCGGTCATACGGTGATCTTTTTGATTGGTGACTTTACGTCCATGATCGGTGATCCGTCTGGGCGTAACAGCACGCGCCCTCCGCTCACACGCGAACAAATTGAAGCCAACGCCAAGACCTACTACGCCCAAGCAAGCTTGGTGCTGGATCCTGCGCGTACCGAGATTCGCTATAACTCGGAGTGGTGCGATCCCCTCGGCGCCCGTGGCATGATCCAACTGGCTTCACGCTACACCGTCGCAAGGATGATGGAGCGCGACGATTTCACCAAGCGGTTTAAAACAGGCGTGCCAATTTCGGTGCACGAGTTCTTGTACCCCCTGATGCAGGGTTACGACTCGGTGGCGCTTAAGGCAGACCTGGAGCTGGGCGGCACCGATCAGAAGTTCAATCTGCTCGTGGGCCGTGAATTACAAAAAGAATACGGGCAAGAACCCCAGTGCATCTTGACGATGCCCTTGCTAGAAGGGACTGACGGCGTTGAGAAAATGTCAAAGTCCAAGAATAACTACATCGGCATCGGGGAGGCGCCCGAATCTATGTTTGGCAAGATCATGTCGATCTCTGACACCTTGATGTGGAAGTATTTCGAACTTCTGTCATTCCGCAGCCTTGAAGACATTGCTGCGCTGCGACAAGAGACCGAAGCAGGGCGCAACCCTCGGGACGCTAAAGTGGCCCTCGCGCAAGAAATTGTTGCTCGGTTTCATTCTCAGCAGGCAGCGGAGGCCGCCTTGGCTGCGTTCGAGGCGCGCTTTCGCGACGGTGCCATCCCAGACAATATTCCCGAAGTCTCCATCGCTGGCGCTCCAGTCGGGGTGCTGAAGTTGTTACGCGAGGCAGGGCTGGTTGCCTCGGGGGCGGAGGCCCAGCGCAATATTGAGCAAGGTGGCGTCCGCATTGACGGTGACCGCATTGAAGACAAAGCCCTTCAGCTGGCAGCCGGGACCTACGTCGTTCAAGTTGGCAAGCGCAAGTTTGCTCGCGTGACCATCACCCCAGCGGCCTAAAGGGAATGCCACTCTCGGGGCGCAGTACACTAGCGCTATCCACTATTTCGCCAATATTTCGTCAGGATTTCCTATGTTTGACCGCAAACTTACCCTTGACCGTGTAGACCCCGATGTTTGGGCAGCCATTCAAAAAGAAGATACGCGCCAAGAGCAGCACATTGAGCTGATCGCATCTGAGAACTACGCAAGCCCCGCCGTCATGCAGGCTCAAGGCACACAGATGACGAACAAGTACGCCGAAGGCTATCCAGGCAAGCGTTATTACGGTGGTTGCGAGTATGTCGACATTGTTGAGCAGCTTGCGATCGATCGCCTGAAAGCACTCTTTGGTGCCGAAGCGGCTAACGTGCAACCAAACTCTGGCTCGCAAGCGAACCAAGCGGTTTACCTGGCCTTTCTCAAGCCGGGTGATTCTGTCTTAGGGATGAGCCTTGCTGAAGGCGGTCACTTGACCCACGGCGCCTCGGTTAACGCCTCAGGCAAACTCTACAACTTCCACCAGTACGGCCTGGATGCGAATGAAGTGCTTGATTACGACAAAGTAGAGCAGTTGGCCAAAACGCAAAAGCCCAAGATGATTGTGGCGGGGGCGTCGGCTTACTCTTTGCATATTGATTTTGAGCGCCTCGCTCGCATCGCCAAAGAAAATGGCGCGCTGTTGCTGGTGGACGTTGCACACTACTCCGGACTGGTTGCGGGCGGTGCCTATCCGAACCCCGTACCCCATGCCGACTTTGTTACCTCCACAACCCACAAGTCTTTGCGTGGCCCACGCGGCGGTGTGATCATGATGAAAGCCGAATACGAAAAGGCAATCAACTCAGCGATTTTCCCTGGTATTCAGGGTGGTCCTTTGATGCATGTCATTGCCGCAAAAGCGGTTGCGTTCCGCGAAGCGGCAACGCCAGAGTTCAAGGCCTACGCCGCACAGGTTGTTAAAAATGCACAGGTGATGGCGCAGACATTGGTCAAGCGCGGCCTGCGCATCGTGTCCGGCCGCACTGAAAGTCACGTCATGCTGGTGGATCTGCGCTCTAAAGGGATCACTGGTAAAGAAGCTGAGGCCGTGCTTGGTCAGGCGCACATCACCGTGAACAAGAACAGCATCCCGAATGACCCTGAAAAGCCTTTTGTCACAAGCGGTGTGCGTTTGGGGACCCCAGCCATGACAACGCGTGGTTTTAACGAAGCAGAGGCCGAACTCACTGGAAATCTGATTGCAGATGTCTTGGACAAGCCGCGCGATGAGGCGAACATCGCCTCGGTGCGTGAGCGTGTGAATGCGTTGACGGCATCCTTTCCGGTCTATCGTTAAGCGTTGGGCGACGCAGGCTGTCGCTCACGCAGTTATTTAATCAAGGCGATCCATGAAGTGTCCCTTTTGCGGGCATCCTGATACGCAGGTGGTTGACTCTCGCGGAGCAGACGAGGGCGACTTTATTCGCCGTCGCAGGCGTTGCACGTCGTGTGATCGTCGCTTCACGACCTATGAGCGCGCCGAGTTGACAATGCCTGCAATCGTCAAGCGCAACGGCAGTCGAAACGACTATGAAGCGGTCAAGTTGCGCGCGAGCTTATCGTTGGCCTTGCGCAAGAGACCTGTTAGTACAGAAGAAGTAGATGCCGTCGTGATGCGCATCGAAGACAAACTACTGACTTCGGGTCAGAGAGAAATCACGACCGAATACTTAGGTGGTCTTGTGATGGCTGAATTAAAGAAGCTCGACAAAGTCGCCTACGTCCGGTTTGCTTCCGTTTACAAAAGCTTTGAAGACATCGGCGAGTTTGTTGAAGCGATCCGCGAAATGCAGGGACCACCCACGCAGCGCAAGGGCTAATCTCTGTGAACGCACATTCTTCGTCGCCACGTAATCTTGATCAAGACGTATTTTTTATGCGTCAGGCGTTAGTGTTGGCGCGAGGCGCTCTGTATGTGCCGTCACCCAATCCGCGCGTGGGGTGTGTGCTCGTGCGTGACGCGAAAGTCATCGGCGCCGGTGCAACGCAGCGTGTGGGCAGCCATCACGCTGAGGTTATGGCGCTCAATGACATGGTTTCCCGTGGTAATGATGCCAGTGGTGCGACGATGTACATCACACTCGAGCCCTGTAGCCATCATGGTCGCACGCCACCCTGTGTGGATGCGATTATTGCAGCACGACCCACGCGTGTCGTGTTCGCACATTTTGATCCGAACCCAAGCGTAGCCGGTCGTGGCATGCGTCGTCTGCGCGAGGCAGGGATTGTGGTTGATGTCGGTGTGTGCGCCGACGAAGCCTTGGCGATCAATCCAGGTTTTGTGTCGCGCATGACGCGTGGCCTGCCCTACGTCTGGATGAAAATCGCCGCGTCGCTGGATGGTAAAACCGGCTTGACGAACGGCGTGTCGCAGTGGATCACGGGACCGGAGGCTCGTGCAGATGGGCACCACTGGCGTGCACGTAGTTGTGTGGTGCTGACGGGTATTGGAACCGTGAGGGCAGATAATCCGCGCATGAATGTTCGCCACGTTGTGACCCCTCGTCAACCGCGTCGCGCTGTGATTGATCCGGGATTTGAAATCAATGAGGACGCCGCCGTCTTAGACGGAGAAGGCGTGATTATTTTTACCGGCGATCAGAACGCTGAGAAAGCTGCGCGCTTTGCTGATCGCGGCATCGTTGTGGTGAATGTGCCTGAAGATTCGCCCACTCCGACAGGACAGGCGCGCCGCCGTATCGACATGCGCGCGATGATGCGCTGGTTAGCTGAGCACGATACCAACGAAGTCCATGTTGAAGCCGGTTCAGGCTTGAACGGCGCGTTGTTGTCAGCCGATTGTGTCGATGAACTACTCGTATATATGGCGCCCGTATTGCTTGGAGAAGGCTTGAGTATGGCGCAGCTGCCCGCGCTGACGAAACTTGACGGTGTGCAGCGGTTTGAATTTACGGATGTCACACAACTTGGTGCGGATGTTCGGTTGCGTGCGCGCCTGGCCTCGCATTGGCAAGAATTAATGCAAAACATACACTTGATACAACCCGGCGTAGATAAGGCACTTTGAATGTTTACCGGAATTGTCGCGGCTGTTGGTCGCATCCAAAAAATTGAGCCGCTCGCTGGCGGTCATGCGTATGCGGGTGTCCATCTGACGATTCACGCCGGTGGTTTAGATTTGAACGATGTTGGTCTAGGCGATTCAATCGCGATTCAGGGCGCGTGCATGACGGTTGTGTCCAAACATGCTGACGGATTCGCTGTGGATGTATCGCGCGAGAGTTTGCGCTTGACCATGGGTCTGGACAAAGAGGGTGAAGTCAACCTCGAAAAATCTCTGCGGGTCGGCGATCAAATCGGTGGACATATCGTCTCGGGCCATGTCGATGGCGTGGGCGAGGTGGTGAAGTTTGAGCCAGTGGGCGAGTCCTGGGAGTTGATCGTTCAGGCACCTAAAGAGCTGGCGGCTTTTCTGGCGTACAAGGGTTCAATTACTGTTAACGGCGTGAGCCTAACGGTGAATCGGGTAGAAGATGTTTCCCAGGGCTGCCAGTTCAGTATCAACCTGATCCCCCACACGATCTCGG
>CAJBTJ010000349.1 GCA_903958565.1 uncultured beta proteobacterium
GGCGGGCGGCGCGGCGGGCTATACGGGCTTGACCTTGCACTTCAAAAATCTATTGCCAGACGGTGCGGCTCAGACAGATACCAATCCAAATCTGAACTCGATCACCTTCACGGGCATGACGCTTCAAAATTTTGGTGTGTCGTCTTTAGCGGAGCTCAATACCCAGTTGGCCAATCAAAGCAATAGCCACTTCTTAGTTAGCTCGGTGTCAGATGCGTATGGTGAGCATGGGTATTTGTATATTAGCTAAGTGGTTGCGCCAGCCCCTCAACAAGCGCGAGCTGTTGGGGAAGGCAAATGCGTTTTAAGTCGTAGTGCTCGACAATCGTTTTTCTAGCCTGAGTTCTTAAGTGTTGATATTGCTCAGGCTGGGCGAGCGCTTCGATGACCGTATCGGCGATTTGTCTGTAATCAAAAAAGTCGACGAGCAAACCATTATGTCCGTGTGTGATGAACTCTTGAACCGGCTGTGTGCGTGAGCCGACGACCAAGGCGCCTGCGCTCATGGCTTCGATGCAGCTCCATGACAGAACGAACGGATACGTCAGATATAAATGACAGCGACTGATTTGGATCAGTTTCAAAAAGCTCGTGTAGGGCACCTTGCCTAAGAAGTGAACGCGATCGAGATCAAGCCTGTCCTTGACCTCATTTAAGAAAATCTCCTGCCAGGTTTGGCCTTGAGGCGCCGCAGCTCCGTAGCTTGTTTGGTTACCACCAACGATCACGACTTGTGCCTGAGGGCGCGCCTTAAGTATGTCTGGCAACGCACGCATGAAGCTGTGATAACCGCGGTAGGGCTCCAGATTGCGGCAAATAAACGTCAAAACCTCTTGTCCTGCGTGCAGTTCGATATTTCGCTTCGCCTGTGTCTTGATGACGATGGCTGCCTTTTCATTTGGGCACACGACCTCCGTATCGATACCATCAAAAATCACATTGATTTTGTTTTGGTAGCTGTGGGGTAGAACGCTGCGTTGCCATTGGGTGGGGGAGATTCCGGCATCCATGGCGTCCAATGCTAAGAAATTATTTGCATTCTTGGTGCGCAGACGCATATCGTGCAGCAGGTTGGGTTGCTGAAACTCGGGATCAAAATAAGTATCCCCTAGTTCTTTGCCGTAGTGGAACTCAACAAAGTGCAGGAGTTTTGCGCTAGGAAAAATCTCTTTACAGAAAAGCGTTTCGCCCCAGCCTGGGTGTCCGATGATGACATTTGGCTCGAAGCCAGACTGCTTAAGCTTGAGCATTTCTGCGGCGCAGGCCTCACCGCGAAGGATCTTGGACTCGAACTCCTGGGCAAAGGGATGCACACCAGGGGTATTGCCTTTTTGAATCTTATAGTTGGTCAGCAAGACCCCGGCGGATGGGGATCCCGTCACGCCCAAAGCACGTACCTCGTGTCCTCGCGTTGCAAGGGTGGGGGCTAGGTGCTTAAACTGACCAGGAAAGTTCTGATGAATGAAGAGGAATTTCATTAAAAATCATAAGGTTAAGGGTTTGCTTTCTGGTAAATAATAGGCTAAGGTGATCATTAAATCCAGTCAAATTACGCTGGAGAATGCAAGTGTCTTTAATGAACAGGTATTAGGCAAAATGCCGAGTGTGCCAATAGTACAGACCACGGTTGCGGGTACGTATTTAAATACTACGTCGTATTACTCGTACCAGGCGCTGCTCGCCTATGAAAACACGTACGCGCATGGCGGCAATGGAGGGTACCTGTGGTCGAACACAATACCCATCGCTACGATCCAAGCGTATGACACCTTTACGCAAGTATTAAGAGGATACACGCAGCTTAACTCTTATAGCCGATACGTTTTATCGACGAACCAAACGGTCGATGAATTCGGTACACACGGGTATCTTCACATAGCGTAGTTGTTAACTTCATCAAGGGTACATCATGAGCGCTGTCTATCTGACAACAATGGGTGCGTTGTGGAGTGGGTCGAGCATCAGTATCAGCGCTGTAGATGTTGGCGATGAGGGTTGGGTGTACTTGTCTGGAATCGATCAATCCGCAGACGAGAACGCTCTCATTGTGTTGGCATACCACCATGGTGAGTTAGCGTGGTCCAAAAGTTTTCGCGACGAGCTATATGGTCAGTTTTACGCACTCAAATATGCCGAAGGGATCGTCTATGCGGCGGGTGAAATCTCGGTAAATTTTAACGGCCAAGACCTTGCGGTGTTAGAGGGTGAGGTAGTCGCGGCGCCCGAGGGCAAGCCGGCGATCGACCCAGTTTTAGCTGCCCTGTACCCAATGCACTATCATGATCCAACGTATCCGATTTATGTGCAGCTAGACGCATTAAGCGGCGAGCTATTGCAGGCGCAGGTATTACCCTCGCTAGAATGCCAGGCTGGCGATACCTTGCGCTCGATTGATGTGGACTCGCTTGGTAATGTGTACGTGGGCGGAGGCGGTTGGAATCCTGGCCCAGACCCGACGGACCGTTTCGCTGGGGCTGATTTTCATTGGGTGGTTAGAAAATTTTCTGACGAGGGAGTCGAGCAGTGGGCGATTGATGCAGAGCATGTACTCCTAGATCCCGATAGCGATACGCCTTTTATTACTCGATGGGGCAATCGGCTAGTGAGTCTTGATCCGTTAACGGGTGTGGACGTGAGGGAATATATTTTTGGGCCCAATTATTCTCCAGAACTCGACGGTAACTGGATGAGAGGTTGGCTTTATGACTCGGACAGTAATATTTATCTGTTGGCCTCTCGGTGGAATCAAGACCAGACGATCCAATACGGTACCGTCAGAAAAATCGATCAGTCTACTGGCGATGTCGTGTGGGAGACAGATTTAGGGCGCACTTCAGAATATTGCATGCCTAACTCTTTTGCGTTTGATCCGGACGGCAATCTGTTAATTGGAGGCTTGTCCAGAGGAACCTTAGAGGGTGTCTCCGGATTTGGTGGTGCCGATGGCTTCATGATGAGCATGGATACGGTCACCGGACGAATTGTGTCCACCGAGATTGTTGGTGGGACAGGCAATGAGTCAATTGACGCCGTTGTATTTCAGCCCGTCTTTGATGCGGATGGGGTGTTGATCGACTACAACCTCATCATCGGAGGTTCTTTCCCAGTCGGTCGTTATTCGCTCGAAGGTCGCGACCAAAAAGATATTTATGTGATCACCAACCAAGGGTTTGAGCTCATGGGTAACGACTTGGATAATCATATTCAAGGCGGCGGCGGTAGCGACTCGATTTCTTCTGGTGTGGGTGACGATACCGTGGTCGGTGGGTCGGGCAATGATACGGTGGCTGGTGGCGTTGGCAAAGACCTGATCGTCGGGGGCAACGGTGCTGGAGATGACGTTTATGATGGCGGCGAGGGTATCGATACGGTTCGCTACACGAGTGCGACGGCAGGTATCACGGTTAATTTATCTGCAACAACCAATCAAGCGCGTTCAACCCAAGCGGGTGATCTCGCTGGGATTTGCGTGGATCAACTCTCTAATATCGAAAACATCATCGCGGGTTATCACGATGATGTGCTTACCGGTAATGCTTCAGATAATGTGGTGTCTGGCATGAGCGGTAACGACGTCATCGATGGTGGCGCAGGCTTTGATACGGTAGAGATCGCGAGTTTGTTTGATGACGTGGCTGGCGTGGCCTTAGCTAATGGCAGCGGTGGCGTGATTGTCACGAGTGCCGAAGGTCGCGACTCCTTGATCAACGTGGAGCGAGTCCAGTTTTTGGATGTCGCCTACACGCCAAGTCAACTGCTTCAGTTGCTTCAGATTAGCGAAGAATTCTCTGTTGTGAGAAATGGTGTTTCATCCGGAGCGAGCCCC
>CAJBTJ010000350.1 GCA_903958565.1 uncultured beta proteobacterium
ATGGTGCTGTGGCCGCAAGACGTTATCTATTTGACGCTCCTATTGATTATCTCTGCGCTGGGCTTGTTTTTGTTCACGGCCATCGCGGGTCGATTGTTTTGCGGCTATGCCTGTCCGCAGACGGTGTATACCGAAATCTTTATGTGGATTGAGCGGCGCATTGAGGGTGACCGCATCGCGCGTATTCGCTTGGATGAGTCACCGCTTTCCTTGCACAAAGTACGCATCAAAGTCACCAAACATTTTCTATGGCTGGCGGTCGCAGTGTGGACCGGGTTTTCCTTTATCGGTTACTTCGCTCCGGTGCGCGGCTTGATGGCTGACTTGATGGCATTTGCGCTAGGCCCCTGGCAATGGTTTTGGTTGTTGTTTTATAGCTTCGCCACCTGGGGTAATGCTGGGTTCTTGCGCGAGCAAGTTTGTAAATATATGTGTCCTTATGCGCGCTTTCAGAGCGTGATGGTTGATCGAGATACCTTGGTGGTGACGTATGACAATGAGCGCGGTGAGCCTCGGGGTTCGCGTTCCAAAAAGGTTGACTATAAAAAACAGGGGCTGGGCGACTGCGTGGATTGCAGTATTTGCGTGCAGGTCTGTCCGACAGGCATAGATATCCGTCAAGGTCTGCAATATATGTGTATTGGTTGTGGCGCTTGTGTCGATGCATGTCACGAGGTCATGACGAAGCTTGAGTATCCGACGGGATTGATCCGATATACCTCTGAGCGCGCCTTACAGGAAAAGCTCACAACGAAGGGGATCCGGCGCCATTTATTTCGCCCTCGAGTATTGATTTATTCTTTGTTGATGCTGGTCTTAGTCGCGGTATTTGTTGGTGCGCTTGCCACGCGCACGACACTCCGGGTAGATGTGATCCGAGACCGCGGGATGCTTGGTAGAGAAGTTGCCGGTGGGCTCATTGAAAACGTATACCGTTTGCAGATGCTCAACGCTTCCGAGGATTCCTTGCACTTAACGCTCAACGTTGAGGGTGCGCCAGGGCTTGCGTTAAAAATCGTTGATGGCAATGCGTCCAGCACAACGGTTGAAATTCCCAGTGCGTCGAATCGTATTGTTGCCGTCGTGGTGCGTGCGCCTTTAGGGGCGATGTCATCTGGCCCGCATCCCATCATCTTCGTAACAAAGTCTACGACTCCTGAAGGAAAACTCTTGACGGAAATTCGTGAAAAATCGAGTTTTATTGTCCCTAATTAAGGAATCACAATGCAAACGAGCAATGGATTAACTTTCTCAAATGAGCAGCCGGTGTCGACGCCTTGGTGGCGCGAGCGTTGGCCGTGGTTGTTGATGGCGGGACCGGCTCTCGCAATCGTGGGGTGTGTGATCACCATTACCTTAGCGTTTACGAGCTTTGGGGATCAGGCGATTGTCGATGGCGGGATGAAGCGCGGTTTGGTGGTTGAGCAAACCCCCGGTACGCCGCCGGTCACGCAAGCACGTTGACCGGAGACTGCCATGAAAGGGCGAACGCTGATGTGGATTTTATGGCCATCTTTCTTGATAGCCGGCGCAGCGAGTGCAGTAGTCTTTGCGCTCGTTGACCCTTTGGATGTGGCCATTTTTGGCTATATCCGACTAGAGCGTGATGCCCTGTATGCGGCAGGTTTTTTCTTTTTTTGGCTAGTCGCTGCCGGGTCTAGTGCGCTGACGTTTTTCATGGTCCCGGTCAGAGACATTG
>CAJBTJ010000351.1 GCA_903958565.1 uncultured beta proteobacterium
AGCAACGTTTTGACACGTGTGGCCGCTTCATCCTGCCCCACAAGACCCACCAGCGTGACCTGCGCACCTAAGGCTGTCACATTGCGCGCAACGTTCGCGGCACCACCCAGCCTATCCTCGCGCTTGGCCACATGCACAACCGGCACAGGAGCTTCGGGAGAAATGCGTTCGACTTCACCGAACCAATAACGGTCAAGCATGATGTCGCCGACCACAAGAACCCGTGCTTTCGCAATCGCTGCCTTTGGAAATGGTTTCATTCAATTTCTTCCAGTCTTCGGGGCTTATAGGTTTCCCAAGCATTGCACCCCGGGCACTGCCAGTAATAACGTCGCGCCTGAAAGCCGCAACTGCGACAAACATATCTATCTAATCGTTGCGTATGGCGATTAATCAAACTGCGCAGCAGCAGCAAGTCTGCACCGGGCACGGCGACTTGCACTGTGGTATCAGCCCCACGCTCTTGCTCGGCCTGCGCGAGCTCGGCCTCTAGGAAGCGATCCAGACCAAGCAAGGAAGGATGGCTCTGCAGCGACGCACGCGCGAACGCCCAAGCGCTAGAGGCATTTTGCTGCGCGCGCATTGCACGAAACACAACATTAAACAAATCTAGAGAAGGATACTGTTGATAATGCGCATGCAACAAATTTAACCCTGTGGCCGCATCGCCCGATTCGGTGTAGTGCGCAAGCAAGTCCTGCGCAATTAAGCCTGCAAACTCAGGAGACTGCTTAAGAATCGACTCTAAATGCTTTCGCTTGGCCATCCCGTCTTGCAAGGAGCCCGCAATCCCAGCCCGAATCATGGCAACACGCACGAGTGATGGCGAATCCGGTGCAACTTGCGCCGCCTCCGCCGCTCGCACAGCCTGGGTCAAGGCCTGCTGGGCAGCATGCACATCAGCAGTCGGTTTAATTGCCAACGCAGCCTGAGCCTGCTCGCAGTAATAGTGAACCAGTTGCGGGACAGGCTCGTCCACCAAGGTACGCAGGCTATCGACTGCGTCAATCGCTCGCCCCCAATCGTGTTCCGACTCATAAATACGGATCAATGCACGTAACGCGGGCAAGGCAAATGCAGTTTGCTTGAGGACGGCGAACGCTTCTTCCGCGCGGTCTAGCATCCCTGCTTTCAAATAATCTTGGGCGAGTTCATGTTGCGCATGATCACGTTGAGCAAGCGGCAAGTCTGAGCGAAACAATAAGCTCTGATGGACCCGAATCGCACGCTCCATCTCACCGCGTCGTCTGAACAGACTTCCCAACGCGAAATGCAGTTCGGTTGTCTCGGAGTCAAGTTTAGCCACTTCCACAAAGGCGTCAATCGCTCGATCCGGCTCTTCATTAAGAAGGAAATTAAGCCCCTTGAAATAGGAGTCAGGTAGGTTGCGCGTCTCAGAGAGCATTTGCTTAATATCAAAGCGCGCAGCCAACCACCCCAAGCCAAATAGCAACGGCACAAATATCAGCCACCAAGCTTCAAAATCCACGTGTCATTCCTAAAGCAATTGCACACACAATGCGCCGACACGCATCAAAGCGGTGACATCGGCATCAACAATTCCGGGGGTGTCTGAGCACCGGCATCCGGATTAACAGCGGCCTGAATGCGCTCAAGCTCTTTACGCAAACGTGCTACTTCGCGGCGACGACGCAACGAGGCAGGCACGGTCAACAACAAACCAAACACTGCTCCCAAAATAAACGTAGACAACATCACCACGATCAGCGGCACGCCCTGTATGGCCCAATCGCCATAGAAGGTCACCCCAACGGGATCCGTGTTTTTAAGCGCAAACAACAGAACGGCTAAAAATACGATCAAGCGCAAAGCCCAGACGATGTAACGCATGACTGATGCTCCCTATATGCAAAAGAAGATTGTAAGCGTCCTGCCACTCGAGTTCATAAAAAAACCGCCAATTAGGCGGTTTTTCGATTTGCAGCTTCAAGTACCGGCTGTTCATCTTCTAAATCAACCCGTTCTCGCAACTCTTTACCCGCCTTGAAGTGCGGCACCTGCTTACCAGGCACCAGGACTTGTTCGCCAGACTTAGGGTTACGGCCCACACGCGGCGCGCGCTCGGACAAAGAAAAGCTGCCAAAACCGCGAATCTCGATGCGTTGACCCTCGGCGAGCGCCTGGGTCATTGCATCAAGAACGGTCTTGACTGCGTAATCCGTGTCGCGTGCGGCCAGTTGAGAATAACGGGCCGCAAGCGCTGCGATGAGCTCTGACTTAGTCACTGAGGTTATTCAGTGTCACGAGCCTGATCGAGCTTGGCCTTGAGCAATGCGCCCAAATTGGTTGTGCCCGACGAAGCACTTGCTTCAGTCATACGCTGCATGGTGTCAGCGGTATCCGCGCTGTCACGCGCCTTGATCGACAACTGAATCGATCGCGTTTTGCGATCAACGTTGATAATCATGGCTTCGACGTTGTCCCCAGCCTTCATGACGGTTGTCGCATCTTCGACCCGACCTGAAGCCATTTCGGAAGCACGCAAGTAGCCTTCGACTTCCAGTGACAAGGTCACTGTTGCGCCTTTGGCATCAACCGACTTCACAGTACCAGGCACCACAGCACCTTTGTCGTAGGTTCCCACGAAGTTATTGAAGGGGTCGCCTTCCATTTGCTTCACACCAAGGGAAATACGCTCTTTGTCGGTATCGATTCCGAGCACAACGGCATCAAGCTCATCGCCCTTCTTGAAGTTACGGACAGCCTCTTCGCCAGTTTCAGTCCAGGACAAGTCCGAGAGATGAACCAAGCCATCGATGCCACCAGCCAAACCAACAAACACACCAAAGTCGGTGATCGACTTGATCGCGCCGCGCACTTTGTCGCCACGCTTGAAGTTTGCTGCAAACTCTTCCCATGGGTTCTGACGGCACTGCTTCATACCCAAGGAGATACGGCGACGGTCTTCGTCGATCTCGAGGACCATGACTTCGACTTCTTCGCCGAGTGTCACAACCTTGCGTGGATCAACGTTCTTGTTGGTCCAGTCCATTTCAGACACGTGAACCAAGCCTTCGATGCCGGCTTCCACTTCAACGAATGAACCGTAGTCAGTGAGGTTCGTGACTTTACCGAACAGACGTGTACCTTGTGGGTAGCGACGTGCGAGACCCACCCAGGGATCTTCGCCAAGTTGCTTGACGCCAAGCGACACACGGCTCTTTTCTTGATCGAACTTAAGGACTTTTGCTTCGACTTCCTGACCAACCGTCAACACTTCCGAAGGATGACGCACGCGACGCCATGCCATATCGGTGATGTGCAGCAGACCGTCGATACCGCCGAGGTCAACGAAGGCGCCGTAGTCAGTGATGTTCTTAACCACACCCTTAACAATCGAACCTTCCTGGAGGTTTTCAAGCAGCTTCTGACGCTCTTCACCCATGCTGGCTTCGAGCACAGCACGACGCGACAACACAACGTTGTTACGCTTGCGATCGAGCTTGATAACTTTGAACTCCATGGTCTTGCCTTCGAAAGGCGTTGTGTCCTTGACCGGACGCAAATCGACCAACGAGCCCGGCAAGAACGCGCGAATACCTGCAGTCATGACGGTTAGACCGCCCTTGACCTTACCTGTAATCGTGCCAGTAACGAGTTCATTTTTGTCGAGCGACTGCTCGAGCGACAACCAAGCCGACAAGCGCTTAGCGCGGTCACGGGACAGCACGGTATCACCGTAGCCGTTTTCGAGCGAATCAATAGCAACCGACACAAAATCGCCGGGTTTGACTTCGAGCTCGCCCTGATCGTTGAGGAATTCTTCGAGCGGAATAAGTGCTTCAGACTTGAGACCCGCATTCACGACCACAAAGTTGTGATCGATACGTACGACTTCGGCGGAAATAACCTCGCCGGATTTCATGTCCTGCTTTTGGATACTTTCTGCAAACAGCGCGGCAAAACTTTCGCCGGCTTGGGTTGAGGTTTGTTGAGTTGACATGTAGAGGAAGTCCAGATGGCCTTTGGAGCCGGTTAAACACCCGAACTGGGTGGAGTGGATAAAAACCTTGACCAGAGGTCAAGGATGCTTTGCACCGTTTGATCAATCGTCAGCGTCGACGAATCCACCACGTGTGCGTCCTTTGCTGCAATGAGTGGCGCGACCGAACGTTGAGTGTCTCGGGCATCGCGGGCACGCATATCTGCAAGAAGGTCTTCTAGATTAGCAGAAATTCCCTTTTCGATCAACTGCTTAGCACGTCGCTGCGCACGCGCTTGTACGTCAGCAATTAAGAATATTTTTACCTGAGCATCTGGAAAAACAATGGTCCCCATGTCCCTGCCATCCGCCACAAGCCCCGGCGCCAGGCGAAACGCCCGCTGACGGCTCAATAACGCTGCGCGTAACTTAGGATTCGGGGCGAGTCGTGATGCCAGATTGCCGACATGCTCTTGCCGGATGACCTCAGACACATCTTGACCACCGAGGAGAATCTGATTGGATCGGAACTGAACATCAAGCGTTGCCCCCGCTTTGGCGACGGCCGCTTCATTCTCTGGATCGATCGCTTGCTGCTGCACGGCAAGTGCCGTCAGCCGATAAAGCGCCCCGCTATCAAGCACGCCCCAACCGAGCGCTGAAGCCACACGCTGCGCCACGGTTCCCTTCCCCGAAGCCGTAGGTCCATCAATCGTGATGATTGGGATGGTTGCACTCATGAAACCAGGCTGCCGTACACGTCGAAGTAAGTTGGAAACGTCTTGCTCACGCAACCAGGATCCAGAATGGTGACTCGGCTTTGACCAAAGGCAGCAAGCGAGAAGCACATTGCCATGCGATGATCGTCATAGGCATGGATACTGGCATCCTGCCAACTGCCCGAAGCAATAGGCCACACGCGCAACCAGTCGGGGCCGCTCTCGACCTGCGCGCCAAGCTTGCGCAACTCGGTTTGCATCGCCTCGATACGATCCGTTTCCTTGACGCGCCAACTACCGATATTTCGCAAGGTGCAGGGCCCATCCGCAAACAGGGCAAGTGCTGCCGCCGTCATGGCCGCATCGGGAATCAAATTAAAGTCGGCATCAAACGCGTTGAGCTTCTCTCCGCGTGCCACGTGAACGCCCGTCACTTCGATCGAGGCGGCAGCTCGCCTGACCTGCGCACCCATCGCCTCAATGGTGTCAGCAAATGCGACATCGCCTTGAATGCTTTGCGCCCCGACGCCGTTGATGGTGACTGGCCCACCCCCGATGGCACCAAGCGCCAAAAAGTACGAGGCAGACGACGCATCGCCTTCTACGTGGATTTGTTGGGGTGAGCGATAGGCTGAGCCGACAGGCACCACAAACTGCTGCCAGCCATGACGCTCAACAGTCACACCAAAGCGTGCCATCAAATTGAGGGTGATCTCAATATAGGGCTTGGAGATCAACTCGCCGACGACGTCAATGACCAACGCCTTACCGGAACGCGCCACAGCCAGCGGCGCTGCCATTAACACGGCAGTTAAAAATTGACTCGAGACGGAACCTTGTACGGCGACCCGATCCAATAGCGTGCCGGCCGGTTCAATTTTTAGGGGTGGATAGCCGTCCTGCCCAAGATAGCTGAGACAGGCTCCCATCCCACGCAAACCGTCAACCAAGTCACCAATTGGGCGTTCGTGCATGCGGGGTACACCAGACAAGGTGTAATGGCCACCCATCATGGCGAGTGCCGCCGTCAAGGGGCGGATCGCCGTGCCGGCATTTCCCATGAAGAGTTTGGCCCGCTCAACCGGAAATCGCGCTACGCCCTGCACCGTTACGGAGTCCGTCGCATGCGTACTGATCTGTACGCCCAGCTCGCGCAGTGCCGTCAACATCACGCTCGTGTCGTCCGACTGAAGTAAACCGTCGATACGAGTGTTGCCAGTCGCCAGTGCCGACAATAACAACACGCGATTTGAAATACTTTTTGATCCTGGTAAGTTCACGCTGCCTTGGGCTGCGACACCGCGTCTTAATTCAAGACTAGAGGCCAGGCTCATTTCAAGTTGCCCGGCCAATCCGCACGCGCCTGAGCCGCGCGCGCAAGCATCTCTTCAAGCCAGGCCGCATCGTGTTCACGCAAGGCATGCTCGGCACGATCCATCACCTGACGCAAGGAGGCGAGCTCGGCGAGCATGGCATCGCGGTTCGCCACAAATATGTCGCGCCACATTTCAGGCGAGCCCTGCGCGACACGCGTAAAGTCTCTAAACCCCGAACCAGCCGTTTCAAGTTTTAAGGTCGCATCATCGCCACCCGTGATGTATTCCATAAACAACGCTGCAACCCAATGGGGCAAATGACTCACCGTAGCGACCACACCATCGTGCTGATTGGAATCAATACACACAACGTTGGCGCCACACTGCTGCCACACGGCCTGAACCATGGCGACATCCTCTGGGTGATTTTCGACCAGCGGAGTGAGCATCACGCGACGGCCTACGTACAAATCTGGGTCGGCCGCCTCAGGTCCTTTTTCATGCGAACCCGCCATCGGGTGTCCCGGAACAAACTGCGCCACGCGCGGACCCAAGCCAGACCGTGCGGCCTCGATCACATTACGTTTTGTGCTGCCTCCATCGGTCACAATGGTTTTAGCGCCAAGATGAGGAGCGATCTCAGAAAAAATTGCTTCAAATGCACCAACAGGTGCTGCGATAAAAATTAAATCCGCACGCGCAGCAGCCTCTTTGAGGGTCACGGCCTCGTCAATCAAACCTAAGGTGACCGCTTGCGCGAGCGTTTCAGGACGACGCCCAGCACCCAGAATACGATCAACACCGCCAGCACGACGCAAGGCAGCGGCAAACGAGCCACCTATTAAGCCAACGCCCACCACTGCCAGCGTGCCGATTTTTAGCGTTGTCATGGCCCGGGCGTCGCTTTCAATACGGCCGTCAATGCATCCAGAAATGTCTGGTTCTCGTGAGGCAAACCAATTGAAACACGCAACCACTCAGGCAAACCATCACCGGCTACTGGGCGCACGATGACGCCGCGCTTGAGCAGTTCAAGATTGATTCGAGCTGCATCACCAACTTTTACCAATACAAAATTGGCGTAACTGGGGACAAACTGCAAAGCAAGTTTTTCGAAACCCTGCTGCAACTGTTTTTTTCCATCGCGATTGACAGCAAAACTTTTAGCCAAAAATTCTTTGTCGTTCAGGGCAGCAATCGCTGCGGCTTGTGCCAGAGAGTTCACGTTAAAAGGTTGTCGCACGCGGTTCAATAAATCAGTCAGCACAGGTTGCGCCATCGCAAATCCGACACGCAAGCCGGCCAAACCATAGGCTTTTGAAAAACTACGCGACACGATCAAATTGGGATAGCGCTTGACGAGTGCTACGCCATCGACGCGCAGCGCGGGCTCGAGGAATTCGTTATAGGCCTCATCCAATACAACCGTCACACGCGTGCCGTGACGCGCCGCCACACTGGCAAGGAAAGACTCAATCGCGTCAACGGACAAATAGGTACCGGTCGGGTTATTCGGATTCGCGACATACACAATTTTTGTCTCGGGGGTAATCGCCTCAAGCATGGCTGGCAAATCATGGCCATATTCTTTGGCCGGCACGACAATGTGCTTCGCGCCTCGAGCCTGGGTTGCCAGACGATAGACCACAAAAGCAAATTGCGAATACACCACCGCGCTGCCCGGTTCAATCAAAGCCGAAGCAACAAGCTCAAGAATGTCATTTGACCCATTGCCAAGCGTAAGCCACCCCTGATCAACACCAAAACGCTGCGAAATCGTTTTCTTTAAATCAAAGCCTGCAGGATCAGGGTAACGACCAAGATTTGCGACGGCAGCATTCAATGCCTGTTTTGCAGACTCGGGCATTCCCAAGGGATTTTCGTTTGACGCGAGCTTCACAATCTTTGACGCATCGAGACCGAATTCGCGTGCGAGCTCTTCAATGGGCTTTCCGGCCTGATAGGGTGCGATGGCAGCAATGTGCGTAGGCGCCTTTAACACTGAATCTTTTGAAGACATATATTGCACCAACAAAACTAGTTCAAGGAAGAAACTGCAAGAAGGGAAAACAAGAACATACAGCGCAACACCTAAACCACCATCCGCACAACAAGGCTATGACTGCGCGGGATAGGAACCCAAGAGCTTGAAAAACGCACAATGCGAAGCGAGAACAGCCAGCGCTTTCTTTACACGCTCATCGTGCGCATGCCCTTCGACATCGACATAGAAATAATATTCCCACTGACCGTTACGCGCTGGTCGTGATTCAAGTCGTGTCATCGACACGCCATGCTCAGATAAAGGCGCGAGCATCTGATAGACAGCCCCTGCACGATTAGGTACAGCAAGAATCAAACTGGTCTTATCGTGGCCACTCGGCAGGTTTTCAATATGTCCGATAGCTAAAAAGCGCGTGCGGTTTTGCGAATCGTCTTGAATACCTTGTGCAATGATCTTAAGGCCCCAGGCTTGCGCAGCGATATCACTTGCAATCGCCGCAAAGTTTGGATCCAGAGACGCAAGCCTCGCTGCTTCCGAGTTGCTTGAGACAGATTCTCGGGCAATGCCTGGGTATTCGCGATTCAGCCAATTTTGACATTGCGCGAGCGCCTGTGGATGCGCCATGATTTTGGTGATGTTTTTCATGTCGCCCGACTTAGACAACAAGCAATGGCGAATCAAAATAGAACGTTCACCTAAAATTTTGACAGGCGAACCCAACAACAAATCTAAGCTGCGGTTCACAGCGCCTTCGGTGGAGTTCTCGACTGGCACCATCCCGACTTGCGCGGCGCCACCTTCCACCGAACGAAACACCTCGTCAAATGACGGGCAGGGCAATCCAATCACGGCACGGCCAAAGTGTTCAAACGCAGCTTGCTCGGAAAATGAACCTGCGGGGCCAAGAAACGCAACCGTCAGCGATTGCTCAAGCGAGCGGCAAGAAGAAATGATTTCAGTCCAAACAGAGGCAACACCCTCTGATGGAAAAGGCCCGCGATTGAGCTCTTGCAGTTGACGAATGACTTGAGACTCTCGTTCGGGACGTAACACGGGGCCTGTCGCATTATGCTTATGCTTGACCTCGCCGACCTCTTGCGCTGTTAGGGCGCGACGGTTCAGTAGATCTAGGATTTCAGCATCAATCTGATCGATACGTTGGCGCAGCGGCAGCAACTGGTCTTGCAGTGACTTATCCATGTGAGCGTTCAAAATCCTTAAGATAGTCTATGAGGGCGAGCACGCCCTCCAATGGCATCGCGTTATAGATCGATGCGCGCATCCCACCGACACTTTTGTGTCCTTTCAACTGCATCAAGCCCCGTTCCTGGGCACCCTTTAAAAAAGCGTCGTCCAAAGATGTATTGCGCAAGAAGAACGGCACATTCATCCGCGAGCGTACCGAAGGGTGAACCGGCAAGGTATAAAAATCACTGTGGTCGAAATAATCATACAGCGCGCGCGCCTTAAGAATGTTTCTTTGTTCGATCGCGGCCAAACCGCCCTGCTGCTTGAGCCACTTAAACACCAACCCAGCGATGTAGATGGCGTACGTCGGGGGCGTGTTGTACATCGAGCGTTGCGCCTCGACATTTTTATAGTCAAAGGCGGAGGGGCAGATTGCCAACGCGTGTCCGATCAGATCACGGCGCACAATCACCATCGTCAACCCTGCGGGTCCCGCATTCTTTTGTGCTCCGGCAAAGATCATCCCGGCACGATCAACTTGCATGGGCCTAGAAAGAAAATGCGAAGAAGCATCAACCACCAGTGGCACCCCGGGCGCACCAAGTGCCTGCATGTCCGGCCAGTCCATGGTCTCGACGCCACCAATGGTCTCATTGCTGCAGATATGCAAATAGGCCGCATCCTTGCGCACTCGCCAAGTATCAGACTTAGGTAACCACGTATAAGGAGCTTGTTGCCCGCCGTCGATGGCTGCCGCGGTTGCGTTCGTCGCGGCAATATGCGCATCGCCATAGCGCTGACATTCTTGATACGATTTAGTCGCCCAGATACCACTGATCACGAAATCAGCCTTGGGTTGCGCGACGCGACCCAAAAGATTCATCGGCACGATGGCGTTTTCGGCGGTCGCACCGCCCTGCATAAAGAGCACGGCATAGTCTTGCGGGATCACAAGCAGTTCACGTAAATCAGTTTCGGCTTGCGAACAGATTTCAATAAACTGCTCGCCGCGATGTGACATCTCCAGCACAGACATGCCACAGCCATGCCAATCAAGCATTTCTGCGGCAGCCTGCTCAAGTACCGGCTCCGGCATCGCAGACGGCCCTGCGGAAAAGTTCCAGGGACGCGCCATATTAAGTCGCCGAATCGGCCCCGTCTGCAGGTCCCGCTAACCCATCCGGTGCGGTGGGATCAACCACATCAACGATATCTTCACCGTCATCGTCCGCATCGCTTTCAACCACACGACGCACACCAGACAACATACTGCCATCATCCACGCTGATGAGCGTGACACCTTGGGTTGCACGACCCATCTCGCGAATTTCAGAGACCCGCGTGCGCACGAGTACACCACCCGTTGTGATGAGCATGATCTCGTCGGTCGCATTGGCCAGCACAGCACCCACCACTTTGCCATTACGCGCGGAGGTCTGAATGGCAATCATTCCTTTCGTACCGCGACCATGACGGGTGTATTCCGTAATCGGTGTGCGCTTGCCAAAGCCGTTTTGCGTCGCAGTCAGAACAGTCTGGGACTCATCGCCCGATACCAACATCGCGATCACGTTCTGTCCGTCTTCGAGCATCATGCCGCGCACACCACGGGCGTTACGACCCATTGGACGAACATCGTTCTCGTCGAAGCGAACAGCCTTGCCCGAATCAGAGAACAACATGACGTCATGCTTGCCGTCGGTCAGTTCCGCACCAATCAAGAAGTCACCCTCGTCGAGGTCGACCGCGATGATGCCGGCCTTACGTGGGTTCGAGAAATCAGACAAAGGTGTCTTCTTAACCGTACCGCGCGAAGTCGCCATAAACACCGTCTGATCATCGCTGAACGCTTTGATCGGCAACACAACCGTAATTTTCTCTCCGTCGATCAGCGGGAACATATTGACGATCGGCTTGCCGCGCGAGGTACGTGTTCCCTGCGGTACTTCCCAAACTTTTAGCCAGTACACACGTCCGCGATCAGAGAAACACAGCAAGTAATCATGCGTATTCGCGATAAACAGCTGGTCAACCCAATCGTTTTCTTTGGTCGCCGTGGCTTGTTTGCCACGTCCACCGCGACGCTGCGCGCGATATTCAGACAACGGCTGGCTCTTGATATAGCCACCATGCGAAAGCGTCACGACCATATCGGCTGGCGTGATCAAATCCTCGGTGTCGAGTTCAGTCGCATTAAGCTCAATATCCGAGCGCCGTGCATCTTTGGCGTTGATGGAGAACTCGGTTTTAATTGCCTGAAGCTCTTCGCTAATGATGACCGTAATGCGCTCAGGACGCGACAAAATATCGAGCAGATCAGAGATGGTATCCATCACAGACTTGTATTCACTGACGATTTTGTCCTGCTCAAGGCCCGTCAAGCGCTGTAGGCGCATGTTCAAGATTTCTTGCGCTTGCGTTTCGCTCAAACGGTAGAGCCCGTCTGATTGCAGACCAAAGGTGTCAGGCAGATTGTCTGGACGGTAAGCCACGCGTCCGCCGACAGCTTCCGTATCTGCACGCGAGAGCATTTCGCGCACCAAGGACGAATCCCAGGACTTATCCATCAAATCTTGACGCGCAACCGGCGGTGTCGGTGCGGCCTTGATGATCGTAATGAACTCGTCAATATTAGCCAAGGCGACCGCCAAGCCTTCGAGCACGTGGCCCCGCTCGCGCGCTTTGCGTAACTGGAACACAGTGCGACGCGTCACGACTTCGCGACGATGCGACAAAAAGTACTCAACCATCTGCTTGAGGTTGAGTAAGCGTGGCTGGCCATCGACCAGCGCCACCAGGTTCATCCCGAAGGTGTCTTGCAGCTGTGTGTGTTTGTATAGATTATTGAGAATGACCTCAGGCACTTCACCACGCTTGAGCTCAATCACAAGACGCATACCGTCTTTGTCTGACTCATCACGAATATCAGAGATACCTTCGATTTTCTTTTCGTTGACGAGCTCAGCGATACGCTCTTGCAAGGTCTTCTTGTTAACCTGGTAGGGCAAGGCATCGACCACGATCGACTGCCGATTGCCCTTCTCCATGTCTTCGAAGTGGGTCTTGGCGCGCATGATCACGCGGCCACGTCCGGTGCGGTAGCCTTCGCGCACACCGACGATGCCATAGATGATGCCACCCGTTGGGAAATCTGGCGCAGGGATCAGCTCGATGAGCTCATCTACCGTACAGTCCGGATTGCGCAAACAATATAAGCAGCCGTCTACGACCTCCGCCAGATTATGTGGCGGAATGTTCGTTGCCATACCGACTGCAATACCGGAGCTGCCGTTAACCAGCAGGTTGGGCAAACGCGAAGGCAAGAGCAATGGTTCGTTTTCGCTGCCGTCATAGTTCGGCCCGAAATCGACAGTTTCCTGATCGATGTCCGCAAGCAGTTCATGCGCGATCTTAGATAAACGGATTTCGGTGTATCGCATCGCCGCAGCGTTATCGCCGTCGATCGAACCGAAGTTACCCTGCCCGTCTACTAACATATAGCGTAGCGAGAAATCTTGCGCCATACGCACGATTGTGTCGTATACCGCCTGATCGCCGTGAGGGTGATACTTACCAATCACATCGCCAACGATACGTGCGGATTTTTTATACGCACGG
>CAJBTJ010000352.1 GCA_903958565.1 uncultured beta proteobacterium
ATTTAGCGCTTGGTCTTGATTGTTACCCCTACATCTTTAATCAAACGCTGAAACTCGGGCGACTCTAAAATCACAGCACCTGCGGCACGCCGCAATCGATCAACTGCCTCGTCCGCGAGAACAAAAGAGGTGGGCTGCTGATTGAGGTAAAACCGTTCCTCTGCATTTTTAATCTGCTGAAACGACACATCAATCGTATAAATCTCGGCATTGGGCACTTTCATAAGCGCCGCAATGGAAGGGTCTGTATTGGTCTTCATTGCAGCCGAATCTCTGATTTTTCGCAAGGACGACCAGCGTGCAGACGTATCCTTCAACAACTCCACAGCCTCATAAGAGTAATGGTCGATTGGCGTGCCGGCCGCTTTGAGCAAAACAGTCAAGCTATCGGGCGGCCGTTCACGCTCGTCCCAAGTGGTCTTGGGATCAGAAATGGAATTGACAACAAATACGATCAGGCGTCGAACGCGATCCAGCGAAGTAGATGTCCCGGTGTCATAAAGAGCCTCCATCAGTTCAAGTGAGTCCAACACTCCACGCATCCCGACGTTATCTGAAACTCCTCCATCGACTAAGTGTATATAAGGTTTCTTCGTACTATTGTCCAAGCTACCTTCTGCCAGAATGGACCGTGAAGCACGTGCAGCAGGGCGTTTCAGGTTGGACTTATCCTGAAACGACTGCATCCACACTGTAGGCTTCCAATCACAGGTTCCCCCATAATTATTGAACGTCACCGGCGAGAGCACCACGGGCACCGCCGACGATGCTGCGGCGGCACGCGCCAAAGGTACCGAACCCAAATCCGAACACATCTTGTCAAACACACGCTGATTAAACACGAAGCGTGAGCCTGTCGATATATCCGTCGCTGATGCAACGATAAACGGACCATCTCGTTTCGCTAAATCAGAAAATGTCGCGCCTTCAAATAAAATCTCGTCATAAAACTGAGCGGCGAGCTCGGAGCGTCCCCACCCGTTAGACGACAGACTCGGCCAGTACACAGGATTCAACACCCGAGAAATGATCTCGCCCTGTACATCACGCTTGAGGAAACGCTTTTCGTACTCATCAAAGAGCTTTTCGCCATACAAACCGTACGATAAAGCAGTGAAGCTTCCACCGGATACTCCGGTAATTAAGCCCACGCTATCAAGTAAGCGAACTTTTTTACCTTTGGGTCCCACAACCTCAGTGTTGCGTAAGAACTCGAGCACACCGAAAGAAAAGGCTGCTGCTCGCGTACCACCACCCGAAAACGCCAGCACAACCAGATTCTCTTGATCTTCGGCTTTGGTATGCATCGTCTCAAAACGATAACCAGTCCGCTCATCGAGCTTGGCAAGCGGTTGATTAATGGGACGGGACGCACAGCCTGTTAGCAGAACAACCACTAAGCAAATCAAAATACCTTTGAACATACTTTCCTAACGAGATTTTTTTGAAACGAGATCCAAGACCACCCGCGGGACCATACTGAGCGTGGCCAAGCCTTTAAATGCTGGATCTCCAACGCTGGCTAGTTTAATCCGTAACGCCAATAACGCTTCGCCACCACTGGTGTCAAACCAGAACCAGTCTTGCAAGGACTTCGCACTGTGTTGACCTGGCTGCGCGAGCTTGGCTTCATAATAAAAGGCCTTTAACTCATCGGTTGCGAACTTCAGACTCGTCGCTGCTGTGTGAGCGGCGTTCTGCAAGACTTGCTCTGGTGCCTCCCCGAGCCACGACAATACAAACTCAGCAAGACGGTCTGACGAGGCACCTGTCACGCCAAGAGTCGTTCGACTGCGCGACTGCGCACCCACTTGATGCCACGCCTTAAGTTGCCCGACTTCCTCAAGCACTCTTTCATGCAAACTACCTACCTTGCCGTACTTGGGAAAACTTACCGGACAGACTAACTGCTGGCTCTGCTGACCCAACGCATCGGGCGGCGCCTCTTGCAAGAAGTCGCGAAGCACAGGTTCTTGAGTTAACTCAAGCAACTTCAAGGCCTCTTGCAACACGTGCTTTTGAAACGGCGCATGACTGGGCGCGCCGAACGGACGCCCCAACATAAATGGTACCCACAACGCGCGCGGAGCATTAAAGGCAGCGGTGTGCTCGCGGATCAAACTGATCTGTACGGTAGGAATTCCTGCTTCTTCCAAGTAACGGCCGACGGCGCTCACGGCGCACGTACAAAGCGGTCAAACTGGAGATAAAACGACCGCGTCGACCTGATCTCGCTTGAGCAACTCCGCAAGCTCTCGGGCTTTTGCTTCATACTTTGTTGTCGGCCAAATCGCACCCATAAACGAATAATGGAATCGTGCGACCGAGCCAATAAATTTTTCTGCCGCAAGTTCCTTCAGCCGCGCCAACGGGAATACGACATTACAGTCCGACTGAAACCCAGTCCGATCAAAATTGACGGACATATGGCTCATGACCAAATCGGCATCGTCTGTTTGATCAACAATGACGCGATAGTCGGTCCCGTTGCCGGTTGTATCAAAGGGGGCATCCGTTCTCGCATGTAAGCCCGCCGTCGTAATCAACGCAACGCGTCTCTGACTCAGTACTGGACCGGCTACTAACTGGGGTGCCGACATGGCCGGTATCTGTTTTAAGCGTTCGAGATGATGTTCTCGTTCAATCTCGGACAAGTCTGCTAAGCGAACCATGTGATTTTCCAGTTATAAGAAACTAAGGTGTGGATGTTAGCTTAGGCCGCGCGGCGAAACCAAAACAACGATAGCCCTAACGCAAGCAATACAAGTATCAGGCTGATCACACCAAAAAGTGCCGTGATCTCGGTCTCTTTGCGTTCGAGTGAAAATTTGCTCGACAAATGGCTATAAATCTTTGCAAGATCTTTAGAGTTTTCTGCTCTAAAAAATTCACCTTCTGTGATTTTTGCAATCCCCTGCAAGGCGCGCTCATCGACCTGTGTGTAGAAATTACTTCCATCCCAGCCGGGAATAAAGCCATTAACTGTGCCAAAGGCCACGGTGTAGACCCTCACGCCACGCTCGGCGGCTTGTTTGGCTGCCGCAAACGGATCGGGCCCGTGCGTACGGCGCCCATCAGACAACAAGATAATGGCACCGTTCTCATACGAGCCCGGCGCGACGGGACTTTTTGTCGTTGTGGGTGGTTGAGGTGCGACGAGAGGAACCGGCGTTCTACCGCCACCCCATCGGCCAAAATCATCACCATAAATTGCTGCCTGTAAATTCACACCCGAGTCAGGCAAGAGGGTCGATAGCGCTAGCAATAAGCCACTTCCCGTGGCGGTACCGCGTTGCAATTTAAATCGATCGACCGCTTCTATGAGTGCCTCACGATCATCGGTCACTTGCTGAACCAGCTGAGCCGTCCCAGCAAATGACACAATCCCCGCTCGCATATTATTGGGCAGCTCCTGCAAAAAATCCTTAACCGCCCGCTGTGCGGCCTGGATGCGATTAGGTTCTACATCCTCTGCCAACATGCTGCGGGAGACGTCAACCGCTAAGACCAGGGTCATATAGTCAGCGGGGAGCGTGACTTGAGCCGTTGGCCGAGTCAGGCCCACCACCGCAAAGACTAAACCCAGCCAAAGCAATGCCGGAGGAACATGGCGTCGCCACACCCCCCAACGGGACATTGACGCACGGATGATGGTTAGGCTGGAAAAACGAATAGCGGCCTGCCTGCGACGCCGCAATAGCCACAGGTAGGCTAAGGGCAATAACAGGATGACGATGAAACACCACAAAAATCCTGGCCAAATAAGGCGCATGAACTGTTTCTCGGCGGTATGATAAATCACACTTTATCACTGCTTGCTGTTATTGGGTTCATCATGAAACGTACGACCCTGTATAGCCGTCACATAGAACCGACACCCGAGAAGCCTGAGGGTGACTTAGTCCTGCCGACGAGCACGCAGTCCGCAAGCGTGACCTCCACCGAGCCTCCAAGGCACCAGCGCCTAAAAGAGCGTCTCATCGTGTTGACCGTTGGGATCCTGATTGGTGGCCTAACGCTATACGTATCAAAGCACACGGGGCCATCACAGCCAACGCTCACGCAAGAACACATCGACGCAGCCGTCTTACATACTCTCGCGACAAAAGACCTACCCTCCCGTGCCGCGCGTGCAAGCGCAGCGATTGCGCCCTCCGTGGTGAGAATTCGTACAGACGTACTGTCCTCTTCGGGGGGAACACAAATCTCTGACAATGCGTTAGGGGTTGGAACAGGGGTTGTGATCAAAGAGGATGGAACGATTCTGACAAATCTTCATGTGGTTGCCAACGCACCCAGACTTGTCGTGACCTTTGCAGATGGGATGGAATCGCCAGCCGTAATCGTGTCAGCACAAAAAGATAAGGATCTCGCCGTTCTGAAACCATTACACATTCCCGATGATCTAGCACCCGCCACTATTGGGTCTAGCAAGGCTGCCGTCGTGGGCGATGAGGTTGTCGTCGTTGGATTC
>CAJBTJ010000353.1 GCA_903958565.1 uncultured beta proteobacterium
CCTTGCTGCCGACGATTCGGCTGATAAAGCTTTGCCAGTTTCAGATTGCCTTTTTAAAGGCGCAGCACTTGGTAAAGACGCTGCTCTTGGCAATTCATTGCGTGGCGCAAAAGGATCTTGTTCGATCAGATAAGGAAAATCGTTTTTATTTACCCAGGGCAATGAATCAAGTGGCAAGCGATATCCCATGGGGGAGTCGCCTGGGATGAGGTACATGCGTTCATCGCGAAAAAACCATGGGCCCGTGGTCCAGGATGTGCCATGCAATGGGTGATGCGATTCGGGTTGCAAAGGCAGCACATAACCCACCACACTATCGAGTTTTTGCGAAAACACACGACGCAGACGAATCCGTTCCATCTCATCATCGAGTTTGGAGTCAAACGGGTCGACGTTGACGGGCAGACGACGTTCACGCCACAAGTAATACCAAACATCCTCATAACCGGGCGTGATGTAATCAGAACTAAGACCCAGTTTGCGACTTAAAGCGACCGTGAATTGCTCGGCATCGTTGGCAGTGTATTTTTTGGGGTTGCGCTCATCTGCAAACAAGGCTGGGTTTTTCCAAATACATTGGCCATCCTTTCGCCAAAAGATGGACAAAGCCCAACGAGGCAACTGCTCGCCTGGATACCACTTTCCTTGACCAAAGTGCAAAAACCCACCATCGCCATATTGAGCCCGTAATTTATGCACCAATTCAGTGGCAAATCCCCTTTTGGTGGGGCCAAGAGCTTCCGTGTTCCATTCTGGTGCATCTCTGTCGCTGGTTGCCACAAAAGTGGGCTCACCTCCCATCGTGAGTCGGACATCACCAGCAAGGAGTTTTTCATCGACTTCTTTGCCTAATTGAAGGACGGCAGACCAAGCGGTCTCGTCATAAGGCTTGGTCACGCGCGGGGACTCATGGATCCGGGTGACCGACATATGGTGATCAAACGCCACCTCGCATTTCTCGATCGCGCCTTCAATCGGCGCCGCAGAGGCGGGTTGGGGCGTACACGCCAGTGGAATATGACCTTCACCCGCTAACAAGCCTGAAGTTGGGTCAAGGCCAATCCAGCCTGCACCTGGCAAATAAACCTCGCACCAAGCGTGCAGGTCGGTGAAGTCGACTTCGGTTCCACTAGGGCCATCGAGTGATTTCACGTCGGGGCTCAATTGGATCAAATAACCAGACACAAATCGAGCTGCCAAGCCGCAATGGCGAAGAAGTTGCACCATGAGCCAAGCGGAATCTCGGCAGGAACCACTGGCGCTGCTGAGCGTTTGTTCAGGCGTTTGCACGCCGGGTTCCATGCGGATGAGGTATCGAATATCTTTGAACAATCGCTGATTAATCTGCACCAAAAAATCAATGGTGCGCATGCTTGAGCGGTCAATCGTTCGGTAATATTTTTTGAGCAGTGGCGTCAGTCTTTCAGTGACCAAATAGGGGGCGAGTTCAATTTCTGCGTCTTTTGTGTACTTGAAAGGGTATTTTTCAGCGCTTGGGGTGAGAAAGAAGTCGAAAGGGTTGTAGACCGACATTTCGACCACAAGGTCCACCGTGACTTTGAGCTCTTTTGTTTTATTTGGGAAAACCAAACGGCCAAGGTAATTGGAAAAGGGATCTTGTTGCCAGTTGATGAAGTGCCCAACAGGCTCAACCTGCAAAGAATACGAAATGATTTTGCTGCGGCAGTGAGGGGCAGGCCGTAATCGGACCACTTGAGGTTCAAGAGCTACCGAACGGTCGTACTGGTAGTGGGTGATATGGGTCAGTGCTACGTGGATGGACATACGCAAAATTCTCTCGAAACAGGCGATCTGCCATATTTTGTTACTAGCAAGACCTGAGCCAAGTCCTAGATCGAAAGGTGGCGCAATCTTTGCTTAAGAAATCAGACTGAAATTAATGGGTTAGGAGATATGCATGCACCGATTTGACGAAATGCATCTTGAAGCAAATGCAGGCTTGCGCGCCCATTACCAAAATTACGCAGATTGGCTCTCAAGGCAACAGGCGGAATCGATGCAAGCCCATCGGATTGAAGCCGAAATGATTTTTCGCAAGGTCGGCATTACCTTTGCGGTTTACGGTGAAAAAGACGAAGACGGCTCTGGCACAGAGCGATTAATTCCGTTTGATTTGATTCCCCGCATTATTCCGGCCCACGAGTGGCATTCATTGCAACGCGGACTCATTCAACGTGTGACGGCGCTCAATAAATTTTTGCATGATGTCTACCATGACCAAGAGATCTTGAAGGCTAGGGTCATACCCACTGATCAAGTGACGAACAATTCACAGTTTCGTCCAGAAATGATGGGTGTGAATGTACCGAGTGACATTTACTCGCACATCAGTGGCATTGACATTGTGCGAGCTCCCAATGCACAAGGTGAGGGCGAGTACTATGTGTTGGAAGACAACTTGCGCGTCCCTAGTGGGGTGAGTTATATGCTGGAAGATCGCAAAATGATGATGCGACTGTTTCCAGAGTTATTCCGTTCTTATTCAGTAGCCCCTGTTGCGCACTACCCCGATTTGTTGCTAGAGACCCTTCGCAATGCGAGCCCTCAAGATGTAGAGCAACCAACGGTTGTGGTGCTTACACCCGGTATGTTCAACAGCGCTTATTTTGAGCACGCATTTTTAGCCCAACAGATGGGCTTGGAATTGGTAGAAGGACAAGACCTGTTTGTCAAAGACGCCTACGTTTACATGCGCACCACTCGAGGCCCTAAACGCATTGATGTGATCTATCGCCGAGTTGACGACGACTTTCTAGATCCGTCAGTATTTTTGGCCAATTCCACTTTGGGTTGTTCGGGGTTGATGGAAGCCTACAAGGCGGGGCATGTGGCGGTATGCAATGCAATCGGTACGGGTGTAGCCGATGACAAATCGATATACCCCTTTGTTCCAAAGATGATTGAGTTTTATTTGGGTGAAAAACCCATATTGAACAATGTACCGACTTACACATGTCGAAATGCGGACGATTTGAAATACACCTTGGCAAACCTCCCAGACTTGGTGGTGAAGCAAGTGCATGGTGCAGGAGGCTATGGCATGTTGGTAGGACCTGCTTCGACTCAAGCAGAAATTGCAGCTTTTCGCGAAGCCTTGCTTGCAAATCCCAGTAATTATGTGGCGCAGCCTACATTGAGCCTGTCCACTTGCCCTACCTATGTTGAAAGCGGGGTAGCACCGAGGCACATTGATTTGCGTCCTTTCGTGTTGTCTGGCAAAACAGTGCAAATGGTTCCCGGTGGACTGACACGCGTGGCATTGAAAGAAGGTTCCTTGGTCGTTAACAGCAGCCAAGGCGGCGGCACCAAAGATACCTGGGTATTGGAGTCCGACAGGAGTTAGCCATGTTGAGTAGAACCGCAGACCATTTATTTTGGATGTCCCGCTACACCGAGCGGGCAGAAAACACCGCGCGGATGTTGGACGTTAGTTACCAAATGTCGCTGCTGCCGCAATCTGCGCCTGTTGCTCAGATGGGTTGGCAGGGTTTGCTGTCGATCTGCGAGCTATTTCCTCTTTACAAGTCAAAATACCAGGAAGTCACTGCTGCCAATGTGATGCGTTTTATGGTGAGCGATGAAAGCAACCCTTCATCAATCATCTCGTGCCTGCGCTCTGCACGAGAAAACGCGCGTGCTGTTCGCGGGTCTCTCACAACCGAGTTGTGGGAAACACAAAATCAAACCTGGTTAGAGGCTCAACGACATATACATGCTCACAATTTTCTCGATGACCCTGCCAAACTGTTTGAGTGGGTGAAGTTTCGCTCGCATTTGTCGCGAGGCGTCACCATCGGTACGATGCTCAAAGATGAAGCACGCAGCTTTATGCGCTTGGGTACTTACTTAGAGCGCGGTGACAATACCGCCCGATTGGTCGATGTCAAGTACAAAGCAATTGAGAGTGATTTTTTTGGTGAAGCCAACGGCAAAGATCAAGAATATGACTTCTATCATTGGAGCGCTATCTTGCGAAGCGTTAGCGCATTTGAAATTTACCGCAAGGTATACCGTGACGTCATTCGTCCAGACCGTGTGGCTGAACTATTGATATTGCGCTCGGATATGCCTCGCTCCTTGCACGCCTGTATGGAAGAAGTTGTCAGCAATTTGTCGATTGTCAGCGACAACCTGAGAAGCGGCACGCAGCACAAAGCAGGCAAACTTTTGTCGGAACTTAAGTTCGGACAAATTGAAGAAATTATGGACACAGGACTCCATGCGTTTTTGACGCAGTACCTTGACAAAGTCAACGTGATCGGTGAATCGATCAGCGCTGACTTTTTAGTGGCAAGTTAAATATGTCTCAAAACCATTCTCCAAAGGAAGTCATTCAACAAGCAGATCCTAGGTGTGAATCATGCGGCTATGTGTTGCCATCTCAAACTGCCTCTACTGGACTTCGTTGCGGTTTAGATTATTTCAAGAGCAGCTACATCATGAGAAAGTTTCAACTCATGCAACATTTCCCAGAAGTTCATGATTACAACGCTTGCGAATCTTGGGACAATGAACTGGTGACACAGGAGCTAAAAGGCGGTTTTAGCTTGACAGTGCCTCGAACGGGTGACTTTGCGGCATAATTTCACATGCATAAAATTGTCATTGTGGGAGGTGGTGCCGGGGGGCTTGAACTTGCGACTCGTCTTGGCAAGGCATACCGACGTGATAAAAAAGTCAGTGTCACCTTGGTAGATAAGAACCGCACCCATATTTGGAAGCCAAAGCTTCATGAAATTGCATCTGGCAGTATGGATTTTGGTGATCACGAAGTTGATTACATGGCCCATGCCC
>CAJBTJ010000354.1 GCA_903958565.1 uncultured beta proteobacterium
AAATAGTTTCCAAACAAGGCATACAACACGAAACATCCTGTCACAACCACCAAAATCATTCCGTTGGTACGGCGCAATCCCTCAAGAATCAAACCAATCAGCACGATGCCAACGGCTGTATCTAAGGTTGATGGGTCGGTATTTCGGTCAGTTAAGTCATCACCACCTAACAAGATATAAAACACGATCGCGACCGAGACTAAGGCCGCAATGACATCCCACCACATCAAGCGGTTTCTTAGACGCGCCGTCATAGGAAAACTCAGAAACACCAAGAACAGAACAATCCCGACATGTACCGTTCTTAATACTTGAGTGGTTACGATCGAATACGCAGAATAGAGATGAAACAACGACATCCCAACCGCACACAAAGTCAAAAACACAGCGAGTGCGCCACGATAGTCATTCGCATCCCCCTCTTCCTGCTTGATAAACGCATCAAGCTTGTCCTGGGTTTCGCGATCAATTGCATGCTGACTCATGGCTCTACCTACATAATTTAAATTTCAAATAAAACAACGACGCACCCTCGATGATGCAAGGTGCGTCGTCAGGACAACATTGCGAAAACTTAATTTACGCTTTGACCATTCTCTTTGAAATATTTCAACGCGCCGGGGTGAAACGGCAACGGAGTCGAAGCAGATTTCTGATTAGCAAGTTTTACGCTGTCGTATTCGCTGTGCGTACGAACCAGCTCTTGCATGTTGTCAAACACAGCTTTGGTGATTTTATAGGCTTCGTCGTCTGACATTTTCCCGTTGACGACAAGAATATTTGAAACGGAAGCATTGGTGTTATCTGCCGCCATTCCAGAGTACGTTGCTTTTGGAATCGTATCCTTGAAGTACAAGTTGCCATATTTCTTGTTCATCGCATCCACAGCGCCAGCATGGTCGATCATGACAATCTTGGTTCCCGGCGTGTTTGCCAGATCAGTGACTGCGGCAGTCGGCAATCCACCGACCCAAAAAAACGCATCGATTTTACGATCCTTGATGGCATTGACTGACTCGGCAACACCTAAGCGTTCGCGTTTAACGTCCTTGTCTTTATCCAACCCGGCCGCCTCAAGTAAGCGGAACGCCATGACTTCAGTGGCACTTCCTGGGCTGCCGGTGCTGACGCGCTTACCTTTCAAGTCTTTCATCGACTTGATACCACTGGACTCAACTGTCACCACGTGCATACGGTTTGGATACAGAACCAAAAGAGTTTTTACATCTACTTTGCGTCCAGCAAACTTATCGAGCCCATCCTGTGCATCCTTGGCCGCATCGGCCATCGAAAACGCAATATATGGCTTACCCGATCCAATGAGCTTCAAGTTATCGACTGAGCCGCCTGTGACCTCTGCCGTAGCAGACATACCAGGAACTTTTTTCGTCAGCACGGACGCCAGGCCCCCACCCATGGGGTAATACACACCACCCGTTCCACCCGTTGCAATTGAAAGGTTCTGCGCTTGCACGCTACCAGCCACAACAGCCAAACCCAAAGCAAATAGTTTTAATAGTTTCATCTTCCTCTCCAATAATCTAAACATCATCCGAAGCGACGCAGATGGTCAACCTTTGTTGGCCATTCCTAGACGCTCAATAGTAGCCTTTTCAGCGAAAAAACTGTCTCGTGCGAATTTTGTGTATTGCTCAGTATTCATGACGATCGTGGGCTGGTCAAACTGTGCGAAAACGGCTTTAACAGCCGGATCATCCAACGTCTTCATAAAGGCATCATGCAAGATTTTGACTACCGCGGGATCCATCCCTTTTGGTCCACACACGCCGAAAGGCGAGTCCGATACCGTTTCGTACCCTAATTCATTCAATGTTGCGACAGTAGGCCACCGCGATGTGCGCTTGCTGCCATACGTCGCCAACAGCCTGAGCTTGCCGGAGTCAACCGTTGGGCCCCAGCCGGTCGAGTCACTCATGGCCATCACATGCCCACCCATCACGGCCTGTAAATTTTGGGCACTACCTTTGAAGGGGATGTGGGAGAGCTTGATCCCGGCCCGCTGTGCAAACTCTTCTACCGCTAAATGTGGACTCGTGCCAATGCCTGGCGTACCGTAAGTGAATTTGTCTGGATTCGCTTTGGCAAACTTAACGAGATCCGCAATACTTTTAATGGGGGACTCGATGGGCACCACTAAGCCGAACGTGTAGCCCGTCAGGCAAACGATCCATGTAAAGTCATTGAGCGTGTCATAGGTCACTTTCTGCATATGCGGAATACGAAAAGCGCCCTGCGGTATTTGCGCCAAGGTATAGCCGTCTGGCTTTGAGTGCACTAACTCTGCAGCGCCTAACATGCCGCCCGCGCCTGGCTTGTTTTCGACGATCACACTGCGACCCAGTACTTTGCTTGCGCTCTCGGCCAGCACACGCATGACAACGTCGGTGGAGCCACCCGCTGGCCAAGGGCAGAGATATTTGATCGGACGAGTGGGAAACGTCTGCGCACGCGCCAGACTAGGGGCGAGTGCGGTAGCGGCCACAGCGGCGCTCGACAGCAAAAAGTCGCGACGATCCGTCATACGTAATCTCCTAAATATATAAGAATTATTTTGTATTCCTGTGCCCGATCTTACGGCGGCAACTCAGCTGTTGCAATGGGCAATTGCCCTGTCCTCACCAGCCATGAAAGACGAGAGGTGGAACTAATTATTTATTAGTACTGGGCTAATTGGAACCAGCACTCAGGCGCGCAGCCACCCAATGCCTCATTTCTTTAGATTTGCGATCATCTCAGCCGCGGCCGCATCAGGCACGCGTGGCATATCAAAGAGGTCGGTCGTGCGCGCATACCAGCCGGTCCCGTGCATGCGGCCAATCAAGTGTGCCGCAACGGGGTCGACACGCAGTTTTTTCATGTCGATCAAGTCGTCTCGTATGTGCAAGTAGACCACTTCCCCGATCACCACGTTGCGGCCAATTCCAAGCTCTACGTTCACGATCCGCTTGCACTCAAAAGAAATCGGCGCTTGCTCAATATACGGCGCACGAATTTTGACGCTTTTACCGTGTGTAAACCCCGCCATTTTGAACTCATCAATCTCCGGCGGAAAATTCACCGCCGTCAAATTCATGGCTTGCGCAATCTCTTCGCTCACTAAGTTCACAACGAACTCGCCGGTATCACGAATATTTTGTGCGGTGTCTTTCATGACACCAGGCGCCACGCAATTGACTCCCACTACGACCGCCGGCGGTACATCGCAAATTGCATTAAAGAAACTATAGGGCGCTGCATTCACAACACCGTCATGACTAATTGTGCTCATGAGTGCGATCGGGCGTGGCACCACACAACCCACGAGCAATTTGTATTTTTCTTGGTCAGAGAGTGTCGAGAAGTCGATTTGCATGGGATGAACTCTATTTGGACGCATTCATGAATTGCGCTATTCTACTTGTCACAATGACGGCGATTAGCACTCGCGTCTTTCACATGCTCTTCTAACGAATACTTAAGCCTTGTGAATCAACTTCTCGTTGCCTTGTCGGCAATGTTCTTGCAACAAACCTTTGTGGCGTTAGGCCGAGCCTTGCCCGCAGTCATCGCTCCTGCAATGATCGCCGATCTCATGATCGACTCAGCCTGGATTGGCGTCTATTTTTCTATCGTCGCTGCCGCAGCGCTTGCGACTCAACTGGGTTGTGGCAACTTCATCATTCGCTACGGTGCGATGCGCATGAGCCAAGCAGCGCTGGTACTTCTTGCAATCGGAACAGCTTTTGCCGCCATCGGCACACCCTTCTTCTTGGTGCTCTCTGCATTATTTTCGGGCGGAGGTGCCTCGGTATCCACGCCAGCCAGCTCGCACTTGCTTGGTCGATGCTCACCCCCAAAATACATGCCACTCATTTTTTCAATTAAACAAACCGCGGTGCCTGCTGGTCTGCTGATCGCCGGGTTTGTGGGTCCTTCACTGACAGAATGGTCAAGCTGGCGCTATACGATGCTGCTCAGCGCCTTAAGCTGCGTCATCTTTGGAATCATGCTGCAACCGCTGGTTAAGCATTTTGATGATGACCGCATCCCCACGCGCAGATTTCATTTTTCAGACTTTGGCACGACGCTACGTTCAGTGCTTGGGACTAGGAGCCTACGCAACTTAGCGTTTTCTTGCTTTGCGTTTAACGCCGTTCAAACCATTTTCACTGTGTATTTTGTGGTTTATCTCACGACCATCGGCTATACGATGGTCGCAGCAGGCTTTCTCTTTTCTACAGTTGTGGTCATTGCGGTGCCCGGCCGAATTGTTTGGGGCTTACTGGGTAGTGGTTATATCCAACCGCGCGTCATGATGGCAGCGCTTGCGCTTGGCATGGTGATTAGCATGGTGCTCTTAGGAATCAGTAGCGAGGGATGGCCTACGATTGTGATTGGAATCATCGCAACCGTGATCAGTGCAACCGCGCTCTCCTGGCACGGCGTGCTGCTTGCCGAGGCCGCTCGGGCTGCGCCTGAAGGCTCACGCGGCGGCGTCACGGGTGGCGTACTTTCGTTTGGACAGATCGGTGCGTTAACCGCACCATCCATATTTGCTCTGCTGCTAGGAATATCAAACAGCTATGGTTTAGGGTTTATTGTCTGCTCTATTCCAGCGCTGCTCGTTGGCATCGCCTTATTGCGACAGACTCAAGCCTCTAACATTGGCAAGTGAGCATTCGCGGTAGGCCACTGCAAGACGATTGAGGGATCGATCGCGAGCAGAGCCTTGTTTTTATCTTGATATTTCAATCGTCCTAGCAAATCGCGCATTAAGTTTAGACGCGCATGCTTTTTGTTATCACTTCGTACAACGGTCCACGGCGCATCGCTGTGGTGGGTTCGACGCAGCATCTCATCACGTGCCTCGCTATAGGTACTCCACTTTTTTTGTGCCTGTTGGTCGATCGGACTGATCTTCCACTGAGTGAGAGGATCCTTCTCTCGGTCTTGCAAGCGTCGCGCCTGCTCATCCTTGGAAATATCCAAATAATATTTAAACAGCCGCACGCCAGACCGAACCAAGACCGACTCAAAGTCATTGACGGTAGCCATGAATTGCTCATGCTGTATCTCAGTACAAAATCCCATCACTTTTTCTACACCGGCCCGGTTATACCAGCTGCGATTAAACAAAATGAATTCGCCGCGCCCGGGCAACTGTGCCACGTAACGTTGAAAATACCACTCACCCTGCTCACGCTCGGTTGGCTTACCCAGCGCGACCACACGGGTATCTCTCGGGCTCAAATGTTCAACGATACATTTAATGACCCCGTCTTTGCCGGCCGCATCACGGCCCTCCAACATGACGAGAATCTGCTCTCCGCTATGTATGAAGTGCTTCTGTAGCTTGACGAGTTCCACCTGCAAATCGTAAAGCTGGGCTTCGTAGTCATCTTTTGTCATTGGAGTTCCTTAGTTTGTTCTTTAAATACCTAAGCACGATCCACGGTCTCGACCGACGGGTACGATCAAAGACGACGCCCGACACAAGCTTACAGAGACTGGACGTCGCTTCAGCGATGCACTCAAGTAGTCCGTCAAGCCATCGCAAACTAAATCGCTACGGCTAAGTCAGGGTTCTATGAGAACGACTAATCCACGCGCGCGCCCGAAGCCTTCACTACTTTGGACCACATATCGTAGTCCCGCTTGAGAAATTCATCCATTGCCTGACTCGACCCTCCGAGCACGACTGCACCCTCGCTCGTCAGCTTGGCCTTGAATGCGGGCGAGGACATTGCGGCGTTAGCCTGCTTATTGATGAGCTGAACAATCTCATCAGGAGTGCCAGCCGGCACCACTAACCCGAACCAGGTGATTGCTTCAAAATTCGGGTAACCCGACTCGGCAACGGTCGGAACGTCCGGCAATTCAGCAGCACGTTGTAACGAAGTGACCGCGAGCGCACGTAACTTGCCAGAGCGAATGTGGCCCAGTACGGTCGGCACCGAAGACATAAACATATCGACTTGTCCTCCCATCAAATCATTCAACGCCAAATTAGCCCCTTTATAGGGAATGTGTTGCAGCTTGAATTCACCGACTTGCTGCATCAACTCTGAGGAAAGGTGTGCCACGGTTCCGTTGCCCGGAGAGGCTGAATTAATAGCGCCTGGGCGCGCTTTGGCATCGGCGATCAACTCCGCCAGACTCGTATATTTAGAACTGGCGAGTACGACGAGTACAACGGACGATGAAGCGACCAACAACACTGGCTTCAAATCTTTGAGTGGATTGTAAGGAAGCTTGCTGTACAAAGTTGGATTGATGGCCAGGTTACTGGTTTGACCCATGCCAATTGTGTAACCATCGGCAGTAGCCTTCGCCACAGCATCAATACCCAGATTGCCGCCAGCACCCGGCTTATTGTCAGCGATGAGGTTCCACCCACTGATCTTACTCATTGCGACGCTTAGTTCACGCGAAATCAAATCCGTTCCGCCACCCGGAGGAAAAGGGATAACTAAGCGAATAGGCTTGCTTGGATAGCTCTGTGCACTAACCGTTTGCAGCCCGATACTCAATAGAAGACCTAGCGACAGTATTATTTTTTTCATGACTAATCCTTAGGTTTTTACTCTTTCGTCTGCGGTGATCAACCCGTAAGACGCAACGCTTTTTTCATACGCGTCTTTGCGCCAGACTTCCCGCATTGCCTCGTCGTACCACTGTCGCATCGACGGTAAGCTGAGAACATGTTTAGCATACGCTTGCGCAGGTGCTGCCAAAGACAAGCCATAGCTTTGCGCCCGAAAAACAACTGGTGCAAAAAATGCATCGACGATGGTGTATGTTTTACCCGCAAGATAAGGGCCACCAAAGCGCTGCAAGCCCTCACACCACAGAGCACTCACTCGCTCAATGTCAGCGCGCAAGGCATCGTCAATTTTATTGAGCGTGACTCGTACACCACAGTTCATTTGGCATTGCGTGCGCAACGTTTGAAAACTTGAATGCATCTCGGCAGAGGCGCTGCGTGCCCAGGCACGCGAAACGCGCTCAGCGGGCCAACAGCCCGGCGTGTTCTCGGCCAAATATTCACAAATTGCGAGTGAGTCCCAAACCAGCGTACCTCCATCATCCAGGCAAGGCACTTTGCAAGTTGGTGAAAAATTGATGAATGGCGAGACCTCTCCGTGATCTGAAAACGGAGTGATGATCTCTTCAAATGCGATGCCTTTCTCGCGCATCAAAATCCACGGACGCAAGGACCAAGACGAATAGTTTTTGTTTGCAATATAAAGTTTCATGAGTCACTCACTCTAAGCTTTGATGGGATCAGGTAAAGAACTTTCTTCGAACACTGTTAGGATTTCCATTTAATCGTTGACGCACGACAGGCTCTGGTGTCCCACACGCAAGCAGCTCTCCATCGCCGGGCTCAAGCAACAAGCGATTATTTTGCACCGCCACGCGTCCTCGACTGATCACGGTCGTTGGCCAACCCGTGATAGTTCTTCCCTCATAGGGCGTATAGCCTGCCTGGTCATGGAGCATCTCTGCGCTTACGATTCGCTTCACAGTTGGATCCCAGAGGGCCAGATCGGCGTCACTTCCCACAGCAATCGCACCTTTACGCGGAAACAGTCCATATGTTCGGGCGTGATTCGTCGAGCACAGTGCAACGAAGCGTTCGATCGGCATGCGACCTGTCAATACGCCCTCAGAAAATAGAAGCGCCATCCTGAGTTCAAGACCTGGCAAACCGTTCGCCATTTCGGTAAAAATAGTTTGCTCGCCACGCGGGATCTTGCCGCTTACATCAAACTTATACGGCGCGTGATCAGACGAATACAGCTGAAGCGTACCGTCTAATAAACTGTCCCACACCGCTTTTTGCGAGATCGGATCGCGAGGGGGTGGGCTACAGCAAAATTTTGCGCCCTCCACTCCGGGTAGGTCGAGATCCTCAGCGGTCAGAAAAAGGTATTGCGGGCAACTTTCAGCCAAAATATTTAAACCTAATGCTTGCGCACCGTGAATGATTCTTAACGGCTCAATACCCGATACATGCACAATCAAAATAGGCACATCCATCAGCGTGGCCAGACTCACTGCTCTGTTAGTGGCTTCTGCTTCAGCGATTGGATCATGTGACACGCCATGAAACTTTGGCGAGGTATGACCAAAGCTCAGTAATTTGCGGGTCAACCAACGGATCATGTCATCGTTTTCAGCATGAATCATCACCAACGCGCCCTCAGCATCCGCTAACTCCAGGATATCCAGAATCTGTTCGTCTGTGAGTTTTAGGACCTCATACGTCATGAAGACTTTGAACGAGGTGATTCCACTGCGAATGGCTGCAGGCAAATGGCTGCTAAGCGTGTCAGGATTGGGATCGGTAACAATCAAGTGCAGTGCGTAGTCAATGACTGCGCGTTGCGTTGCTAACGCCTTGTAGTCAGCGATCACAGTCGGCAAGTGATCTTTACGGTGCTGGACAGCGAACGGAATAATCGTTGTCGTGCCACCGAATACCGCGGAAGTTGTCGCACTTAAAAAATCGTCCGCCACACGCATGCCCATTGGCGAACGTTCATCTACATGGCAATGGCTATCGATACCACCTGGCAGAATCCATAAGCCTGTCGCGTCGATATCGGCAGCAGCTGCCGGTAACCGATCAGCGATGATGGCAATCTTTCCATCTTTAATGCCGATATCCGCGTAATAAGTCGTATTGGCGTCTGATATGCGCCCATTGCGTATCGTTAAATCAAATTCGTTCATAATCAGTCTTGGAAAGAAGGTGGTTCTGTAGTCTATATTATGCCGGTACTCACTCGGCATTCCATACAGATCGAGACTATTTTGATAGATATCAGCCGATACTCAACGATTGGAGATGCTTTTTTTGAAGCCGTACGGAACTACGGATCAAGCACGCTGATTGCGGTACCAAAAAATTCTTCTCGGTCGTACCTAACCGAGGGCATGGAACTCACTTACATGCAAGCTGCCGAACAAGTTCAACACCTCATCTCTAAATATGCGCAAGCTGGGTATGGTGCTGGACACCGAGTTGCCTTGAACTTAGAAAATCGACCTGAGCACATTCTCCACAAACTTGCACTAAACAGTCTGGGCATTTGCTGCGTTCCCCTGAACCCCGAGTATCGACCGCAAGAACTCGCCTACATCATTGGTCACTCACGCGTTGATCTAATCATTAGCCTGCGGAGTCACCTAAAAAATATCACTGACGCAGTAGGCCGTCATGCGAACATGCCGTCGATCGTATGCGTGGAAAGCTTTGCGCAGGAACTATCGGCACCCACGAGCCTAAAAGAGCATGTGAAGCCTAATAGCGATACGCCCGCTAGCATCCTTTACACCTCTGGCACCACCGGTAAGCCCAAAGGGTGTGTGTTGTCTCATCGCTATGAACTCGCGGCTGGTGCTTGGTATGCCAACACAGGGGGGCTTGCTGATATCCAAGAAAACCAGGAACGTTTGTTCAATCCACTCCCGCTCTATCACGTCAACGCCTCCGTTCTGTCTTTCTACTGCATGCTATTAACCGGAAATTGTCAGATACAGACAGATCGATTTCAACCAAAGCGCTGGTGGGAAGAAATTGTCGCAAGTCGGGCAACGATTGTTCACTACTTGGGGGTCATCATTCCTATGCTGTTAAATCAGCCTTCTGTCCCGCGGGAGCGAGAGCACCGTATTCGTTTTGGCTTTGGAGCGGGTGTCGAATCGACTCTGCATCAAACCTTTGAAGACCGATTTGGCTTTCCACTCGTTGAGATCTGGGGCATGACGGAAATGGTTCGAACGCTTTCTGTTAGTTCATCACCTCGACAAGTTGGATCACGTGCCTTCGGTAAACAAGCGCCTGGCCTTGAGGTGCGGGTGGTGGATGATCAGGGTCGAGATGTCCTAGAGGACCATCCGGGCGAGATGCTGATTCGCCATTCAGCAGAAGAACCTAGAAAAGATTTTTTCAGCAGCTACCTTGATGATCCTGAGGCGACTGAAAGAGCATGGCGCGGCGGGTGGTTTCATACTGGCGACGTGGTAACGCGAGATTCAAGCGGGATGTTGCACTTTGTAGATCGCAACAAACACATCATTCGTCGCTCCGGTGAAAATATTTCGGCTGCAGAGGTCGAAGCCACATTACAGACGCATCCACTAGTCAAAATGGTAGCTGTTCTTGGCGTGACTGATGAGGTAAGGGAACAAGAGGTGTTAGCGTGTGTGTGCCTCAGTGAGCACGCACGTACGATCATGAATGATTGGAGTGCAGAAGAACGCCAGAAGATTGCAATCAGTCTTTTCAAGCACTGTTCTGAACACCTGGCTTATTACAAAGCACCAGGTTGGATTTTGCTTGTTGATGATCTTCCAACAACCGGCACGCAGAAAATTCAAAAACATATGATTTTCGAAAATTCTTTGGATCCTCGAAGCATGAAGGAAATTTGCGATTTACGGCACTTAAAGAAAAGAGAATATCGCGAAAATCCGTAACGCCTTAATTATCTAAACGACGTGCGATGACTAGGTGAGCTCGAGGGTCTGTGATGAATCCCGTTAGTGCGCTCGCCGCCACCGTCGCAGGCGAGCCTAGGTAAACCGAGGCATCGCGATGTCCCATTCTGCCGAGAAAATTTCGGCTCGAAGATGAAATACATACTTCGCCCTCCGCCAACACTCCCTGATGCATTCCAGCGCATGCGCCACACCCTGGAGTGGTGACCGAAGCACCAGCGTTGACCAAAATCTCAAGCACCCCAGAAGTGAGCGCCTGCATGTAAACCTGTCTAGACGCAGGCGTGACGACAAGCCGGACATCCGATGCGATCTTCTTACCCTTTAAGATGGAGGCTGCAATCTCAAAATCTTCAAAGCGGCCGTTCGTACACGTTCCTATAAAAGCTTGATTGATGCGCACCGAACTAAAGTTGCCAACTGGATGCACGTTATCCACTTTGTTTGGTGCCGACACCAATGGTCCTAATGTCGATAAATCAACTTTGTGGTGCGATACATAGTGTGCATCGGCGTCTGGTTGCGGCATTTCAGCAATCTTTATATTTAACCGATCGAAGTGCGCTTGCGTGACGGCATCACCAGGAACCACCGCGAACTTTGCCCCCATTTCAATTCCCATATTGCAGAGTGTCATCCGCTCAGGAATACTCATGTGGGCAATGGCCTCACCGTGATACTCAATGGCAGCATAGATCGCACCTCTCGCGGAGATCGACTGAAGTATCGACAAAACAATATCTTTTGCAGCAACGCCGGCTGGCATGCGTCCCGTCAATTCGATTTTGATGCTTTCAGGGACTCTAAACCACAACTTACCTTCAGACCAGAGGTAGGCCATCTCAGCTCCGCCAATGCCGCAACCAATTGCGCCAACAGCACCCACTGTGATGGTGTGTGAATCCATATTTGTGACCATGTTGCCCGGATGAACCAAGCCACTTTCAACTGCAATTTGATGCGAGATTCCAGCGCCGACCTCGTGTAAATGTTCCCGAGGAATCCCGAACTGATCAAACAGCTTTCTACCAATTCTATGCATCAAGGCATGTAATGGGGTATCCGCCGGTGCGTAGTGATCGTAGAACAGGCGGATCTTCTCTGGATGAGCCAGTTTTTTTACGCCATAGCGCTTAAAGTTTTGATCAATCAGTCCAATGCCATCATCCAATGCAAACGTCCAATCGGGACCAATCTCAACCATATCGCCCGCTTTCACCGTCCGCCCCGCTAGGCGACCCATAATTTTTTCCGTGAGCGTTTGACTCATGCCTTTACCTCTTTGTTTCTCTCGGCCAATTTTGCCGCCCACAGTCCGCCTGCGCTCAGAATCGTAAGCACCTCGGGTGGAAGCGGCGTAAAGGAAAGTACTTTGCCATTAATCGATGCTTGCCCAGTCTGCAGATCCGCAAAAATCTTATCTCCCTCAGTGATCGCAGACACAATTTCCGGGCTAATGACTACTGCCAAGCCATTGTTTACTGCATTTCTAAAAAAAATGCGTGAGAAAGATTTTGCAAGCACAAGGCGCACATTCGCGCCGATCATTGACGTCACCGCATGCTCGCGGGATGAGCCGCAACCAAAATTCCAACCGCCTATGACGACACCGCCAGCAAGAACTTTTTGCCGTACATCCTCGCCCAGCGGCTCGAACAAGTATTTCGCTTGATCTTCAGGCTTTAAAACGGCGAGGTATCGCGCCGGAAAAATAACGTCTGTGTCAATGTCGTCACCCAATACCGCCGCGAATCCCTCAACTTGCATATGTATCCTTTCGTCAACTAGAGGCACAAGATATTTAGCTCAACTCAGTTTTAGCCGTACAGCCTCACGGGGCAATTTTGATCCCGCTACTTCTGATGAAATTAGTCCACGCTGGAATATCTTTATCAATAAATGCAGTGAGCTCTGCTGCATTCATCAGCATTGGCTCGATCTCCATTTTTCTCAGTCGTTCCGTTATGTCAGGCGAGGCAACCGCTTTTTGAGCAGCGTCACTCAGCTTTTTGATCACGGCCTCAGGCGTGCCGGCAGGTGCAGCTAAACACCACCATGCTAAAACTTGGAAGCCAGGGAAACCGCTCTCAGCGACCGTCGGGACGTCGGGTAGCGCACTAAGCCGAGTTGGGCCTGTCACAGCTAACGCTCTTAGCTTGCCAGATTGAATGAGTGGCAGGGCCGCCGATGGAGAATCCGTCGCGAACAACACCTGTCCAGCGGCTACATCGATAATTACCTGACCACTTCCCTTATAGGGAATATGTGTCGCAGACAGGGAGGCTTTGTGTAGAAGCATTTCTGTTGCAAGGTGGGTAATGGTTCCAACGCCAGCCGAGGCAAAACTGCTTGGCTCTTTCTTTAGTCGAGCAAGCAATTCACCTAGGGTTTGAGGCGAGCCTGGTCTAGTTGACGTGATGATCACATAATCAGATTTTGCTAGACCTGAAATGAATGCAAAATCTTTTTTGACATCGTATTTTGCATTAGGGTTTAAAACTGGAGTCGTTCCAAGCGATGAAGTCGTGCCCATCGTTAAGGTATATCCATCAGGCTTTGCACGCGCAACATACTCGGTGCCAATGACCCCTCCTCCGCCCAATCGATTTTCCACGGTCACGGGCGACCCAAGTATTTCTCTCATCTTTTCTGACAGAATTCTCGCGATCGTATCGCTACCGGTACCGGGACCAAAAGCGACCACTAAATTGATCGGTCGGTTCGGAAACGTTGGGTCCGCGTAAGCGGGAGACATCGCCAAGCAGGCGGCAAAACTAGCGCAGATATTTATCAAGTGCTTTTGCAGAAAAGACATATCAACTCCCTATTTGTAGATTCACAAGCTAGAACCAGGCTCCACCCTTTGATTCTGACCATGGTAGTCAGCACGTTTGGGCTTTGCACTGTAGTGACTCTGTTGCCGGTTAGATCGAGCGGCTGTCTGCTGTCAGCATCTATAACTTGACAGTCAAACTAAACCTAACTATTGTCCGTACAATTAGATTAACGAGGTATATAACAAATGTCAACGGACGAAAAGTCAACAGCGGGGGCGCTCTCAGACGTCAAAGTGCTTGACCTCTCAAACTTCCTCGCGGCGCCGATGTGCGCCATGTTTATGGCAGACTTTGGTGCGCAGGTCATAAAAATTGAGAAGCCAGGCTCGGGTGACGAGATGCGGTTTTGGGGCGAAAACAAAGACGGCGTTGGGCTGTATTACAAGGTCATCAATCGAGGTAAAAAGTCCGTCACGCTTGATCTACGAACCCCTTTCGGGGTCGAAGTCGTCAAAAAACTAGTGTTGGACACGGATATCGTGATCGAGAATTACCGAACCGGGACACTTGAAAAGTGGGGCCTCGGTTACGAAACACTCAAAGCGATCAATCCAAGCCTCATCATGATTCGCGTCACAGGTTATGGGCAAACAGGGCCTTACAGCGACCGTCCTGGCTTCGGAACGCTAGCCGAAGCGTATGCGGGCGCCGCTTTTATTTCCGGCTACCCGGATCAAGCGCCACTGCTCCCAGGCTTTGGGTTGGCAGACTCCACGACGGGTCTCATGGCTGCCTATCTTGGGCTGGTTGCGATGGCCGAAAAGCGGCGCACAGGGAAAGGTCAATACATTGATCTGGCTATTTACGAGACCCTGTTAACGCTGATCGGACCTAACGTCATTAATTATGATCAGCTCGGCATTATCCAGCAACGCAGCGGCAGTAGGCTCTCATTTACCGCCCCCCGTAATACGTATCGTACGCGTGACGAACGCTGGGTAACGATTGGCGGCAGCGCACAGTCCGCGTTCACGAGTATCTGTATAACGCTTGGAATTCCCGAAATCATTGAAGACCCTCGGTTTTTAAATAATCGTCTAAGGATAAAGAACGTTGAAGCACTCGACCAAGCAATTCAGTCCGCAGTTTCGCAATTTGATCTAGCCGATTTACTGGCTCAAGCAGCTAAAAATAATTCGACGATGTCCCCAGTCAATGATGTGGAACAAATTTTTGGTGACCCGCACATTCAAGCAAGAGAAAACATTACTCAGCTCTTTGATTCCGAACTCAAGTCGAATGTTCGCATGCAAGGTGTCGTAGGAAAACTTTCTGAATCGCCTGGCCATATCCGTCATCCGGGCCCACGACTCGGTGCAGATAATCACGCCGTGTTAGTCGAGCAATTGGGCTATACGCTTACCCAGCTCGCACACGAGGGCATCAACGCCAATCACACACCCAATGATCCAAAAGGTACAAATGCAATTTCCTGAAAAAATAACCGTCATTGACGTCTCTGCACGGGATGGCCTACAGAGCTTTAAGCGCTGGGTATCCACTGAAGACAAAGTTAAGATGATTGATATTTTGACCGAGACCGGATTTCCAGTCATTGAAGTTGCTGGTTTTGCGCACCCTCGCGTGATCCCCAATCTTCGAGATGCTGAAGAAGTGTGCGAACGTATTAAGCGCAAACCAGGCACGGTCTATCGCGGGCTTGCGCCTAACGCGCGAGGCGCCACACGCGCGGTCGCTGCGGGCGTTAACGAAGTTGTCGGGCTAGCCATTGCGAGCGACACTTACCTCAAAAAAAATCAGAACATGAGCGCTGAGCAAGCCAACGATCAAGCGATCGAAGCCTTTAGAATTGCTGAAACAGCGGGCTGTAGCTATGTCATTGCGATAGGCATGTCTTTTTGGTGTCCGTACGAAGGCCTGATTGCGAAGCAGCGCGTCATCGATATGGTGAAGAAGTTTCGAAATGCAGGTATACAAAAAATGTACTTGGCAGGCTCCGTCGGCATGGAAGATCCGCGACATGTCAACGCTCTCTTTTCAATGCTGCGTGATCAGTTTGCTGACGTCGAGTTCGGTTTTCACATTCATAACTTGTCAGGCATGGCGACAGCAAATATCCTTGCCGCACTAGATGGCGGCGCTGCGTTTTTAGAAGGCGCGATATGTGGCATTGGTGGTGGAATCGCCATGCCCGAATCGCTCGGCTCGGTGGGAAACTACCCTGCTGAAGACTTGGTGCGTATGCTAGAGCTTCTTCACATAAAAACTGGCTTGAACGTCGAGCGCGTGACTCAGGCCTCAAAGGAGATTGCTGCCTTACTTGAGATCTCCCCAAGAAGTCATTCCGCACTTGATTGCACCCGCGAAGCGGTCATGCAATGGGGCAAGGACCATCCACGCGAGCATCCCGCCTAAAAACCCGTTATCCTCACTAAACAAATTGAGTCGGAGTATTTTATGCAATTGAACGATATCGGCATTCAACCGTTAGACGGTTTAAAAGTTATCGATGTGTCAAGCTTTCTAGCTGGTCCGTTTTGTTCCACACAGCTGGCCGAATTTGGTGCGGACGTGATTAAGTTGGAACTCCCGAAGGTGGGGGATGCCTTGCGTCGCTTCGGCAGCATCACACCCAATGGCGACTCATTGCCTTGGCTTTCGGAATGTCGAAATAAAAAGTCTGCCACCTTGGATCTTCGTAAGCCAGAGGGTGCGGAGCTATTGAAAGCGCTGATTAAAGACGCCGATGTTTTAGTTGAAAACTTTCAGCCTGGCACGCTCGAAAAGTGGGGGCTTGGATGGGACGTCTTGAAAGAAGTCAATCCGAAACTCATCATGGTCCGGATCTCGGGATACGGGCAAACTGGGCCCTACAGTCCGAGACCTGGATTCGGTCGTATTGGGAACGCGTTCGGCGGGCTGTCTTATCTTGCCGGCTACCCGGACCGCCCCCCCGTTACCCCAGGGTCAGCAACCATCCCCGACTATCTGGCAGGCTTGTACGGTGCACTGGGGGTCTTGCTGTGCATTCAAGCTTTACAAAAAACGGGTCGTGGGCAAGTGGTGGATATTGGACTGTATGAACCCATCTTCCGTATCCTTGATGAACTCGCGCCCTCTTATCATATGAAAGGCTATGTCCGCGAACGCATGGGCCCCGGGACAGTCAACGTTGTGCCACATAGTCATTACCCCACTAAAGATGACAAGTGGGTCGCGATCGCCTGCACAAGTGACAAAATTTTCGAAAGACTTGCCCTTGCCATGGGTGTCCCGGAATTCGGGGGGGACGGCAAATGGGGCACAATCACTCAACGCGAAGCAGAGCGCTCTATTGTGGACGATTTTGTGGGCGCCTGGTCTTCGACGCTGACCCGAGAACAGGTGCTATCCACGTGCGAATCTTTCCAAGTGCCTTGTGGCTCGGTGTATTCAATTGATGAAATATTTGTCGATCCTCAATATGCTGCTCGAGAGAATATCAAGTACATGAAGGATGCGTTTGGACAAGAGCACGCCGTTCCGAATTTAGTGCCACGACTGACTGACACACCAGGAAAAATTCGAAGTCTAGGGCCCGCGCTTGGTCAACACAACGACGAAGTATTTAGAGGACGCTTAGGCCTATCGGCTGAACGGATTGCAGAGCTTGTAAACAAAGGCGTTATTTAAGGACATCGCAAGTATGTTTACACGCAAGTCGAATTACGTACGTCGGTCAATGTTGATGACGCCAGGCAATCGCCCAGACCGGATCACGAAGGCAACCAGTCTGCCTTGTGATTCGCTAGTCATTGATCTCGAGGATAGTATTCCGCCGACGGAAAAATCTGCGGCACGCCAGATTACCTGCAAAACAATTCAAACCTTGCGACGTAATCATCAAGAGATTTGCGTTCGCATTAATGGTCTGGATACCCCATACGGCTTGGATGATCTGTCGGCACTGCCGCTTTCGATGATCGATTCACTGATGATCCCGAAAGTTGAATCAAGTCAGAGTTTGCTTCTCCTGGAAGAGCGACTTAATTCCTTGCACGCGGATCGAGATCAGCAACATCCTCTTCAACTGATCGTTATGCTTGAGACACCTCGAGGCATATTGAATGCCCTGTCAATTTCCGACACATTGCCTCGCACTAAAGCGCTATTTTTTGGCTCTGGGGACTATTGCTCAGCAACCGGTGCAAAAATTTCTGCTAACACCTTACATTTTCCAAGATCAGTCGTAACCGCTGCGGCCGCCGCGTGCAACATACAAGCAATCGATGCCGCTTTTTTTGAACGTGTCAAAGACGCAGAGGCAACACAAGCGGACGCAATCATTGCGCGTGAATTTGGCTTCTGTGGCAAGGTGGTATTTCATCCGAACCAAATCGATGTCGTGAATCAAATATTTTCTCCCAGTGCGGAAGAAATCGAAGCGGCAGAAAAGCTAATCTTGGGGTATCAAGAGAGCATAAAAAAAGGATTTGGTACCGCGGTCGTCGATGGCATATTCGTTGCAGTCGACCTGATCGGACCTGCCCAGCGCACACTAGACTTAGCCCGTCACTTAAAGATGACGAAGTAATTTGAATACTCGTGGGTGCTTACCCTGTAGGCAACGCTGGACGTAGGGTATGCCAATCCGTCACGTCTTGAAACGCGCAACCTACCTGCAAAAGCAATGGCTCATTCCAAGCAGCCGCCTCGAGCATGAGGCCTATTGGAAGCCCTTGGGCTGATAAGCCACAAGGCACCGACAGCCCGGGTATCTTGGCAAATGCACCCACATAGGTATTGGCCGTCACCGCGCGTGTTGCTTCAAATAAATTACGGTCTTCAATGATCGGGGGGGCAACAGTCTTTGTGGTGGGTGAAAGCAAGACATCAATTTTTCTAAATGCATTCTGCATCTGGCGCACCCAAGCCTCTCGATGGCGCATCGCACGCGCGTAATCTGTTCCCGTATAACTCAAGCCCATTCTCATGCGCTCTAACGTCTGCGGGCTCCAGTTATCACCCCCAATCGCAAGGCGCTCCGCATGCGTGGCACACGCATCCAAATAAATCATATGCGTCGAACTTGCATGCGCCAACTCGGCGCCGGGTAATGCGATATCGACGATTTCAGCTCCGAGTTTTTTAAGCGTATCTAACGCTTGCTCCATCGCCTTTGCCACGCAGGGGTCGAGGCCCTCAAAATAGTGATTAGTTGGGACACCAATCTTGACTCCTTTAATACCTTGTCGCAAATTTGGTAAAAATTGCTCGAGCCTCACTGACTCGCTGATGGGATCTTCGGGATCAAAACCCGCGAGTACTGCGAATAACTGTGCCGCCTCATGCGCCGTGCGCGCCATCGGTCCTACCGTGTCGTGGGTCTCACTGACCGGCATACACCCTGTGTTAGGCACCCGCCCAAGCGTGGTGCGCAGCCCGGTGATTCCATTGAGTGCCGCAGGAATTCGCACTGAGCCTCCAGTATCGGTTCCAAGCGCCATTTGCGACATGCCCGTTGCGACGACAACCCCGGATCCACCGCTTGAGCCGCCGGGTATGCGTGTAATGTCCCAGGGGTTCCGGCACTGACCGGACACTGGATTATTTGAACGCACACCAAAGGCAAATTCATGCAAACTCGCCTTGCCAACAATGACTGCCCCCGCTTGGCGCAAGCGCCTGACTACTGTCGCATCCTTTGTCGGGACGTGATTTTTAAAAAAACCAGATCCATACGTGGTTCGTAAGCCGGCCGTATCCAAGTTATCTTTAACGGCAATCGGGATGCCGTGAAGTAAGCCAAGCGACCGTCCTTGCGCCGTAGCGTCGTCCGCCGCTTGCGCGGCACGGCGCGCACCGTCTGTATCAACAATCATCATCGCATTGACTAAAGGATTCCATGCCTCAATTGCTTCGAAGCACTGTTCCAACCTTTGCAGAGCCGATAGATGTTGACTGTTCATGTTTGACTCAAAACACTTGTGAGATGAAATATTTGTCCGTACAATTAATATAACAGTATTTAGCCCTCGCTCAATTGGGCGCGAAATCTTGAACTTTGTATAAAACGGCCACTGGGATACAAGCTATTACTGATCTGAACGACCGCGCCGGCTTTGTCGTAGTAGGTGCGTCGAATCTTTAGTGCCGCTTGTCCCTCGGTTGCTTTAAGAACGACGGCTTGCGATTTAGTTAAGTTAGTGGCGGTTATATCTTGAGCAATTTCAACAATTTTCACCCTATGCCGAGCTTCAACCATCAAGTAGATGGGTTTAAAAAACACCTTCGCACCTTTTAGTACATCAGCATATTCAGGAATAAGGTACAGCTGTAAGTAACTAAGTGGCTTGACATGCTCCGGCATTTTTCTAATGATGGTTGCTGTCACCCATTGCTGCCCAACCGGACAATTCAAGTCTTTAGCGAGTAGTTCATTCGTTCTAATTTTTTTAGTTTCTATGATGTGCATTTCTGTAGCATCAACGAATTGGAGCAAATCGACAATCGTGTTGATACCATTGAAGAACATTAAGTCTGTCGGCTTTCGCTTAACCACTGTCCCGATACGCGCGCGCGACGTGATCAATCCGTCTTCTTTGATCTCGCGAAGTGCTTGGCGAACCGTGTGACGACTTACCTTATACATTTTTGATAGCGCTTCTTCGGTCGGCATGATGTCTCCGACTTTGTAAAGATCTTTTTCGATATCCGTTGTGAGTTGTACCGCTAAGCGTTTATAAATTGGCTGGCGTGGCTTTCTAGCAGTGCTTGCTTTGGAAGTCTTTGTTTTCATGTTGAGTGCTGTTGACCTTTTAACTTTTGAACCCAGCTTGTCGTTATTTAATTGGAGATAGTGATGAAAATTATACGCAGATCAGTGCTACAGACTTTATTTTGTGCAGCCCTCTCTTTACAGGGCCTCGCCGCGACACCTTTGCATGCCGCAGAAATGGTTGTAACGAGTGAAATTCCACTGATCGTGAATCCCAGCCCTTATATCGTTGAGTTTGTCGAGACGGTCACCAAGCGCACCAATGGCGCGATACAAGGCAAATATTTTCATGCAGCTTCACTGTATAACGATCGGGACGCTATTGCGGCTCTAGGTACAGGCGCAGTGCAAATCGTTTTCCCCGTTATGTCTAGGCTAGAGCAAATGGATGCCCGCGTTGGCGTTGCTAGCTTGCCGTTTTCTTTGAGCTCAGCAAAGATGCTGAACAAGTGCTTCGCAGATGGGTACACCCAGATGCTTTCCTCTTTCATCGAGCCCAAGGGTGCCAAGATCTTGGGCATCTTACGTACTGCCGATTTGATGTTTTTGATGAGAAGTCGCGATATCCAAAAACTAGAGGATCTGAAGGGCCAAAAGATCCGTGTCATCTCTGGCGGCATTGTATTGGACACGATCAAGTCTGTTGGCGCCAGCCCCGTCGCTTTACCCGCTCCTGAGTTATCGCCGGCTATTTCTCAAGGGGTCATCGATGGGATGATTACTTCTCCTGCCGGCTGGGCGGATGTCGTGGGTATCACCGCTAAATTTGCAACGCTTGTCCCGGGCATGTCGCTTGCTACATCAGCTGTCGTCGTGGACAAAAAGTGGTTTGACGGCCTACCCGCCGCACAACGACAAACAATTCAAGATGTCATTGATGACATCATTAAACGTCAGTGGACTGAAACTGTCGCAAAGGATGAAACCTTAATCAAGCGCATGACAGATCTGGGTGGATCGTATCGCATTATGGCTCCTGCAGAAGTAGATCGCCTAAAAGAACGCTTTGCAGCGGCCGGCGCCAGCTTTAGAAAACAACATGCGGCAACCATTGATAAAGCTGAGGCTTTAGAGAAAACCTGCAAGGTGAACTGACGCGTCAGTTCGTCATGGCAAGGTGACTCATCCCAAGACACTTTTAAAAGACAGGCACGATGAAAAAAACCGAACAACCCTTTGGACACGCGGGTCCTGTCTTAGACTTTCTTCTTGCGATTGCAACGATATTGTCTTTGATTGCGACTGCGATCATGATTATTGAAGGTCTAAGTCGCTACATTTTGAATACCAGCTATTTTTGGGCCGAAGAAATGGTCCGTTTTATGATGGTTTGGTCATTCAGCCTGACGATTGGCATTGCAGGATTTAAGAAACTACATATACGCACTGAACTGCTCGTGCAGAAATTTCCACGAGCAGTTCAACGTCTGTGTTGGATTCTGTCGTGCGCCACGGGTATTGCTTTTGCTCTTGTTTTGATCTACTCCTCGATCCCTCAGATCATTCGCTACTTTGATATGGGTATTGTTTCGGAGTCAAATCTCGAGCTTCCGATGTGGCTACTCTACCTATCCATGCCGATTGCGGGCTTGGGTTTACTTTGGTATTACCTAAGTGCCCTGCGGTATGCGTGGAGCGTCGGCGACCCATT
>CAJBTJ010000355.1 GCA_903958565.1 uncultured beta proteobacterium
ATCTACACCTCAGGGTCGACAGGTAAGCCTAAGGGAGCGGGCAATACGCATCTAGGCGCCGGCAATCTCGTAGGCGAACTCATCACTGCGCACGGACATAATTCAAACGCTCGAGTCTTGCAGTTTGCCTCGTTTGCCTTCGATGCTTCGTTCTCAGAAGTAATGCCTGCGCTGGCTAGCGGTGCAACTTTATATTTGATTGACGATGCCGCAGTGCGAACGGATCCTCGTGCCCTAGGCCGCTTCATTGCCGAGCATAGGATCACACTCGCTACATTGCCACCTGTCATCTTGCCCGAGATCCCCATTGAAGACCTCGCATGTATTCAAACGCTTGTTGTGGCAGGCGAGGCCTGTTCGCCAGCACTGGTCAAGCGCCATGCCAAACACTGCAATATGCTCAATGGTTACGGCCCCACCGAGGCGAGCGTTTGTGTCACGATCGCGGGCCCTCTCGATCCGCAAATGGATGCCGCTGCACTTGTGCCGATTGGCCGTCCTGTCCAGAACACGCAGATCTACATCCTCGATGCAAGTCTGAGTCCTTTACCCGTGGGCGTCGCAGGCGAGCTCTACATCGCAGGCGCGGGTCTTGCGCGCGGCTATCTCGGGCGTGCCGGACTCACCGCTGAGCGCTTCGTGGCCAACCCCTTCACGCCAGGTGCCCGCATGTACCGCAGCGGCGACTTAGCGCGCTGGACCGAGGACGGGGGTACTGGAATACCTCGGGCGGGCGGACGCGCAGGTCAAGATCCGAGGCTTTAGGATTGAGTTAGGAGAGATCGAGGCAGCACTCGTTGCCATCCCCGGCATCGCTCAGTGCACCGTGCAGGCCCGAGGCGAGGATGGGGCTAAGCAGCTGGTGGCGTATCTCGTTGCGGGTTCAGGTGCAGGTGCAGACGCCATGGTTCCTGAGACAACTACTATTCGTAGCGTTCTCTCCACCACCCTACCCGACTACATGGTGCCCGCAGCCTTCGTGGTGCTTGAGTCCTTGCCTCTCACCCCCAACGGCAAGCTCGATGTGCGTGCCTTACCCGCTCCCGAGATCACGGGCGAGGGTGAGTACCGCGCTCCCGCCACTGAGCACGAGCAACTCGTGGCCAGCCTCTTTGCCGAGCTCACTGGGGCCACACGTGTTGGCTTGGACGACAGCTTCTTTGCTCTAGGCGGACACTCCCTTCTCGCCATGCGTCTGCTCAATAAGATCCAAGGTTACACGGGACTGGAGATCGCGTTGCGCACTCTCTTTGAATACCCAACGGTAGGAGGATTCGCATCTCAATTTAATGAGCTATCAACTCAGCGCAAATATCAACCTCTGTTGCCGTTGAATAAAACGGGTGGCCTGCCACCACTCTTTTGTTTTCCTCCCGGGGGGGGTGTCTCAACTGTATTTAAGAATCTGTCCGCCGAGCTGGGTTCAGAACATCCACTCTGGGGCTTACAGGCTAGAGGGATAGATGATGATGAGAACCAGACTGATCACACGATTAGCGAGGCCGCACGTACATACGTCACAGCAATCAAAGAGGTGCAACCCGCTGGACCGTACTACCTGATGGGTTACTCAATCGGAGGCAGCATTGCGCATGAGGCGGCGGTGCAACTTGAGGAAAATGGTGACACGGTCGCCGCAGTGTTTTTATTGGATACCTGTACTAGCTATGGGCAAGCTGAGGTTGACTCGAAATCAGAAAGCGAGCGCATGTCAGAACTCTTAATCGATCAGCTTAAAGAGACCACAGACCAAGACCTACCTCCTACCTTTGACGATATGTTGGACTTATTTCAACGAAAATCCGAAGAGCTTGGAGTAATTCCTGTCGGCACACCCAAAGCCTATGTGATTAGGATGTTAAAAAATACTCTCAGAGCCACTGATCTCACAAAAGACTACGCGCCCAGACGCTGTCGGGCAGACATCGTTTATTTTAGGGGGACAGAAAATACCGCTCAGACTGCGGCAAACGATGATTTATGCAACTGGGCGCCCTACACCGATGGATCCCTACGTGTATACGATGTCCTAGCAAGCCATTCTCAGTTGCTGTGGAAACCGGTCTCCTACAAACTAATCGCCCACAAAGTACACGAGCTTATGACTTCTTTAAATCAAAAAATGACTCCCTGAGCAGATCGCGGCAAGCACCCTGGCGAAGACGAAGAATCAGTTTAAAATCTTAGACGACAGTAGTCAGCCGACCACCGTAGCTTCAATGCCGCGGCGAAAAACAAATAGAAACTACACACGCGCCTTCTGTTAGCCCAAGCACTCAAGTCTTAATTTTTGTTTTTAATGAGATTCAAATGAACAACACGATTAAAGCCCTGCTCGAAGAACGCATCTCGGCCAACTGGTTTGATCCAGCACGTAGCCTCAGCCGTGAACAAATCGAAGAGCTTGTGCGCCTCGCGACACTTGCCCCCACTGCGTTCAATTATCAAAACTGGAAGTTCGTCGCGGTTCAATCAAAAGAAGCCAAGGAACGCCTCAAAGCAGTCTCTTACCGACAACAAAAAATCGTCGATGCGGCAGTGACCTTCATCGTCTGCGGCAAAATGCAAGCGCACAAAGGATTAGCCCATTCAATCGCGCCAACCGTTGCAGCGGGAATTATTGATCAAACGATGGCTGATTCATGGGTGGCGATGGCGCACGGTAGCTTAGACAACAATCCTGAGCGCCAACGCGACGAAGCGATTCGTTCTGCCTCGATGGCCGCGATGACGCTCATGCTCGCCGCACAAGGCATGGGACTCGTCAGTGGCCCGATGATTGGTTTTGATCCCGCTGGCGTGGCGAAAGAGTTTAATTTGTCAGCCGATGATATTCCGGCAATGCTCGTCGCCGTGGGCTACAGTGCACCAGGTAACTGGTCACAAAAACCTCGACTTCCCGTCAAGGAAGTGCTGTCAATCGTTTAAGGTGAGCGCCCAGACTAGCAGCAGTTAGTGCGCATGCACTGAGTTTTCTACCGTATTCGCGACTAATAAATTGGCTCTGACTTCACGGTTGAGCCAATTTTTATTTGTAGCAAAGGCCGCCGCTTCAATCGCCGCCAGTTCGGTCGCGCTTTTCGAAACGGTTTGATCCAAGCCCTCGGCGCTGACCACTACATCAACCACACCCAATGCCAAGCATTGCTGGGCCGTTAAGCGCTCACCCCGTTGCACAAGGCGCTGCAACACGCTGCGGGAGGCGCGCGGTGCAAGCACCGCCGCACCGATGGGCGTGGGCATGCCGATTTTAATTTCAGGCAATGACACCCAAGCAGAATCTACTGCAATAATTTCATCACACACTGCGGCCAACATCAGGCCGCCACCGACTGCAGGTCCTTGAAGCCGTGCGATGACAGGCTTGGGGCAATCCAAAATATCAAGCAGAGCGCGCGTCAACAGCGCATGAAAGGAAAGCGTCGATTCAGCGGCACTGTCTTGACTAGCGAGCTCTTTGAGATCTGCGCCAGCAGAGAATACCTTCGTTCCGGAAGATCCCAACACCACGACTTTGACCTGCACATCGTCACGCGCACGCAAAAACGCTGCGTGCAAGGTATCAAATACCCCCCGACTCAAGGCGTTGGCATGCCCTGGTCGATCGATCGTGAGAAACAACACACCTTCTTGAAGCGCTTGAAGCAACATCCTTAGGCCTTATTCAACTTAAGCGGCAAACGAGTCAATTACGTGACCAGGGCCCTCTGCCAACTCCACGTAATTTTTACCATCGTGCACCAAGCAGCCATTGACCCAAACGCCATGTATGCCGTGCGCGGAACGAAGCTTGCGCGCCCCACCACCCGGCAGATCATGCGCAGTCTCGAGCTTGGACATCCCAACCGTCGCTGGATCAAACAGCAGGAGATCGGCAGGCGAACCCTCAAGCAGGCGCCCACGATTGGGGATCTTGAAACGGTCTGCTGGCTGGCTCGTCAAGCGCCGAACGCCCTCTTCCAGCGTAAAGTGTCCAGTCTCCCGGACCCAGTGCGCCAAAAAGTGCAATCCAAAGGCCGCATCACACATATAAATCAAGTGCGCACCGGCATCTGATAAGGTGACCACTGAGGAGGAATGCTTAAGCAGAGGTGCCACGCCCTCATCAATATGATTAAAGAACTTTCCGATCACATGATTTTGCAAATCTTCTTTAATCGCGAGATCAAAGA
>CAJBTJ010000356.1 GCA_903958565.1 uncultured beta proteobacterium
CAACTTTTTTGCCTTTGGGAAGAGCGGCCACTCCAACGGCGGTTGATTTAAGAAAATAACGACGGGAGGATTCAGTCATGGCTAGGCCTTTCCTGGGATGTTGGTTTTATAGATTTGATTTTGTACATTCAAAGGTAACGGCTGGCTCTCTGAAGCCGGAATCATGACCTCAATATACGATGCGCCATCGAAAGTATTCGCCTTTTCAATGGCAGTATCAAGCTCAGCGACTGTGCTCACTGAATCGCTACCAATTTACTAGCCACTCGCTCGCCTCTTGTTGGACTGAGCATATTCCTAGATGTGGTTACACAGAGGTTACACCGTATTCAGAAATGACGAGGTCCAACCTCGTGAGTCGAGTTAAGTCATTATTTGCACTAAAAAATACTGATGCCCCCCGCGAGTCGAACACGGCACCAACGAATGATGAGTAGAAAACTCTGGTTTTTACCTCTTTAAAACAACGACTTGTTTTAAATGTGCAGAAAAGTGTGCGAGCTGTCACGCCTTAGGCGAAATCACCGGTCACGATGCCATGATTCAGCTCATTAATTTGGGGTGTCTTTGTACGTATGGTTGTAGTCTGTACATCGATCGGTGCTGTGGGTACGTTTGCTGTTTTACGCCTCCGTTTGAGCTGGAATCTTACCTTGCCGAATCGCCTCAATAAATGCTCGATAGTCAGCGCTGTTTTGCTCGGCATATGCCGAGGCAAACTCCCCGATCGCCTGATCAAAGCTTTTGCTTGTCCCAAGGTAACCAGCAATCATGGCTGGGTCGCCTGAGCGCGCATGCGCACGAGCCAAGGCGTGCCCACACATTTTTACGTAAAGTCGCAGCGTTTCAATATCCCAGTCTTCGATGATCGCGGAAAGCTTAAGGTCACGAAGCTGCCGTATGTAAAAATCGCGTCCATTAAGACCGCGCGTCCACCCTAAAAATACATCCGAAGCGGTTTGAATCCGACGTTGGCCATGCACCACACGTTGCCCTTGGTTAGCGTAGGCACTTTTACCAGCGTAAGGCTCAAGCACGGACTGTCTTGCTTCTTTGACCTGCAGGAAAAGCGGGTCCCTTTCTCCCGCCATAAATAAAGTCACACCACACATCGTCCCCACGCTACCGACCCCGACAACTTTTAGAGCGAGGTCGCAGTAGCGAAAGCGATTGAAAAGCATACGGATATGTTCTGGCAGAGTTTGACTGTAGGCTTCAATCACGGTCGCATAGTCAGATTGAGCACCGGGCATCAGCAGGTCCGACGTATGAAAAATCAGCGGAGGTTCGTCCTTGATTTTTGCTTTACCCCCTTCGTGAACAACGAGTTTCGGATACATAATGTCTGGATGTGACTTACGTCGCTCTATTTCAATGCGTTGGGCCAGACGTTTGTGGGCTCGTCTGAGTACTTCTGGGTCGGTCGAACGATCTGTGTAGTGTTCCAAGTCAATTTTGTCATACCAAACATCAAGCGCGCGCATCTGAGCGTAGCCAGACATTTTTTCGCGGTATTCACGTACAAGGTCGATGACGAGGCCTGGAGCGTCACTCATCGTTAGTTCGATGTGCTTGGCTGCGATCACAACGCTTGCTGCGAGTCGCTTGATATCCCACTCAAAAGGGGCAGGCAAAGTTTCGTCTAAATCATTAATATCAAAAATAATATTTCTTTCTGGCGTCGCAAATCCACCAAAATTCATGAGGTGCGCATCACCACATGCTTGGACGTAAAGACCACTCGCAGGAGTCTGCGCAAGGTCCGACGCCATGATTGCCGCTGCACCTCTGTAAAACGCGAAGGGAGACTGAGCCATGCGTCCAAAGCGGATGGGGACAAGGTGCTCAATCCGGCCGACGTTCGAGGCGGAAAGAATCTTGACCGGATCGGGGCGATTTTTTAGAGCATGCCATTGCGCGTGCGCACTGCGAGGCACTTTGTTGCGCAGGCTCTTGCCCTGAGTCGCTCGAGCCTCTGCGCTCAGGTGGGGCAGCGAAGGCAGCTTAGATGTATTGGCAGGCGTGATGTCTGATTTCTTAGGAGAATGTTTTGGCATGTTTTAGCTTCAATGGATTACGGGCAACGAGGGATCAACGGGATGGGGAGATAGAGGCATTTCATCATATTGTAGTGATTGAAAGCGGCCCATATCGCTGTGAGCCTTTGTGTACTGGTGCCCCCCTCGTGAGTCGAACACGGCATCAACGAATTATGAGCACAGAAGCCCATGATTTGGAGGCACGAATGCCGCCGTGTTGTTACGCGCGATAAGATGAGCTATTCTTAAGCAGCGTTGCTGCAACCAATTACGGAACGTTAGGCGACCACGTCATGCCAAAAAAAATAGTGCGCTTACCACGCCCCGAGGGGGTCGCGCGTCGGCAGATCGCCTGGGTGGGTGTGCTGACGGTTGGCGGCGTTCACCTGCTAGCAATGCTTGCGTGCTTGCCATGGCTGTTCAATTGGTCAAGTGTGTGGGTCATGGTTGTTGGCGTATTCGTAGTCGGCTACCTAGGGATTAATCTTGGCTATCACCGCCTATTGACCCATAAAAGTTTAGTGTGCCCTAAGTGGCTTGAATATGTTTTTGCCGTACTGGCAATTTGCTGCATGCAAGATACCCCCGCAAGGTGGGTTGGGATACATCGTTGGCATCACGTTAAGTCCGATGAGTCAGATGATCCTCATACCCCCTTGGCAGGATTCCTTTGGGCGCATGTAAGTTGGCTGTTTTTCAAAAATGACCAAATCAATCGCCACGCGATCTATACCCACTTCGCCAAAGATATCTTGCGCGATCCTTTTTACAAAAAGCTCGAGACAACGGCAC
>CAJBTJ010000357.1 GCA_903958565.1 uncultured beta proteobacterium
CATGACAAGGCGTCCGAGATTCAGTTAGGCAAGAAAGTAGAGAGTGTTAACAATACAAAATTAGTTATTCGCTTGGATATTGGCGTCACGCGCCACTTTGCGCCATTTTTCAACTTCGGCTTTGACATACGCCGCTGTTTGCGCAGGGCTGTAGGGCATGGGCTCAGCGCCCTCCTTGGCAAACAATTCCTGCATATCTGCGTCTTGACTCACATCGCGAATAGCTTGGTTCAAACGATTGACGATCGCGTCAGGTGTTTTGGCGGGCGCGAATACCACCCACCAGACATCGACTTCATACCCTGGCATTAACTGGGCCGCAGGAGGAACATCGGGCAAGAATTTTGATTTCTCTAAGGACGTGACAGCAATGGGCCTGACCTGTCCGGACTTGATCTGTCCTCCGACAGACGCCAAGGTGGTAATCATGTAATCAATATTCCCACCAATCATGTTGATGAGTGATGCAGCGATCCCTTGATAAGGAACATGCAACGCTTGCGTGCCGGAGATCGCCTTGAGGTATTCAACGCTGAGCTGACCAATCGAGCCAATCCCTGCAGAGCTATAGTTAACCTTATTATTTTTATCTTTAGTTGCATCCAGCAACTGCTGCAAATTCATGTAAGGTGTTTTGCTCCCGACAATCAACACCATCGCACCCTTTGCAACCAGCGCGACCGGCTTGAAGGACGTCACCGGATCAAAAGGTAAGTTAGGGCGTACCGCCGCATTGGTCGCGATTGAGGTCGATATCAACAAAAGCGTCGAGCCATCGGGCTCCGACTTTGAGACCAGGTCCGAGCCGATGCTACCTCCAGCCCCAGCCTTGTTTTCAACAACCATCGTCACACCAAGTTTGGTGGACAGCTTTTGCGCTAAGGCACGTGCGTAGACGTCGTTACTGCCGCCTGGCGCAAACGGAACGATCAGCTTAATCACTTTGGGCAGCGACGGCTCTTGCGCGAGCGCCGGTAGCGCAATCATCGAGGCCCCAACGATCAAGCCTTGAATCAGCCGAGCGTAAATCGGTTGTATCAATCGTTTCATTACTGTCTCCGTATCCTGTTAGGCTGAATTTTCATTTTGTCCTACCTGGCAGCCCGACTGGCCACAACAACATGTTGATTTGAGTTTATTCCTTTTCCGCACCCACTATAAAGAGATATGCTTAGGGACTGTCACAACGCCCTACCGAGCCCCCTCATGACACAACGACCTCTCTTTAAGCGCCACCTTCTGCAAGCCACCCTTTTGCTGGTTCTGGGAGTCGTTTGGCTTCCCAGTCAAGCGGCGCAGGACTGCGCGGTCATCCTAATGCATGGCAAATGGGGTGGGCCCAAGTCCCCCTATTTAAAGGTGTTGGCTGACAAGATCGCCCCCACATGCAAAGTTGAGCTTAGAGATATGCCCTGGTCGCGCATCCGTAACTACGACCAAACTTATGAAAACGCGCTACAGGATCTCGGTCAGGCCGTTAAAAAATATCGTGCAGATGGCTACAAGAAGGTATTCATTGCCGGGCAAAGCTTTGGTGCAAACGCCGCCATGGCCTACCAAGCCTATATTGGTGATGCAGACGGCATCATCGCGCTGTCGCCCGGGCATGCCCCACAGTATATGTACACCTCCGGCATTACCCAGCAAGCCATAAGCGATGCAAGACAGGCCGTGGCCTCTGGCAGTCCTGGCAAAACAATCAACATGACTGACTTTAACCAAGGCCAACGCAAGGACTTTCAAATAAGGGCAGATGTATTAATGAGCTACTTCGAGCCGGACGGCTTAGGGAACATGGCTCGCACCGCCGCAGAGTTCAAGCGCCCTGCGCCGTTTTTATGGGTGATCGGGACCCACGATATTCTTTATCGCGAAGGCAAAGGGTATGCCTTCGACAAAGTCCCCAAGCTGCCCAGCAACAAGTATCTAGTGATCAATGCCAACCATGCCACCGCCCCTGAAGTGGCTTCAGACGAGGTGGTAGCGTGGGTAAAGGAAGTGTTGCGCTAACTGCGTTATGAAGTACGTCTTAAGCGGCTTGGTGAATGCGGGGGAGCACGTTACGCGTACTCAACGAAAATTTACTTTAATGTGTGTAAATAAATCGGGATGCAAAGCGCAATCACGCTCAGGCACATGGTCGCCACGCCGCCGCTAATCCAAACAATATACTTGTGCGATGTACGTAAGACGGACATATCCGCTCGAAAGCTCAAGAACTCCTCTTTGCATTCGTTAACCGTCTTAGTCAAACCGGAGATTTCAGCAGACAACTTTACCTCAACCTCAATGATCTTCGCTTCGATACGGTCAGTTTTGATTTCCAATTGATCGGTCTTTGCCGCGATACGGTCGGTCTTTGTTTCAAGATGAAGAATCTGCTGCTTGACCTCTTGACGCAATTCTAAAAAGTCTGCCTTGGTTGCGTACTGTTTATGTTCTTCCTCGTATACGCTTTGCAACACAAGCGCGTGCACTTCTGCCTGATCACGGGGAACTCCCGCGTCGAGCAGTCTAGTCGCATAGGAAAGAGAATTGAATGTGCTCACTGACTACTCCCAAAAACTGTCGGCAACATCACCCACAGCGCGCAGTCTGAAGCATTTCAATAAAGAAATAAATAGCTTCCGAGCAACTGTTGCACTCTTTTACAATATAGTTACAAAACACCATATCCTTCACCGAGTGATACCTATTTCATGCAAACACACGGCATTGTTGAATCCGAGGCGCCTGGGCCAATCTCCAAACCGGCTAATCTGGCTCCGGCTGAGACTACCGATACGCACTTTCATATCTTTGGCCCCACCGACCGTTACCCACTGAGTCCCAAGCGCCTATACAACCCATGCTTATCCGATGTCCCAGCCTATTTAAAGATGGCTAGTACAGTCGGTATTGAGCGCATGGTGATTGTGCAGGCCAGTATTTACGGAACGGATAATAGCTGCTTGCTCGATTCGATTGCCGAGTTTGGACAACACCGCGCACGGGGAATCGCAGTTGTCGATGCAAACGTCACGCCTGAGCAATTAGCTGACATGCATAGGCGTGGTGTGCGAGGCATTCGCTTCAACGCAATCACAGGCGTGACCCCGCTAGAGTGGCTACCCAAAATTGCAGAGATGATTGCGCCACTCGGATGGCATATTCAGCTATGGATCAAAGCTGATCGGCTCCTTCAGATTGCAGACATGGTTCGCGCACTTCCCGTTGATGTTGTACTGGATCACATGGCGCAGGTACCGATTGAGCGAGGACTCAACGATCCACAAGTCGCTTGCGCACTCAAACTTATGGAAAGTGAGCACTGTTGGATGAAACTAGTGGGCTATCGCATATCTAAAATGCCTTACCCCCACCAAGACGTCGATACCTTTGCGCAACAGGTCATCAACATTGCGCCAGACCGTTGCCTGTGGGGCACCGACTGGCCACACATCTATCTAGAGGGCAAACCCATGCCTGATGCCGGACGACTGCTTGATAGTCTTTATCGATGGTGTCCACCAGCAACTGCGCAGAGAATCCTGGTGGACAATGCAACTAAGCGTTACGGGTTTTAAAACGAAAATTTACTTTAACGTATGTAAAAAAATCGGGATGCAAAGCGCAATCACGCTCAAGCACATGGTTGCCACGCCGCCGCTGATCCAAACAATATACTTATGCGATGTACGTAATACCGACACATCAGATCGAAATCTTAAGAACTCTTCTTTGCACTCGTTAACTGTCTTGGCTAAACCAGAGATTTCAGCGGACAACTTCACCTCTACCTCAGTGATCTTCGCTTCAATTTGATTCGTCTTCGCTTCGATCAGATTCATTTTTGCTTCGATTCGATCAGTCTTAAGTTCGAGCTGATCGGTCTTGGCCTCGATCAGATTCATTTTGGCCTCGATACGATCCGTCTTGATTTCTAATTGATCGGTCTTAGCCTCGATACGATCGGTCTTGATTTCAAGGTGAAGAATCTGCTGTTTGACCTCTTGACGCAGCTCTAAAAAGTCTGCCTTGGTCGCGTACTGCTTGTGTTCTTCATCATAGACACTCTGCAAAACAAGCGCGTGTACCTCCGCTTGATCACGCGGCACCCCCGCGTCGACCAGTCGTGTCGCATATGAAAGAGAATTGAATGTGCTCACTGACTGCCCCTAAAAACTGTAGGCAACATCACCTACAGAGAGCAGTCTGAAGCATTTCGAGGGAAAAATAAATACGTTCGGGTCAACTGTTGCACTCTTTTACAATTGAGCACCTGCTGCATTTCTATTTCTGCAGTGGATTTCCCATTGCTGCATTGGCCTCAGAAGCCTTCGCCGGACCGCGTAGAAAGCGCGCAACAAAGACAGCAACCACTACA
>CAJBTJ010000358.1 GCA_903958565.1 uncultured beta proteobacterium
ACACCCTCAGTAGGCAGCGCTACACCATCTGCCCGCAAACCTTCGAACGTCAGGGTCAAGCCCGCATAACCCGGCGCACCCGTTTGATTTTCGGCAGCCGACACTCGGCTCACGCCATCGTGCCAACCCCAGATCGTCAAGCGATCTTCTCCCTGCTCAAAGTCTGTGATCGTGGACCAAGAAGATTGCGCAAGCCTGCCGTCCAAAAAGAAGGTATCTCGCCCAGCTCCGCCTGTCATAAATAGCGAACCCGTTCCGGTCAGGACGTCATCTCCGCCCAAACCATCAATTGCTTTGTTGCCTGTTGCCTGCAAGGCCACGAAATCGTTTGATTCAGAAGCTGTCAAAACTAGCACTTCCGTTGAATCGATCAGCTCATACGATAAACCGAGCGAGGCATTCCCATTAAATGTCGTTGGCAACAAATAGCCACCCGTCAGTGTCGGGGAAGCAAAGAGTGGCGTCTCTGTCACCATCCCCATGAGTTCGTCGAAAAAGGCATACTCTACATAGCCTCCGTCCCCGAGAAAAGCGAACAGCTCGATACTCACGAGCGTCTTAGTCTGTGCAGCGCTGCGCACCATGACCGTTAGGCCATCGGCGGACAATCCAACGCTAGAGATAGCGGTCGACGCAAAATCAAACCCAGCGCTATCCATTCCAGCGCCACCATCTACATAATCATTTCCTGCTTCGAGGGTGATGATATCCGCCCCGTCACCCGCATAGATCACATCGTCACTGTCCCTTCCATACAAAAAGTTGTCGTCTTGTCCACCCCAGACCGGCATTCCCTCAATCTGACTGGCTAATTGACCTTGATTGCCCCACCCTATTTGGTGATAAGTGTTATCTGCACTGTCACGAAAAACAAGATAGTGATAGAGGTTGCCAGCACCTTGTGCAGGATTGAGAATCAAGTCTTCCGTTAGGGTTCTTGCGGACTTCGTCCAGCCAACAGGGAGCACCGAGGCGTCAAACGCAGAACGCACATCATCCACGTTATCGTGGTTGGAGGCATGCATGACGTACTCATTGCCCCATTCATCAATGATGAAATAGCGCTCAATCGCGAGACCTGTATCCGGATCGATGGCATAAAACTTGATGTTTTGGCCTTTATAATTGGCCGTCACCTTAACAATGCCCTCAGCCGGCGTAACGATATAAGCGCCCGCAGTGTAAGCGTCCGTGATCGCTGGGGATACGCCGCTATAGTCAGCTTCGTTAAATGGCCAAATTGCCGTGATCGCAGTAGACATCGCGGCCCACGTGTAACCATCTGTCGTCGTCACGTACGTCGTTACACCATCTGGTTCGCCTGGCGAAGCAATAAAGTCCGACTCGTTAAACTGCAAGTGACGTGTCGTATTAACAAGGTACGGGCTCGGCGGAGCATAACCGTTCTCCCACACCTCACCCGAAATCGAGTTTGTGCCACCGTTTTTATACGTCGCAATCGGTAACGAGGGGTCCACACTCATCGTACTGCCATTCAAAATCTCGTAGGCAACATCGAGTGGCTTCCAGTTAGCGGAGCGCGCATCAAAAGACGCATAAAAGAGAACGCCGTTCGGATCTATATATTGATTGATCGTGTGCCCAGTCTGGGTGTCGTACACCGCCATGCCCACCAAGGTACCGAGCGGCTGGCCCGTCGTAGGATCGCGCGCGACCAAACCGGCCACTTCTGCGTATGTCACAAAGGAGTTAAGGCCCAGATCGTTTTCAATGGCGATAGTCTGGTTCGAACTCGCCACCGTAAAAGGCACATCGGGATTATTCGTCGGATCATTACCAGGACCACCTGGGTTATACACCGCCGAGTAATCTCCGGATGAGGGCATGCTAATTGTCGACAAATGTGCGATCGCTAGCGCATCACCTGTCAGGATCACGTCATACTGATTATCGTGATCCTCTACATAGGCCTCGTTGTATGAGGACTGAGCCATACCGGCGTCGGCCAAACCAAGAATACGCACCGAGCCAAATATGCCGATCTGGTAGTCAACGCCAGTCTGCGTCAGTGCAACGGTATTCCCCAGTCCGTCATCGGCTTCAATTAAAAAATATCGACTGTAGTCAGTCGGCAAAATACTACCGATCCCATCAGGAGAAAAACCTGCGCTCGTGTAGATGCGTACACGGTATTGAACGGTCGAACCAAAGAGATCTGTGCCGCTATTTGCGACAGAACTTAGACTCCAGGCCGGAGCGCCTTCGCCCAAGTCCGAATAGGCATTGAGCTTGGCCCCGACAATACGAGGCCCATTACCTTCGATATACGGATTTAAGGAATTGACACTGAAACCCACTGCCGAAACCAGTCCTGAAGGTCCCACAAGCGTGAGAGGCGTGTCATCTGCAACCACGCTAAAGGTCACGGGATAACGCGCCCCTGTTTCTCCGGGCTGCAAACGATTACCCCAGTCGCCAGAAACCACGACCGTTTGTCTCTCATTGAATTCAAGATTCGGCAAATAGCTTGCCGTGATGGGTGTCACCACCTCACCGGTATTCAGCGTCACACGAAAATCTGTCGGGTTGAGCGTAGAGGCCAACACAGGAAAACTAAACACCACAGGTATCGTGTCAGCTTGGTTTCCCGCGACACCATAGGTCGCCAGAAAGGCATTTGCGCCCACGCCTGAATAATAGGCGCGCGACGGTGCACCCAAACTTGGATCGAGGTTTTCCCAGGAAATACCCGCTGCATAAGCGGCAGCCTGTGAGGCGCTATCGGTACCGTTGAGATTTGGCACGCCCATGTAGCCATCAAAGCCATAATTCGCTGTGATGATCCTAGGCAGTGATCCGTAATAATCAGCACCCAAAAGAAGGTTCTGATTGAGTGAACTTGAGGTTGCACTCACATCAGATTTTGCAGTATCCAGAAAATCAATAAGTGGCTGAGCCAACGCGGTGTACACAATTGTCATCTGAATTACCTTTGCCTGCGAACGTAGATCGACCAGAGGATTTCTGACCGGAATGGATTCACCCTGGGGCATCATACGCCGTTAATCGGCTTTTTTCTTCCTTTTTTTATTAACCGACACGCTACGTTGAGCGTGCTCAGCGTTAATGCTCGCAACACCTCGCATAGGACGCTGAGCTGCTGAGACTAACTGATATACAAATACCCGTGCTCGCCATATGCATCATTGGTTTGTCCAACGATGAAATGAGTGTTTGAGTTGTTTGCGATTTGATCGTTTAGTTCTGTCAGGGAGGATGCGCCAAACTGCGCGAGCGTCAATCCACTCAACGTAATCGAGTTGAAATTAGCATTCAAGCTTCCATTTGCGGCAGCGTCAGGCAATAAATTTTCAAAGTGCAAGGTCAGTCCGGTATAGCCAGCGGCGCCGCCTGTATCCGTATCGTTAAACAGAACACTTGCCTTGCTCACACCTGCACGCCAACCCCAGATCGTGGCCTTGTCACGCCCAAGTTCAAAGTCAGTAATCGTTGACCAGGAAACGCCTGATCCACGGCCATCCAAAAAGAACGTGTCAGCGTCTCCAGCAACACCGCCAGACACAAACGTCGAGCCTGTGCCTCCGTCGATGACATCCGCACCACCTGAACTGTTGACCGCTTTATTACCTGTTCCTTGCAACACAATAAAGTCTGCAAAGTTTGATCCCACCAAGACAGCATCCGCACTCGTATCGATCCACTGATACAACAATCCCAACGAAACATCGCCCGCAAATAGATCAGGCAACAGATAGGCTGTGGCGTTATTCACAAAATACGTAAAGGCGGGCCTTAATGTAAATTGATCAATAATTTGCTGAGGGGTATAGCTGACACCCGCCAAACTAAACCCTGTCGACTCAACCGATAGAAACACAACTTCATTCGAATCAAATTTCAACACCAGCATACTGCCATCCGCAGACAAGCCAGCTGCCTGAATATCATCAATCGATCCCGCATAACGATGCGAGGCACCTGGGGTCAGAATCTGTCCGACTTCCGTCGCGGCATCAG
>CAJBTJ010000359.1 GCA_903958565.1 uncultured beta proteobacterium
CGTTGTCTTGAAGGTCTTACCTGCTGCAACAGTCCAAATCGAGTCATCGGTGATAGGGTGAGCGAGGGTGACGACAGCAAATCCCGCCCGTCTCCAAGCCTCGCACCACGCCGCACCATTTGACACACCACTCCCTAGACCAGGAGAGTACACAATCAACCCTACTTTGCCAGCGCCCTCGGGTAAGCGAACACGCAACTTCAGGCGTCGCTTAGTCTTAGGGTCTGTCAGCAGCAAGGGATCAGGATCAACACTCGTCGGACCTGTCGCTGGGGCTAGGCCCTGGCCTCGCGCAGGTGCACCCAACCCTGCGGCACAGACCGCCGTCCAAACCACGCCGCCAAGTACCCGTCGACGCAAGGGGTCGATAGCCGCCAGCCTTTTTGCCTCACGCAGGCCTAAACGCATCACATCGTGATGGTTTTGAACTCGCCAGGCAGCACGATTTCAAGCACCTCAAAGTCTTCCGAGTGTTCGATTTCGCGGTGGCGAATATGAGGAGGCTGATGTACGCACGTACCCTCAACGAGCTTATGCTGACCGTGCCCTTCATACTCAAAAATCGCCCAACCCTTCAAGACATAGACAAATTGAAAATTCAGCTCGTGTCGATGCCACTCACCCGTCGCATTACTACCTTTGCTTGCGCGAATCACATGCATCACAGCCTTACCATCGGTCGCGTCAAAAATTCCTAGGTCGCGGTAATCAAAATACTCGCGCAAGCCGTCATGTGCAAATGGTTTGTCCTTCGCGTGCTGGATGCTGAATTTCATGTTGATCTCCAAGTTAGAAAGATACGCCTGCTTCGCGCCCTACGCGCTGCAAGTCTTCTAGTGTGTCCTGCGGCAAGATCAGTCCCTTCGCCCGGTTCTCGAGGTCAGCCAACCGCTCCATCTCGCCCGGATAGTAAATCTGCCTGTGCCCTACCGCGAGTGGTACGTCCTTGAGCGAACGAATATACGTATCGATTCGTTGATGAAACTCTGCGATCGGCATGAACGCGGCAACGTTCAAGGCCATCATGAAATGGCCCGCACCGCTGCGATTCACCGGATCGTAGGGGCCATGCACCGTATCCAAAAACTGACTGCCAGACAACACGCCCGATAACAAATCAACCATGGTGCCCATCACATAACCTTTGTGACCCGCCATGGGCAAAATAAACCCCGCAAGGGCCTCCTGGGGATCTGTGGTCGGACGGCCCTGTGCATCCACCGCCCAATGATCCGGAATAGACTCGCGGCGCTTGTTGGCCAAATAAATTTTGCCGCGCGCGACGCCCGAGTTCGCCATATCCATCACCACTGGACCGTAGGGGCCTCCTGGTACAGCTATCGACCATGGGTTGGTCCCGATCTTCTTTTTTAAGCCGCCCCACGGAGCCATATTAGGCCCCGCATTACTCATCAGCATCATGATGCAGTTTTGCTCTGCTGCGATGCGCGTGTAATACATACAGGTACCAAAATGGTTGGAGTTTCGAATCGAGACCACCCCAACACCATGATTTCTAGCGCGCATAACGGCTTCATCTACCGCGCGCCGCGTCACCACTTGCCCGACTCCATCATGGCCATCCATCACAGCGATCGCCCCAGCATCGACCTCAAGCGTCGTGTGCGTGACCGCCTTCATCGCACCCGAACATAAGCGTGCGTAATACCAGCCCAAACGAAGCATGCCGTGCGACTGGTGACCCCATAAATCAGCTTGCACAAGCGTGTCCGCCGCGAGTTGCGCCTCGATCTCAGGCACGCCTGCACTGCGATAGACATTGGCTGCAAAGTTACGCAGAACTTCAGGGGCGATCGGCTGACCGGATGCCGGGTTGATTGTTGAACTCATTTCATCAGCGCGCCATAGACCAAGGTTTTATACAACATTCGACTATGCGTCTTGCTCGTGGGCCCCTGCGTCATGATTAAGGCCGCAAGGTTCTCCCTGGGGTCAATCCAAAAGCTGGTTCCCCAAATACCCGCCCACATCGCATCACCAACTGATCCGGGCACCCAACCCATGCCCTGCTCCAGACGTACCGCGAATCCCAAACCAAAGCCATACCCGGGTCCCGTGTTAGCAAGCGTGTTTCCTCCCATCCCGGCAGAATGATTCGACAACATATATTCAACGGTCTTGCGTGACAAATAGCGACGCCCTTCAAACACGCCCCCGTTTAGCATCATTTGCAAGAACCGCATGTAGTCTTGCCCAGTGCCAAGCATGCCTCCGCCCCCACGCAAGTAGGTGCGGCCCACAGGATTCTCTGTTTGCCGATAGCCCTTGAGCATCTCAGCTTTAAGCGGATCACTATCCAGCGCTTGCGCAACACGTCCGAACTGATCGGACGCCACCCACCAGGTGGTATCGGGCATCTCTAGCGGGTCTGTTAACAACTCTTTGACAATCAAATCAAGCGACTTATTTTCGAGTCGCTCGAGAAGCAACCCAAGTACATCAATGGAGATTGAGTACTCCCAGAACGCTCCTGGCTGATGCGCCAGCGGAATCTTGCCCAGATTGCGCAACATATCCTCTGAACTGATGTCGTGCTCACGCGACTCAATGTTTAATTCCGTATAGAGTTTTGCGATCCGTGGCGAGGCTGCACGACCACCATACACAAAGCCGGCCGTATGGCGCATCAAGTCCTGCACCCAGATCGGTCGCTCCAGAGGCACGTCGCCCTGCGCTGTCTCAACCTTAAGATCTTTTAGCTCTGGTAGCCATTTAACAATTGGGTCGAACATATTCATGCGCCCGCGCTCGACCAAGATCATTGCGGCCGCTGTGACTAACGGCTTGGTCATCGAAGCGAGCCTAAAAATACTGTCTTTTGACATGCGCTTAGATTTCGCCGCATCTTGAAATCCATGGGCCGCGTAATGTACGACCTCACCATGACGAGCCACCATCGTCACCGCACCAGGAAAATGATTCGCTTGCACTTGCTCTTGCATCACATCCGCGATTGTCGAGAGCCGCGCCGCGGAAAAACCTTGCACGAGCCCCGCGTCTGATTCGGCTAAATGCGCATACGTTGAAGGAGATTGCTTTGAAGACTGTGTCATGGATTCAGTAAAACGTTAGAAGTTGGCGAGATTCGCAAGCCCTTGCTCGCGTGGGCCAGACTTACGGCATAATCTTACGGCAAAACCCCTCATCGCACTCCAAAGGAATACGTTGCATGTCTAAGCTTCGCCCAGAAATAACGGTTCAAGAATTGAATAAGCGCAGTGGAGAGAACTTACCAGGCCTGATGGGTGTCGAAGCCCTTGAGCTTTCCGAGAACACCCTAAAAAGTAGAATGATCTTACGCAAAGTGCACTTTGCGCCAAACAACTATCTGCATGCCGCGAGCGTGATCGCCTTGGCCGATACCACCTGCGGTTATGCCACCGTCGCCCACCTGCCTCCCGGTGCACTCTCCTTTACAACGATTGAACTCAAAAGCAACCATC
>CAJBTJ010000360.1 GCA_903958565.1 uncultured beta proteobacterium
TCTGAAAGAAATCTATCTTGATAGCGATACAAAGATCGCGTGCATTAGCGGTGCGCCGTCCGAGAAGCCGGGCGATTGGTTTTTAACGAACGACATGAAAGCCAATGCGCGCGCAACGATTAATGGGATTGCCGGTGCCAAGCGTGCCTATGCGCATGCGATCTTCACGCCTGGGTATGCAGGCTGGCTTGATGAAATTGATCGTGCAATCGAGACCTTGAAACCCGACTCCTTTAAGGGTTACACCATTGGCGACAACACCCACAAAGATCTTTCCAAGCATCCCTGGTTGCTTGACGATGAAAAGCTGGTGTATCCCGCGTATGAAAAATTCGCGAAAGCCGGTTTAAAAAATGTGTGTATTCACAAGGGATTGTTTCCGCCCGCGGTCGAGAAACAGTTTCCGCATTTACTGCGCAATTCAAAAGTAGATGATGTGGCGAAGGCGGCGAAAGACTGGCCTCAACTTAATTTCATTATCTATCACGGTGGCTATCGCTACGGTGGTGGCAATGGCGCGGCAAACGCGTGGGAACAGTTTGAAAAAACAGGTCGTATTGATTGGGTAACAGACTTGGCTGAAATCCCTGCCAAACATGGCGTGACCAATGTGTATGCCGACGTGGGTCAGCTTTTCGCGCAATCGACGATTGCAGATCCGCGCGTGTCGGCCGTGATGATGGGCCAACTCGTCGCGGGGCTTGGCGCAGACCATGTGTGCTGGGGTACGGATGCGATCTGGACGGGGGCACCGCAGTGGCAAATTGAGGCCTTGCGTCGCATTGAAATTCCCGAGGACTTGCAAAAACGTTATGGCTTAAAGCCTCTAGGTCCGGCAGACGGCCCGATCAAGAACGCAATCTTTGGTGAAAACAATGCACGACTGTATGGCGTGACTGCCGCGCAGCGCGCAGCCGTGGCGGGTGACAAAATCGCCAGTGGCAAAATTATTTATGACAAACACGGTGAGGGCCGAACGAATATGGCGTACGGGTACGTCAATCGTCGTCTTCCATCGTCAGAAGCGTAGGTTGAATTTGCTCGATTGCTTTGGTGATACAAGAAATCGCAAGGTCGCTGCGACCTTTGTCCATGCGTTGGCTTAGCGTGGCCACGCTGATGGCGGCTACGGGGTGGTTGTTTTTATCGAAGATCGGGAATGCGATGGTGCGCACGCCGGGTAATTCAATCACATCGCTAATGACATGACCACGTGCGCGGGCGCGGGCAATGACCTTACGGGCCTCCGCTTCGGAATAGTTTGGAAATTTCTCGGCGCAACGCTCTTTGTTGATGCTCAGAATGCGTTCGATTTCGTTGTCGTCCAAAAAGCTCAGAATCGCTAACGCACCGCCACCGATATTCAGTGGCCGCCTGCGCCCAACTTCCAGTACAAAAACCTTGATGGGGAACGCGCCCTCTGCGCGGTCAATACAGACCCCATCAAAACCCGCACGCGTCGTCAGAAAAACCGTGTCGCCGGTCGTTTGGGCAATTTGCTGGAGATGTGCATGACATAAGTCGCGCATATTTGTGCGCGGGCTTGCCGCAAGTCCCATTTCATAGATCATGCTGCCTAGAAAATATCGCTTGGTTGTTTCGTCCTGACGAATCAAGCCCTCAGAGACGAGTCCTTGCAAAATTCGGTGGGCCGTTGGGCGCTCGATATTGACCTCAGTGCAAAGATCAATTAGGCGGGCGCCAAGGCGATTGCGTGCTGATACGCTGCGCAACAAGGCGGCGACCCGTTGCACAACTTGCGTGCCTGATTTGATGGCGGCTGTCGGCGTAGTCATTTGATGGTTCATAATATGGACTGACATTAGTCCATATTATGGCCCTCCACAGGCAAGCTGTCCAACCCCGCCGTATTCATCGAGCCATCAGCCCCCCAGGTTGAAACGCGTGGACGAACGCGCTTCGCTAAAATGCATGTCATCACCCTTCACCCTCGGTTCCCTTCATGTTCGCAACCGCATCGCTGGCGCACTTGTCCAAGACAGAGCAATACCGCTATCTTGCCCAGCAGGCGCGCGCCTTAATGGATGGCGAGACAGATCGCATCGCCAACGCGGCCAATATGGCGGCGCTCGTGATGCACTCGCTCAGTAATCTGAACTGGGCCGGCTTCTATTTTTATGATGGGACCGAGCTCGTACTCGGCCCGTTTCAAGGCAAACCCGCTTGTTTGCGCATTCCGCTCAATAAAGGTGTCTGTGGCACGGCTGCGACAACCCGTCAGGCGCAGTGTGTCGCGGATGTCCATGCGTTTCCTGGCCATATCGCCTGTGATGCGGCCTCACGGTCTGAGCTGGTGATTCCTCTGTTTTATCAAGAGCAGCTCATAGGTGTGTGGGATCTGGATAGTCCTGTTCCTGCAAGGTTTGACGCAGAAGATCAGGCAGGGATGCAAGTCTTATGCGATATTTACATGCAAGCGATTTATAAAAAATAAATAAGAGCAGACAACATCATGACAACACCCCATTCACTCGACTTTGATTACGTCATCGTTGGTGCAGGCTCGGCAGGCTGTGTGCTCGCCAATCGCTTGTCGGCGAACCCCAACAACCGCGTGCTGTTGCTTGAGGCCGGAGGCAAGGATGATTGGCACTGGATTCACATCCCCGTGGGCTACCTTTATTGCATCGGCAATCCCCGTACCGACTGGTGTTATCGCACGAAGGCTGATCCAGGACTGAATGGTCGTGAGCTCGGCTATCCCCGTGGTCGCGTATTGGGCGGATGCTCGTCGATCAACGGCATGATTTATATGCGTGGCCAGAGCGCGGATTACGACGGTTGGGAAGCCCAAGGCAATCTTGGCTGGGGCTGGAAAGACTTGCTACCCCTTTACAAGGGCATGGAAAATCACCACGGCGGCGAAAGCGAATTCCATGGCGCCGGTGGCGAGTGGCGTGTCGAACCCGCGCGCTTGTCGTGGGAGATCCTCGACGCGTTTCGCGATGCAGCCAATCAGGCGGGCATCCCCTCCACCGCAGACTTTAATTGTGGGGATAACGAAGGCGCGAGTTACTTTGAGGTCAATCAACGTTCCGGTTTTCGTTGGAGTGCATCGAAGGCGTATTTGCGCCCCATTAAGCATCGCAGTAACTTAACCGTGCTAACAGGCGCACGCACCACCAAGCTTGAATTTGAAGGCACGCGCTGCACGGGTGTGCGGTTTCTGAAAGATGGCGAGCAGCACATCGCGCGTGCACATCGCGAGGTCGTAATGGCCGCAGGTGCAATCGGCACGCCGCAACTATTGCAAGCCTCGGGTGTGGGCCCCACCGGGTTGCTAGGTTCGTTGGGTATCCCCGTTGTGCATGCTCTGGAAGGCGTTGGTCAAAACCTGCAAGACCATTTACAGTTGCGCATGATCTATCGCGTGCAAGGCACACGCACTCTTAATACGCTTGCGAATTCGTGGTGGGGCAAGGCCATGATCGGGCTCGAATACATGCTGACCCGTCGCGGCCCGATGAGTATGGCGCCGTCACAGCTAGGTGTCTTTGCAAAATCCGGACCCGAACAAACGCGTGCCAATGTGGAATATCACGTGCAGCCGCTGTCGCTCGAGCGCTTTGGTGAGCCCCTGCACAGCTTTCCCGCGTTCACCGCGTCAATCTGTAACGTGCGCCCAACTAGTCGAGGGCACGTCAACATCACCTCGCCTGACACCGCGCAGCACCCTGAAATTCTGGCGAACTATTTGTCGACACCCGAAGATCGCCACGTCGCAGCCGATAGCATTCGTTTGACGCGACGCATCGTTGGTCAATCGGCGCTCGCACGTTTTAAGCCCGAAGAGGTTAAGCCCGGCATCTCCGAGGACACAGAAGAAGCGCTCGCGAAAGCTGCAGGTGAAATCGGTACAACGATTTTTCACCCAGTGGGCACGTGCAAGATGGGTCAAGATCCCATGGCTGTCGTGGACGCAAACTTGCGTGTCTACGGCATTCAAGGCTTGCGGGTAGCGGATGCCTCGATCATGCCAACGATTACCTCGGGCAACACCAACTCACCGACCATGGTGATCGCTGAAAAAGCCGCGCAGATGATCTTGGCGCAAGCAAACTAAGCGCGTCGAATTTCAACAGGCTGGTTTAACGCTTGGATTTCACAGTCCACCCCCGGCGCTCGTCGCTCGAGCACCACGAAGTCGCCATCGCGCTGTGACAAAAGCGGGTGATGCCACGTCGCTGGCTTAAACGTCACTCCGCATGAGCCATCGATCCAGAAGGCGGCGATCGAGCTCTCTAGTGGAGTCTTGCCGCCCGTGCTCGGGTCGCCAAGTGCCACGACAACAACAAACGGCACCCCAGCAAGCGGGATAAAGGATTGGCTGCCCACACAGTGTCGCTCGAGTTCGACCGCGGTAAACGGCAGAGGATTGGCGCGTGCCCGGTAAAGATTTAAAGAAGGCTCACCGCATTGTGCCGTCAGGGCGGGGTCACCGAGTGCGATTTTTTCACTGGTGCCGCCATTAATAAACAAGCCGCTCGCGACCTCGCCGCCTAAGATATCCCCGTAGGGCGCAAAGGCGCGTTCAGTCAGTGCTTGGACAACAAGTGATCGGGGGGATGGCATCGCACAACTGTAAAAAGACAAAGACACCACAGCATCATCCAGAAACAATTGGCTGTCAATCCTTACATCTTGATACCTATGGCGATTGGGCTGTGATTTACCTCAAGCCTACGGTATAGTCGAAAAATCGCATGTACTGCGTGCATGCTCTCGTTGGCCCAGTTTATTTTTTTAGAGATCGCCCTATGAACGTTCCCCACTCCGTCCAAATTATTGCGACCGTTCTATTCGCAATCGCGGTGATCCATACCTTTGCGGTTCCCGTGTTCGCCAAGCTTGCACATAAAAACGGACCCCATGCTGGACTTTGGCATTTCTTAGCCGAGGTTGAGGCGGTCTTTGGTGTGTGGGCCTTTGTGCTCATCGTCGTGATGGCGATGATGGCGGGCACCACGACCATGATCGAGTATGTGGATACCCGCAACTTCACTGAACCACTTTTTGTTTTTGCCATTATGGTGGTCGCGGCGAGCCGACCCATTATTGAGTTGGTGAACGTGTTGGTGCGTGGTTTAGCCCGCATGATTCCCGTGCAGCGTCAATTGGCAACGTTTTTTGTTGTGTTGACCTTTGTGCCGCTTGCGGGCTCGCTCATTACAGAGCCTGCCGCCATGACGCTCGCTGCCCTATTGTTGCGTGATGGCTATTTCAAACGACCCGGCCACACAGGCTTTAAATACATGGCGCTCGGGGTGTTGTTCGTCAACGTTTCGATCGGAGGGGTACTGAGCGCCTACGCGGCACCACCTGTGTTGATGGTTGCCCAAACGTTTGGTTGGGACTCCTTGTATATGCTGACGAACTTCGGATGGCGTGCGGCCGCAGCGGTCGCGCTCAATGCGTTGATTTTGACAATCATTAATCGCAAAGTGCTCTTGAGTGGTGAAGTCGAAACGCATCACGGCGTGACAGAA